>JAEULW010000062.1 GCA_016793505.1 Methylobacteriaceae bacterium | reverse complement strand
TGGCGTTGCCGCCGGCTCTGGCGACGGGCCTGCTCGTCGTCGCCGCCGCGCCCGGCGGCATCACCTCGAACTACGCCGCCCTGCTCGCCAGCGCCGACGCGGCGCTGTCCACGGCGATGACTCTGGTCACGAGTCTCGTCGCCTTCGCCACCATACCCGTTGCGCTGTCGCTCGGCGGCGCCGGCGCCGGCGCGCCGCTGCCCGCCATGCTGAAAATCTCGCTGGCGATGTTCGCCGTCTCGGCCCTGCCGCTGGCCGCGGGCCTCGCGACGCGCCGCCTCGCGCCGGGTTTCGTCGCCCGCGCCGGCGCCGCCTTCGATCGCGCCGCGCGCCTCGTCTTCGCGGCGATCGTGCTGGCGACATTCTGGGAGAACCGCGCCGCGCTGCTCGACCATGCCCGCGAGGCGGGTCTTGCCGTCGCCGCGCTCAACCTGTCGGCGATCGCCGCCGGCTGGCTCGCCGCCCGGGCCGCGGGCCTGGCCGAGCCGCAGGGCCGCGCGATCATGATCGAGACCGGCCTGCAGAATGTCGCGCTGGCGATCTTCGTGGCGACGGCGGCGCTCGGCCGTGGCGACCTGACGATCCCGGCGTTGCTCTATGCGGTTGTCATGAACCTCACCGCGCTGGCGCTGATCGCGTGCGGCCGGCGCGCGGCGGGTTGAGGGTGGCGGATCAGGCCGACGGCCAGTTGTCGCGAATCCAGCGCGCCAGCGACTCCTCGCTGACCTCGCCTGCCGCAAGCGCCAGGATCATGGCCGCCGCAACGGCAGGTTCGGGAGCGAACCTCACTCCATTGAGCCGCAAGAACATCATCATCGCCAGGAATGCGACGCGCTTGTTGCCGTCCACGAAGGGATGGTTGCGCGCAAGACCAAAGGCATAACTCGCCGCAAGCGCGGCGGGATCGGCTTCGCCGTAGGCGAATCTGTTGCGCGGTCGCGCCAGAGCGCTCTCCAGCGCGCCAGCGTCGCGAATGCCGGCGGGACCGCCGAAACGACGCAACTGCTTGTCGTGCGTGGCCGTCACCTCGTCGAGCGTCAGCCAGCGAGGCGCCGTCATTTTGCAAGGGCGCGCAAAGTATCGCGATACTCGTCCATCAGTTCGTCGACAGCGGTCATGGCGCGCTCGAAGTCAGGATCGTAGGGCGCGATGCGAAAGCCGCCATCCGCCGTCTCGGTGAGGAAAAATGACTTTCCCTGCTCGATGCCGAGCCTGACGACGACCTCACGCGGAATCACGAAACCAGTGGAATTGCCGATCCGTTTCGCCTCGATCTTCATCGCCGGGCGCCTCCGCAAGTTATACAGATAGTATAACAATCTGATGTGCGCGGCAAGGCCAATCAGATGTGCGCCAGCGCCGCCGCGAACTCGCCGAGCGCCGCCTCGCCTTTCGGCGTCAGCGCATAGACGCCGCGCTCGACGCGGGTGAACCAGCCATAGACGTCGTCCTGCAGGATGCCCGACGCCCGCGCGACCCCGGTCGCCGCGCGCAGCGCCGCGAGCTTGGTCGGCCCGTCGCGGCCGAGATGACGGGCGCAGCGCAGCGCATCCTGCCGGTAGGCGGTCATCAGCGGCCGCCGGCGCGCCGCCCCGCCCTCGTTGGGATCGCCGACGCGATGGGCGAACTCCTTCAGCAGCAGCCCCGTTCGCCGCACGTCCTTGCGCGGCCGATACGGCGCGGGATCGGCGAGCGCCTCGACGAAGCCGCGGTGAACGGTCAGAAGCCCGAGCCCGAGCCGCCGGCAGAGTTTGGCGATGTCCGCCGTCTCGCGCCGCTTCGGCGCGGCGACGCAGAGATAGACGGCGTCGGTCATCGCCTGTCGGTCGACGCCCTGCAGCACGAGCTGCAGCGAAATGCGCGCTTTCAGTTCGACGATGACCGGCGGCTCGTCGCCGCGCCGCGCCACGACGTCGCATTCCCCGATCTCCGCCTTGACCTCGTAGCCCTGACGCTCGAGGAAGCGTTTGACGGGCGGATAGAGATCGGTCTCGCGCATGGCGCATTCAGCGCACACGCAACCGCCAGGCCGTCATCGCGAGCGCAGCGAAGCGATCCATGGCGCGGCGGCGCGGTGGATAGCTTCGTCGGCTTCGCCGCCTCGCCATGACGGCTGATGAATGCCCGGCGCCCCGCAACGTCACGCCTCGCCCTGCTCCAGCTCCTCGATCATGCCCTCGATCATGGCGAGCCCGATCGCCCAGAAGCCGGGATCGCGCGCATCGAGCCCGAACGGCGTCAGCAGTTCGCCATAGGGCTTCGAGCCGCCGGCCGAGAGCAGCGCGAAATAGCGTTCGACGAATCCGTCCGCGGCCTTCTCGTAGACGCCGTAGAGCGAGTTCACGAGGCAATCGCCGAAGGCGTAGGCGTAGACATAGAACGGCGAATGCACGAAATGCGGGATGTAGGCCCAGAACGTCTCGTAGCCCGGTCCGAGCCGGATCGCCGGCCCGAGGCTCTCGCCCTGCACGCTCATCCACAATTCGCTGATCTGCTCGGCCGTCAACTCGCCCTCGCGCCGCGCCAGATGCAGCTTGCGCTCGAACGAGTAGAAGGCGATCTGCCGCACCACCGTGTTGAGCATGTCCTCGACCTTCGAGGCCAGCATCGCGCGCTTCTCGATCGGATCGGACGTCGCCGCCATGAGCTTGCGGAAGGTCAGCATCTCGCCGAAAACGGAGGCGGTCTCGGCCAGCGTCAGCGGCGTCGGCGCCATCAGGGCGCCGTTCGGCGCGGCGAGCACCTGATGCACGCCGTGCCCGAGTTCATGGGCGAGCGTCATCACGTCGCGCGGCTTGCCCTGATAGTTGAGCAACACGTAGGGATGCGACGACGGCACGGTCGGATGGGCGAAGGCGCCCGGCGCCTTGCCCGGCCTCACCGGCGCGTCGATCCAGCGCTCGTCGAAGAAGCGCTGCGCGATGTCGGCCATTTTCGGCGAGAAGCCGGCATAGGCCTCGAGCACGAGGCCGCGCGCGTCGCGCCAGGGATAGACGCGCGTCGGCGATTGCGGCAGCGGCGCGTTGCGATCCCAGTGATCGAGCGCCTCCTTGCCGAACCAGCGCGCCTTGAGCCGGTAGTAGCGATGCGACAGGCGCGGATAGGCCGCCGTCACCGCGCTCACCAGCGCCTCGATCACCTCCGGCTCGACGCGATTGGCGAGATGGCGCGAGGCCGCGACGTCTGAGAAGCCGCGCCAGCGGTCCGAGATTTCCTTGTCCTTGGCGAGCGTGTTGGTGATCAGCGCGAAGACGCGCAGGTTTTCCCCGAGCGTGGCGGCCACGGCTTCGGCGGCGCCCTTGCGCACGCGCTCGTCCTTGTCCTGCATCCGCGTCAACGTCGGCTCGAGCGTCAGCTCCTCCTCGCCGATCTTGAATCGCAGGCCGGCGATGGTCTCGTCGAACAGCCGGTTCCAGGCCGAACGGCCGGTGACGGATTTCTCGTGAAACAGCTGCTCCAGCCGGTCGTCGAGCTGAAACGGCTTCTCGCGGCGGATGTCCTCGAGCCAGGGCCGCCAATGCGCCAGCTGGCCCTCGGCGGCGAGCCCGTCGAGCGCGGCGTCGTCGAGCCGGTTCAGTTCGAGCGTGAAGAACAACAGGTCGGAGGACGCCTCGGTGACCTTCTCCTGCGCGTCGCCGTAGAACTTGGCGCGCGCCGCGTCGGTCGTGTCGCCGGCATAGAGCAGCCCGGCATAGGACATCACCCGCCCGAGCAGGTCCTCGATCGCCTCGTAGCGGGCGATCGCCGCCGAAAGCCGCATCCCGGCGTCAGGCCCGGCGGCGAGCGCCGCGACCCGGCCGCGGAACTCGGCGGCGAAATCCTTGCACAGGGCGACGCCGCGCTCGAGATCGGCCCGGAAGTCCGGACTGTCCATGCCGGAATAGAGATCGGCGAGATTCCATTCGGGCAGCGGGCCGAGATCGGCGGCGGCGGGCGTGGCCATGCGGTGCGGGGTCCTGCGACGGTCGGGCTCGATACCATATCGGCCGCCGACGCGCCGGGATCAACCGGGCGGGCCGCCGCGCGCCCTTCTGTCCCGTTCCGGCGCCGGCATTAAGCCGGCGTTTACCCTGACCGGCCAACATCATGCCCGAACGAAGCGGCGCCTGCGCCGCGCGCGCCGCAGAGGCCCGATGACTGCAAGAGTGCTGATTGTCGACGACGACCCCGTCCAGCGCCGCCTGCTGGAGGCGATGGTGCGCCGATTCGGCTACGAGGCCGAGACGCTGGACGGCGGCGAGGCCGCTCTCGCCCGGCTCGGCGCGGCTGACCAGCCCCCGGTGCAGCTGCTGATTCTCGATCTGGTGATGCCCGATCTCGACGGCATGGGCGTGCTCGGCCGCCTGCGCGAGCAGAAGGCCTCGCTGCCGGTGATCGTGCAGACCGCGCACGGCTCGATCGAGACCGTGATTTCGGCGATGCGCGCCGGGGCGGTCGATTTCGTCGTCAAGCCGGTCGGGGCCGAGCGCCTCGCCGTGTCGATCAAGAACGCCCTGCGCTTCGACGCGCTCGAGGAGGAGGTCCGCCGCCTCGCCAAGAAGGCGACCGGCACGCTCGGCTTCAAGGACATCGTCACCGGCTCGGAGGTGATGGAGCGGGTGATTCGCCTCGGCGAACGCGCCGCCAAATCCGCCATCCCGGTGCTCATCGAGGGCGAATCGGGCGTCGGCAAGGAGCTGATCGCCCGCGCCATCCAGGGCGCCTCTGACCGGCGCGGCAAGCCCTTCATCACCGTCAATTGCGGCGCGCTGCCGGAAAACCTCGTCGAATCGATCCTGTTCGGCCACGAGAAGGGCGCCTTCACCGGCGCCGCCGAGAAGCATGCCGGCAAATTCGTCGAGGCGCATGGCGGCACGCTGTTCCTCGACGAGGTCGGCGAACTGCCGCTCGACATGCAGGTCAAGCTGCTGCGCGCCATCCAGGAGGGCGAGGTCGATCCGGTCGGCGCCCGTCGCCCGGTGAAGGTCGACATCCGCCTGATCTCGGCGACCAACCGCAACCTGATCGAGCACGTCAAGCAGGGCCGGTTCCGCGAGGACCTCTATTACCGGCTGAACGTCTTCCCGATCACCGTGCCGCCGCTGCGCGCCCGCCGCGACGACGTCGTCGAGATCGCCCGGCGCTTCGCCGCCCGCTTCGCCGCCGAGGAGGGCAAGCGCATCCGCGGCCTTTCCGCCGAGGCCGCCGCGCTGCTGGCGCGCTACGACTGGCCGGGCAATGTCCGCCAGCTCGAGAACGCCGTCTTCCGCGCCGTCGTGCTGGCCGACGGCGACGAACTGACCGTCGCCGAATTCCCGCAGATCGCCCAGCAGGTCGAGGGCTTCGAGGTGCGCGTGCCGCTCGCCCCGGCGAGCCCGGCCGCGCCCGCGCCCGAACGCGAGGTCGTGCGCGTCGAGGTGCGCGATCCCAACGTCCTGCGCCTGCTCGACGAGAAAGGCGACGTGCGCCGCATCGAGGAGATGGAGGCCGAGACCATCCGCTTCGCCATCGCCCATTATCGCGGCCAGATGTCGGAAGTGGCGCGCAAGCTCGGCATCGGCCGCTCCACCCTCTATCGCAAGATGAAGGAGCTCGGCCTCGGCGAGGCCGACGACGCGGCCGCCTGACCTGTGGCCGCCGCGCAACGCCGGGCCGCCGCCGGCGCCGGTGCGCTGGCGCACGCGCCGCAGCCCCTTGATCGGCTAGAATTTCCGCTCTTGATGGGAAGTGCGCCGCGCGGCGCGCGGAGACGAGCATGAACGACGCCGGCAGGCCCGGGGGACGGAAGGCGGCGGCCGGTTGGCGCGGGATCGCCGCGATCGCGGCGCTGTGCGCCGCCGCCGCGCCGCTGCGCGCCGACGATGTCGCGCTCGACCTGCCGCCGCCGCCGCCGGTTCTGGCCCCGCCGGCCGAACTCCTGCCCCTGCCCGATTTCGCGCTGCCGCCGCCCCCGCTCGCCGGCGCGCCGATCTTCCACGTGATGGAGCAGCCCTCGCTTCCGCCGCCGCTGCCCTTCCGCCCGCCGGCCGACGCCGGCGTGATCGCCGCGCTGTCGCCGCCCGGGGCGCCGCCGCCCTTCCTGTTCGAGGCGCCCGGCCCGGCCGTGGCGTCGCTCGACCCGCCGGCGCCGGACGCCGCGCCGGCCCGGCAGGCCGAGGCGCCCGCCCCGGCCGCCCCGCAGCTCCCCGCGCCGACCCTGACGGTCGCCGCGCCGACGCCCGAGGCGTTGCGCGCCGCCTTGGCCGGCCTCGCCGGCGCCCCCGCCGCGCAACGCCGCGAACGCGAGGCGCTGCGCGCTTTCTACGAGGCGCGCGGCTTCGCCCCGCTCTGGGTCGCCGGGGGCGACTTCACCCCGGCCGCCCGATCCGCGCTCGCCCGCCTGGCGCGCGCCGCCGACGACGGGCTCGACCTCGCCGCCTGGCCGCTGCCTTCTCCGACCGGCCATGGCGCCGACGGCCCGGCCCTCGCCGAACTGCGCCTGTCCGAGGCGATCGTCGCCTATGGCCGTCAGGCGAGCGGCGGCCGCATCGATCCGCAGCGCGTCTCCTCGCTGATCACGGCGAAACCCGAGGTCGCCGCGCCCGAGGCGATCCTCGCCGCCGTCGCGCAGGCCGACGATGCGGGCGAGGCGCTGCTCGCCTTCAACCCGCCCCATGCCGGCTACCGCGCGCTGCGCGCCAAGCTGATCGAACTGCGTCAGGAGCGCCGCACGGCGCCCGAAGCCGCCGCGCCGATCCCCGTCGGCCCGACGCTGCGCGTCGGCATGCGTGATCCGCGCGTGCCGCTGATCCGCTCGCGCTTCGGCCTGGAGGCCGCGCCGACCGATCCGCAGGGCGAACTCATCTACGACACGCGCATCGCCTCGGCGATCGCCGACTTTCAGAAGGCGAACGGCCTGCCGGCCTCCGGGCACCTCACGCCGCGCACCATCGCCGCGCTGTCCGGCGGCGAGCCGTCGCGGCTCGAGAATGAACTGCTCGCCAATATGGAGCGCTGGCGCTGGCTGCCGCGCGATCTCGGCGCGCAGCGCATCGAGGTCAACATTCCAGATTTCTCGCTGAAGGTCAGCGACGGCGACGACATCGTCCACCGCGCCCGCGTCGTCGTCGGCAAGCCGGACACGCCGACGCCGGTCTTCTCCGACGTCATGCAGTTCCTGATCGTCAATCCCTACTGGAACGTGCCGCCCTCGATCATCAAGAAAGAAATGGCGCCGCGCCTCGCCGAGGATCCGGACTACTACACCAAACGCGGCTACGAGGTGACGCGCAAGGGCTCGCAGATCATCGTCCGCCAGCCGCCGGGCGAGCGCAACGCGCTCGGCCGCATCAAGTTCATGTTCCCGAACCAGCACGCGGTCTATCTGCACGACACGCCCTCGCGCGCGCTGTTCGCGCATGAGCGGCGCGCCTACAGCCATGGCTGCGTGCGCGTCGACCAGCCGCTGAAGCTCGCCGAGGTCGTGCTCGGCCGCGACGCCGGCTGGAGCGAGGAGCGCGTGCGCCGCATGATCGGCGGGGCTGAGCGCACCGTGCATCTGCCCCGCCGCCTGCCTGTGCATCTGCAGTATTTCACCGCCTTCGTCGACGACGCCGGCCGCCTGCAGCTGCGCGACGACATCTACGGTTTCTCCCGCCGCCTGAAGCTCGTCATGGGCCTCGAGCGCTGAATGCGCCTCGCCGACCGGACAGGTCGTCATTGACCCTGCGCATGGCGCGCCCGGACGCCCCTCTCTAGCTTTCACCTCTCTTGTCGAGGTCGGGGGGCCGCGCATGGATGCGCTTATTCTCACGCAATTCCTGATCATTCTGGCCTGTCTGTTCGCCGGCGCCCATTACGGCGGCTACGGGCTCGGCCTGATCAGCGGCGTCGGTCTGCTGGCTTTCGTCTTCCTGTTCCATCTCGCGCCGGGCCATCCCCCGGTCGACGTGCTGCTGACCATTCTGGCGGTGATCGCCTGCGCCTCGGTGCTGCAGACCGCCGGCGGCCTCAACGTGATGATGCGCGCCGCCGAGCGGCTGCTGCGCCGCCACCCGGCGCAGATCACGCTGCTCGCCCCGATCACCACCTGGGCGCTGACGCTGATGTGCGGCACCGGCCACGTCGTCTACACGATGTTCCCGATCATCTATGACGTGGCGATCAAGCAGGGCGTGCGTCCCGAACGGCCGATGGCGGTCGCCTCCGTCGCCTCGCAGATCGGCATCTGCGCCTCGCCCGTGTCGGTCGCCACCGCCTCGATGGTGGCGATCCTCGCCAAGTCGCCCCTGCCCGTCAGCCTTGTGCAGCTTCTGGCGATCAGCATTCCGGCGACCTTCGTCGGCGTGATCGTCGCCGCGCTGTGGAGCATGCGCCGCGGCGCCGATCTCGACGCCGACGCCCAATTCCAGGCGAAGATCGCCGATCCCGAACAGCGCGCCTTCGTCTATGGCGAGAGCGCTACGCTGCTCGACAAGACGTTTCCGCGCGAGGCCTATCTCTCGGTGTGGATCTTCTTCGCCGCCATCGCCGTCGTGGTGGCGCTCGGCGCCTTCCCCGAATTGCGGCCCGCCTTCGGCAAGCCGCCGCGGCCGCTGTCGATGAATCTGGCGATCCAGATGATGATGCTGACCGCCGGCGCGCTGATCTTCGTGCTCGCCCGCGTGCCGGCGCAGAAAATTCCGGATGGCGGCGTGTTCAAGGCCGGCATGGTGGCGATCATCTCGGTGTTCGGCGTCGCCTGGATGGCCGACACGTTCTTCCAGGCGCATTTCGAGCTGATCAGGACGAACCTCGCCGATGTCGTGAAGACGCAGCCCTGGACCTATGCGCTGGTGCTGTTCGTCGTCTCCAAGCTGGTCAACAGCCAGGCCGCGGCGATCGCCGCGATCGCCCCGCTCGGCGTGCAGCTCGGCGTCGATCCGAAAGTGATGATCGCATTCCTGCCCGCCTCCTACGGCTATTTCATCCTGCCGACCTATGCGAGCGATCTCGCCTGCATCGGCTTCGACCGCTCGGGCACGACGCGCATCGGCCGCTTCGTCATCAACCACAGCTTCATCATTCCCGGCCTGATCGGCGTCGGCGTCGGCTGCCTCGTCGGCTGGACGCTCGTGAAGCTGGTGATGTGACGGCGCCCCGCTCACGCCGCGGTGAGATGACAGACGCGGCGGCGCGCGGCAGGATGCGCGCCTTTCGCAGGGACGCGCCATGATCGATCTCTACTACTGGACGACGCCGAACGGCCACAAGATCACGATCTTCCTCGAGGAGGCGGGCCTTGCCTACAGGCTGATCCCCGTCAACATCGGCAAGGGCGAACAGTTCGCGCCGGACTTTCTGAAGATCGCGCCGAACAACCGCATTCCCGCGATCCTCGATCACGCGCCGGCCGACGGCGGCGCGCCGGTCTCCATGTTCGAATCCGGCGCGATCCTGCTCTATCTCGCCGAGAAGACGGGGCAGTTCATCGCGGCCGACCTGCGCGGCCGCGCGTCGACGCTCGAATGGCTGTTCTGGCAGATGGCGGGGCTCGGCCCGATGGCCGGGCAGAACCATCACTTCTCGGTCTACGCGCCCGAAAAGATCCCTTACGCGATCGACCGCTACGTGAAAGAGACCAATCGTCTCTACGGCGTGCTCGACCGCCGCCTCGCGGGGCGCGACTTCATCGCCGGCGCCTATTCGATCGCCGACATGGCCTGCTACCCCTGGATCGTTTCGCACAAGCGCCAGAGCCAGAACCTCGACGACTTCCCCAATGTGAAGCGCTGGTTCGAGTCGATCCGCGCCCGCCCCGCCGTCGAGCGCGCCTACGCCCGCGCCGAGGAGATCAATCCGGCCCAGCCCCCGATGTCGGACGAGGCGAAAAAGGTGCTCTTCGGCCAGACCGCGGCGAACACGGCGCGGTGAGGCGCAGCGCTCCTCGCCGTCATCGCGAGCGCAGCGAAGCGATCCACCGGTCCGATGCGCCCGACGTCCGGGGTGGATCGCGTCGTCGGCTTCGCCTCCTCGCGATGACCGCGGAGAGCCGCTTCAAGCCCGCGGCGCCGCCGTCGTGCCGCGCACCCGCAGCACCGGCGTGAGGGCGAGGCGCTGCGCCGCCCGCGCCGGATCGGCGATGCGGGCGAGCAGCAGTTCGGCCGCGGCGCGGCCCGGATCGGTTTCGTGCGCCAGCGTCGTCAGCGGCGGCGCCCACTGGCTCGCCTCGCGCACGTCGTCATAGCCGACGAGCGAGAAATCCCGGCCCGGCTGCTTGCCGAGCCGGTAGAGGCCGAGCATCGCGCCGAAGGCGGTCAGATCGTTGAAGCACACCGCCGCCGTCGGCGGTTCGGCCCGCGCCAGCGCCTGCTCGACCGCCGCCAGCCCCGTCTCGCGCCGCCCCCAGCCGGGAAAGATCGCCGAGGGATCGGCCGCGAGCCCGTGCGCGCGCATCGCCGCCAGGAAAGCGGCGTGCCGCTGCGCCCCGGTCGAGACCTCGTCCTTGCCGCCGAAATAGGCGATGCGGCGATGGCCGAGCGAAATGAGATGGGCGACGGCCCTGGCGGTGCCGTCGGCGTCGTTCGAGCCGACGAAATCGAGCCCGCCGCCGACCATCTCGCGCGACAGCTGCACCACCGGCGCGCCGGCCTCGGTCAGCATCCGCACATCCTCCGGCCGCGTTCCGGCGGCCGGACACAGGATGACGCCGTCCGGCCGGTATTCGCGAAACGACTGCAACAGCCGGCGCTGGCGCTCGAGACTCTCGCCATAGGTGCCGAGCAGCAGCGTGCGGCCGGCCGCCGAGGCGACGTCCTCGATACTGGTCAGCATCTCGGCGAAATACGGGCTGGTGATGTCGTGCACGCACACCGCGATGATGTGCGTCTTCGCCGTGCGCAGGCTGGCGGCGCTGCGATTGTAGACATAGCCGAGCGCCCGCGCCTGCGCCTGCACGCGCTCGCGCGTCGCCTCGGCCACCGCCGGATTGCCGCGCAGCGCCAGCGAGACCGTCGCGGTCGAAACGCCGAGCTCGGCCGCGATGATCTGCAGCGTCACCGGCTGCCCGGCGCCCTGGCGCTTGCCGCCGCTCTCGACGGACATCGACGTTCCCCCCGAGGCGCGCCCGCCGCCCCGGGCGGGGGTCGCGCTCCCCGACATAATCGATGAGAACCGCGTCCCCCGACGGCGCCAAGTCGGACCATCCGCGGCGCCGCGGCGAAGGAGGATCGGGCGATGGCTGCGACGACGCGGGTCGGTTTCATCGGTGTGGGTCTGATGGGCCACGGCATGGCCGCCAACATCCGCGCCAAAGGCCATGCCCTGACGATCATGGGCCACCGCAACCGCAAGCCCGTCGAAGACCTGATCGCCAAGGGCGCCGTCGAGGCGAAGACGCCGGCCGAGGTGGCCAGGGCCTCCGACGTGATCTTCTTGTGCGTCACCGGCTCGCCGCAGGTCGAGGCGGCCGTGCGCGGGGCGGACGGGATCGCCGCCGCCGCCCGGCCCGGCCTGATCGTCGCCGACTGCTCGACCTCCGACCCGAACTCGACCATGGCGCTCGCCGCCGAACTCGCGCCGAAGGGCGTCGCCTTCGTCGACGCGCCGCTGAACGGCACGCCGACCCAGGCCGAGGCCGGCCAGCTCGGCGCGATGATCGGCGCCGACGAGCAGACCTTCGAGCGCCTGCGCCCGGTCGTCGAATGCTGGGCGGCGAAAGTGGTGCGCGTCGGCCCCGTCGGCGCCGGCCACAAGATGAAGCTGCTCAACAATTTTCTGGCGATGGGCTACGGCGCGATCTACGCCGAGGCCCTCGCTCTGGCGCAGAAATCCGGCATCAGCCCGCAGACCTTCGACAGCGTCCTGCGCGGCAGCCGCATGGATTGCGGCTTCTACCAGACCTTCTTCCGCTACGTGCTCGAAGGCGACCGCGAGGCGCACAAATTCACGCTGTCGAACGCCTGCAAGGACATGAAGTATCTGGAGTCGATGGCCGACGCCGTCGGCCTCGCCAATCCGGTCGGCAACGCGGTCAAGAACAGCTACGCCCTCGCCGTCGCCGCCGGCCGCGGCGAGGACTATGTGCCGATGCTCTCGGATTTCGTGGCGCAGGCGAATGCGGTGAAGACGGGCTGAGGGGCGACCGCCCTCACCGCCCCTGCGTCGGGTCGCGCAGCATCCGGTTGAAGCCGCGGTCGTCGCGGTTCGCCTCGGCGACGGGCGGCGTCTTCGCTTTCGCCCAGTCCGCGCCGGCGGCGTTGGCGAGATCGGCGCCGTCGAGATCGGCGTCGTCGAAGCGCGCCCCGTGCAGCGTCGCGCCGGAGAGTTTGGCGGCCTTCAGATCGGCGCCGCTGAAATCGGCGTTCTCGGCGTCGGCGCCGACCATCTGCGCCCCGGCGAGCCGCGCCCCGATGAGCTTGCCGCCGCTGACCACGGCGCGGAACATGTAGCAGCCTGCGAGGTTCGCCTGCGACAGGTCGGCCCCCTCCATCAGGATGTCCTTCATGTTGGCGCCGGAGAAATCCGCGCCGACCGCGCTCGTCTCGATCAGATTGGCGCCGAACAGATAGGTCTTCGTCAGGTCGGCGCCGGCGAGATCGGCGCGGTCGAACTTGGCGTGGAACAGATCGGCCCCGGCGAGCTTTGCGCCCTTGAGACTTGCGCCGCGCAGATTCGCCCATTTCAGATTGGCGCCGGAGAGATCGACGCCGTCGAGCCGCGCCTCGCGCAGGTCGGCGTTCTCCAGCCCCGCGCCGGCGAAATTGCAGCGCGTCAGATCGGCCTTCGGCGCCGGCCGACAGTCCTGCGCTGCGGCGGGCGCCGCCAGAACGACGACAGCGAGGCTGGCGCAGCGCATGAACATGCGGTCCTCCCGCCGATCGGATGCGTGCCGAGACTAGCGCACGCACGCGGCCAGGCAACGCCGCAGGTCGGGAAAAACCGCTCCGCCGGCGCCGACCTCCCGGCCGACTTGACCTCGGTCAAGGCCCGACCCGCGCGGCCGGGCGAAAAGAGGCCATGACCGAGCCCGTCCGCCCCGCCGCCGCGCTGGCGCTCGCCGAAAAATCGGCGCCGCGCTACACCAGCTACCCGACCGCCCCGCATTTCTCCGCGGCGGTCGACGCCACCGTCGCCGAGGGCTGGCTCGCCGCGCTCGCGCCGGACGCGACTCTGTCGCTTTATCTGCACGTGCCCTACTGCTCGTCGATCTGCACCTATTGCGGCTGCCACACCAAGGCGATCCGCCGGCAGGAGCCGCTCGACGAGTATACCGACGCGCTGCTCGCCGAGATCGACGCGCTGTCGCGCCGTTCGCCGGCCCGCGACGTGCGTCACATCCATTGGGGCGGCGGCACGCCGAGCATGCTCGGCCCGACGCGCTTCCTGCGCCTCGCCACGGCGATCGCCGAGCGGTTCGACCTGTCGCGCATTCAGGAGCACGCGATCGAGCTCGATCCGCGCACCGTCGATCAGCCTCTGGTCGAGGCGCTGGCCAAAGGCGGCGTCACCCGCGCCAGCCTCGGCGTGCAGGATCTCAGTCTGCACGTGCAGCTGGCGATCGGCCGCCTGCAGCCCTACGACATCGTCGCCCGCGCCGTCGAACTGCTGCGCGGCGCCGGCATCGCGGCGATCAATCTCGATCTGATGTACGGCCTGCCGCATCAGAGTCTGGCCGACGTGAAGGAGACCGCGCGCAAGGCGGCCGCGCTCGACCCCTCGCGCCTCGCCATCTTCGGCTATGCGCATGTGCCCTGGTTCAAGACGCATCAGCGCCTGATCGACGCTTCCGCCCTGCCCGGCGCGGCCGAGCGCATCGCCCAGGCCAAGGCGGCGCTCGATACGCTGGTCGAGGCCGGCTATGTCGCCATCGGCCTCGATCATTTCGCAAAGCCCGACGATCCGATGGCGATCGCCCAGGCCGAAGGTCGCCTGCGCCGCAACTTCCAGGGCTATACGGTCGACGACGCCGACGCCCTGCTCGGTCTCGGCGCCTCCTCGATCGGTCGCCTGCCGCAGGGCTTCGTGCAGAACGCGCCGGACGTCGGCGGCTGGTCGCGCGCCGTCGAGGCCGGACGCATGGCGGTTGTGCGCGGCATTGAACTCACCGACGAGGATCGCGCCCGCGGCGAGCTGATCGAGCGCCTGATGTGCGACTTCCGCGTCGATTACGGCGCCCGCGCCGCGGACCTGACCGGCGACGCCGCCGCCTTCGACGATGCGCTCGCCGATCTCGACGCGCTGGCGCGCGACCATGTGCTGAATCATGACCGCGCCGCCCGCGTCGTCGTCATGACCGAGGCGGGCAGGCCCTTCGTCAGGCTCGCCGCCGCCGCGTTCGATGCGCGCCTGCGCGCCTCGGCGACGGCGCGCCACTCGGTCGCCGTGTGAGCCTTCAGCCCCGCCGAACCTGTTCGCGATAGAGCAGGTAGAGGCCCGAGGCGATGACGATCGCGCCGCCGAGGAAGGTCGAGGGGCCTGGCGTCTCGTTGAACAGCAGATAGCCGGCCGCCGCCATGAACACGATCTGCGTGTAGGAGAACGGCGCCAGGATCGCCGCCGGCGCGCGCTGATAGGCCAGAATCAGCAGCCAGTGGCCGAACGAGGCGGCGAAGGCGACGAGCGCCAGCACCGGCAACAGCGACGCTGACGGCGGCGTCCAGACAAATGGCATCGCCGGCGCCAGCGCCAGCGCGCCGAACATGTTCGAATAGAACATCGTCGTGCGCGGCGCGTCGACGCCGGTCAGCGCCCTCGTCGCGATGATGTAGAGCGAATAGAAGCAGGTGCCCGCCAGCGACAGCGCGACGCCCGGCGCGACGCCGTGCAGGCCCGGCTGTGTGACCACCAGAATGCCGACGAAGCCGACGCAGATCGCGATCAGCCGCCGCGGGCCGACCCATTCGCCGAGCAGCGGCCCGGCGATCAGCGCGACGATCAGCGGCATCGAGAAGGCGATCGCCGTCAGTTCGGCGAGCATCATGAATTTCAGCGCCATGAAATTGCACATGGTCGAGCCGAACAGCAGCATCGACCGCGCCGCCTGCAGCCAGGGCCGCTTCGAGGTCGTCGTCGCGCGCCAGCCCTCGCGCGCCAGCGCGGCGGTCGAGAAGGCCATCGCCCCGACATAGCGGATCCAGACGACCTGCAGCGCTGGCAGCCCGGCGAGGATCGACCATTTCGCCGACGCGTCGAGCACGGTGAAACAGAACACCGTCGCCACCATCAGCGCGATGCCGACGCCGCGGTTGCGCCGTTCGGCCGGCGTGCGCGCGTCGAGGCCGGCGCGGCGTCGGGCCGACGATCCTTCCTCCTGCCTGCTCTCGCTCGCCATCGCCGCCTTCGCGTCTCGCCCACTGCGGAGCGCAGCTTCCATCTGTAGAGATGCGACGCGCGCTCCGGCGCCCGGCCGGCGCGGCCATCGCCATGCGCCGAACGCATGGCTCATGGCTCAGGCCGGTTCGAGAGCCTTGCGGAACCGGCAGGCCGTCGCGCCGTCCTCGTAATAGTCCGGGATCGCGCCGAAGCGCGCATAGCCGAGCTTTTCGTAAAGCGCGATGGCGCGGGCGTTGTCGGCCCTCACCTCGAGCGTCAGCGCGCCGAAGCCGCGCGCCGCCGCCGCCCGCTCGGCGGCGATCAGCAGCGCCCGCCCGGCGCCGCGGCCGCCGGCCTGCGCGTCGACGGCGATGGAGTAGAGGCTCGCCGTCCGCGCCCCGCGCCGCCAGCCGATCAGCGCGTAGCCGACGACGGCCGCGTCCGCCGTCGCGACCAGCATCGCCGCGGCGGGCGAGCGCAGATAGCGCGCCAGACTCGCCCGCGACAGGCGATCGCCCTCGAACGCCGCATTCTCGATCTCGACGAGCCGCGCAAGATCGTCGCGTCGCGCCGGGCGGACGACGATCATCGCGACTGTCGCCGGGCGCCGCTCAGGCCGCCAGCCCGATGTCGGCGATCTTGCTCTCCAGCACCTCGCGATCGAACGGCTTCAGCATGAATTCGTCGGCGCCGTAGTAGCGGGCGCGCGCGGTCTGCGCGACGTCGTTCTCGGACATGCAGAAGACGATGCGCGGCGTCGTCCCGCCCGGCATCTTGCGCAGCTGCTTGACGAACTCGAAGCCGTCCAGCACCGGCATGTGGCCGTCGACGAAGATCGCGTCCGGCATCAGGAAGGCGCAGGCGTCGAGCGCCTGCTTGCCGTCCTCGGCCTCGGAGATCTGGAATTTGTGCATCGCTTCGAGGATGCGGCGCGTCACCTTGCGGATGACGGGCGAGTCGTCGACGACGAGAATCTGTTTCATGCGTATCTCCTTGCGAAAACGTGAAGGCGTGCGCCGGCGCGGTTCATGCGGCCTCCGGCGCGGGATCGAACAGGCGCTCGACATCGAGGATCGCCAGCGCCTCGGCGCCGAGGCGATAGACGGCGGCGGTCATCGCCGCGCGCCGCGCATCGGCATGCGAGGGCGTCTCGATGCGCTGGCCTGCGGATAGATCGATCACGTCGCCGACGTCGTCGACGATGATCGCATAGCTGTCGGACGCCGCCTCGATCGTC
Source organism: Methylobacteriaceae bacterium (assembly GCA_016793505.1). Classification (GTDB taxonomy): domain Bacteria; phylum Pseudomonadota; class Alphaproteobacteria; order Rhizobiales; family Beijerinckiaceae. The sequence continues at coordinate 396 of JAEULW010000062.1, read as the reverse complement.
ACCGCCATCGGCCGCCGCCCGGGCGGGGGCGCGGCCGCGTCGAAGCGGCGCGCCAGATGCACCACGGCGACGGTCTTGCCGCGCAGATTGTGAAGCCCGGCGAAGTCGGGCGCGGTCAGCGGCACGCGCGTCATCCCCTCGACGCGGAACACCGCGCCGACGCGCTCGACCGGCAGACCGAAGCGCTCCGCGCCGACGGTGATGACCAGCGCCTGGCTCATGCCGCGCGCTCCTGCGGCGCGTCGCCCGCCTCGCGCGCCAGCAGCGCGCGCAACGTCTGCACGAGCCCGGCCCGGTCGAACTTGCCGACCGCCGCGTCGCAACCCGCCTCGTCGGCGCGCCGGCGCGCAGCCGGCGTCGCATGCGCGACGAGACCGACGATGATCAGGCGTCCAT
>JAEULW010000021.1 GCA_016793505.1 Methylobacteriaceae bacterium | reverse complement strand
TTCGAGTCGTAAGTCTCCTGCGCCAGCGTGCCGATGAGGCAGGTGACATGGGCGATGTCGCCGCGCCTGAGCAGGGCGCGGCGGAATTCGAGATAGGCGATCAGGCGCTCCAGCGGATCGGCGAGGCGGCGATAGTCGGCCGCCGCGAACAACGCGTCCGTCACTTCGCTCCAGCGGGCCGTCGCGGCGACGGCGAGCGCCTGCTTCGACTCGAAATGATGGAAGAAAGCGCCCTTGGTGACGCCGGCGGCGGCGCAGAGATCGTCGACCGAGGTCGCCGCGTAGCCCTTGGCGCGGATCAGGTCGATCGCGGCGTCGAGAAGCTTCTGGCGTGCGAGAGGGCGCGGCGGCATAGCGATACAATACCAACTGGTCGGTATTTATCAAGCTCGCATTTTGGGCGACTGCGCATTTGTCGCGCTTGCTTCGGGCAAACCTTGCGCGGGCGGCTCAGCTTGCTAGAAGCGGGCGCGGTTTTGCGTGGAACCAAATGTCCTTCGACGCCACACAAATGGGGACAGTCGCGTGAGCGGTCCCGTCACCTACCATCTTGGCGGCTTTCCGCCGCAGTCGCTGGACTGGTCGCGCCTCATCCCGCTCCTTGGCCGAGCGAGCGCAGCTCTTGCGCGCTACGATGGTCTGGTGACGGCCATGCCCAACGCCGCGGTCCTGCTGTCGCCGCTGACGACGCAGGAAGCGGTGCTCTCCTCGAAGATCGAGGGGACCAATGTCACCATGGCGGAAGTGCTCGAGATCGAGGCCGGCGCGGTTGAAAATGTCGCCGAGCCAAAACGCGCTGACGCCGAGGAAATTCGCAACTACAGGCGAGCGCTGAGTTTTGCCGCCGAGGCCGTCAGGGGGCGGGGGCTGACGCCGCATCTCCTGCGGGAAACTCATGCGTTGCTGATGGATGGCGTGCGGGGGCGGAACATGACTCCCGGCGCATTCCGGACCGAACAGAACTGGATCGGCAAAGCTGGCTGCAGAGTCGAGGTAGCCATCTTCGTGCCGATTCCACAGCATCTTCTTGGCGCCGGGCTGGAGGCCTGGGCGCGCTACGTCGCCAGCGTCGACGAGCCGGACCAGCTGGTCCAGCTGGCCATCATTCATGCCGAGTTCGAAGCTCTGCACCCGTTCAATGACGGCAACGGCCGGCTGGGGCGGATGCTCATCCCGCTCTTTCTCCATGCCCGCGGAATTCTGGGCGGACCGAGCTTTTATGTCAGCGGGTATTTCGAGCAGCGTCGCGATGAATACATCGAGAGGTTGCGCGCGATCTCCCGCGACGGCGAGTGGACCGGCTGGGTCGGCTTCTTTCTCCGGGCGCTGATCGAGCAGGCGGCGGACAACCAGAAGAAGGCGGAGCTGATCCTGGAGCTACATCAGCGGATACAGCAGCAGGTCGCGGACTTGACCCGTTCGCAATTTGCGCCGCGCGCCGTGAGCTTCATGTTCGCCCGTCCGATCTTCAGCAGTTCGCACTTTGTCGACAAGGCGGATATTCCACGCGAAACGGCGCATCGGATCCTGCGCGTGCTACGCGATGACGGCGTGTTGACAGCCCTCCGGCAAGGCGCGGGTCGTCGGGCCTCCATTTACGCTTTCCCTGAACTGCTCAACATCGCGGAAGGACGCACGTTCCTTTGAGAGTCATCGATTCACCGCAACCGGATTTGTGCGTCATCGAGCCCGGCAATATGACACGCAATCTCGCTTGTCGTGATTCGATGACACAGAACTGGCGCATCGCGCCGTCCCTCTCGCCCTGACGACGGCTTGTCCATGCGCAGCGGGTTCACCCTCGAGACAGTGTCGGCCGGTCTGCTGGCGGCTTTCGTCGGCTTCGCCTCCTCCTTTCCCGTCGTGCTGAAGGGGCTGGCGGCGGCCGGGGCGACGCCGGGTCAGGCGGCGTCCGGCCTCGCTGCATTGTCGGCGGCGATGGGCGTCGGGGCGATCTGGCTCAGCCTGAAGACGCGGATGCCGATCTTCGTCGCCTGGTCGACGCCGGGGGCGGCGCTGCTCGCCTCGACGGGGGCGCTGGACGGCGGATTCGCGGCGGCGGTCGGCGCCTTTCTCCTGACCAATGCGCTGCTGGCGCTGTCCGGCGTGTGGCGGCCGCTGGGGGCGCTCGTGCAGCGCATTCCGGCCTCGCTCGCCGGGGCGATGCTGGCCGGCATCCTGCTGATCCTCTGCCTTGCGCCGGTGAAGGCGGCGGCCATGGCGCCGGCGGTGGCGCTGCCGATGATCGCGGCATGGGCGGTCACGGCCCGGTTCAGGCGGCTGATGGCCGTGCCGGCCGCCGTGGTCGCGGCGGCGATCGGCGTCGCCGCGACGGCGCCGCAACTGCCGGAGGCCGCCGCGCTGGCGCCGCATCTGGAATGGGTCTGGCCGACGCTGACGCTTCCAGCCGTGATCGGCGTGGCGCTGCCGCTCTATCTGGTCACCATGGCCTCGCAGAACCTGCCGGGCCTCGCCGTGCTGAAGCTGAACGGCTACGAGCCGGCGCCGGGGCCGCTGCTGCGCGTCACGGGCCTCATCGGCGCCGTGGCCGCGCCCTTCGGCGGCCATGCGGTCAATCTGGCGGCGATCACGGCGGCGCTCTGCGCCGGGCCTGACGCGCATGCCGATCCGGCGCGCCGCTGGGGCGCGGCTGTCGTCGCCGGCCTCGCCTCGATCGGGCTCGCCTTCGTCGCAGGCGCGGCGACCGCCTTCATCTCGGTGTCGCCGCCGATCCTGATCGAGGCGGTGGCGGGGCTGGCGCTGATTCCCGCCTTCGGCGCGGCGATGCGCGCAGCGCTGGCGGTCGAGGCCGAGCGCGAGGCGGCGAGCGTGACGTTTCTCGTCGCCGCCTCGGGCGTGACGATCGCCGGGATCGGCGGCGCCTTCTGGGGTCTCGTCGCCGGCGGCGCGCTGCTGGCGCTGGCGCGGCTGCGCGCATGAGGTCGCCATGAGTTTCGCTACGCCCGCCGCGCTCGGCGTCTTCACGATGATCGGCCTCGTCGTCTTCGCCCTGACCGGCGCGCTGGTGGCGGCGCGCAAGGGCATGGACCCGTTCGGCTTCATGCTGCTCGCGACGGTGACCGGCGTCGGCGGCGGAGCGCTGCGCGACATGCTGCTCGGCGTGCCGGTGAGCTGGATCGTCGCGCCGGCGCCGCTGCTCATCTGCGTCGCGACGGGCGCGGCGACCTATGCGGTCGGGCGCCTCGTCCCCGGCTTCGTGCCGCTGCTCGAGCGCCGCCACACGCTGCTCTGGGCGGACGCGGCGGGGCTCGCCATCTTCGCCGTCACCGGCGCGGAGCGGGCGCTGTCGGTCGGCGCGCACTGGGCGACGGCGATCGCGCTCGGGGCGATGACGGCGACGTTCGGCGGCGTGGTGCGCGACGTGCTCGCCGGCGACACGCCGCTGATCCTGCATCGCGAGATCTACGTCACCGCCGCCGCGCTCGGCGCGGCCGTGGTCGTGGCGCTGCGCGCGTCCGGCTTCGACCCGGGGCTGGCGCAGGCCGCGGCGATCGCCGCCGGCTTCGGCCTGCGGGCGCTGGCCATCGCCCTGGACTGGTCGCTGCCGGGATTTCCGCGCGCCCCGGACTGAGGCCTACGCGCCGAAATAGGTCGCGATCGCCCGTTCGTAGATCGCCGTCAGCTTCTCGACGTCGGCGATCGCGACGCGCTCGTCGACCATGTGCATGGTCTGGCCGACGAGGCCGAATTCGATCACCTCGCAGGCGCTCTTGATGAAGCGCGCGTCCGAGGTGCCGCCGGTGGTCGAGAGTTTCGGCCGGCGGCCCGTCTCCGCCTCGATCGCCTGCGCCATCAATTCGCTGAAGCGGCCGGGCTGCGTCAGAAAGGCGACGGCGTTGGTCGGCTCGAAGGCGAGCGTGAACTTCGCCGGATCGGCGGCGCCTTCGCAGCGCCGGCGGATCTCGTCGGCGAGAGTCTCAGGCGTCCACCGATCGTTGAAGCGGATGTTGAAGGCCGCGCGCGCCTGCGCGGGAATGATGTTGGTCGCCGGATTGCCCGTATCGACGCTGGTCACCTCGAGATTGCTGGCGTCGAAATGCGCCGTGCCGGAATCGAGCGGGCTCGCCTTCAGCGCGGTCAGGATCGCCACGAGCCGCGGGATCGGATTGTCGGCGAGATGCGGATAGCCGACATGGCCCTGCACGCCATGAACGACGAGACGCCCCGAAAGCGAACCGCGCCGGCCGATCTTCATCATGTCGCCGAGCGCGTCCGGATTGGTCGGCTCGCCGAGAATGCAATGGTCGAAGCGCTCGCCGCGCGCCAGCGCCCAGTCGAGCAGCTTCACCGTGCCGTTGACGGCCGGGCCCTCCTCGTCGCCGGTGATCAGGAAGGCGATGGCGCCGTTCGGCGTCCCGTGCGTTTCGAGATAGGCGAGCGCCGCGGCGACGCTGGCGGCGACGCCGCCCTTCATGTCGGCGGCGCCGCGGCCGTGGATCATGCCGCCCTCGATCTCGCCGGCGAAGGGATCGAAGCGCCAGCGCGCGACGTCGCCGGGCGGAACGACGTCGGTGTGGCCGGCGAACATCAGACAGGGCCGGCCCACGCCGATGCGCGCATAGAGATTGTCGACGTCGGGCTGGCCGGGCTCGGAGAAGATGACGCGATGCGTCTCGAAACCTGCGCCCTTCAGCACGCGTTCGAGCAGCGCCAGCGCGCCGCCTTCATGCGGGGTGATCGAGGGACAGCGGATGAGATCGCGCAACAGCGCGACGGGGCGGGAGAGGGTCATCGCTCAGAACGCTTTCGGAAGGCCAGCCTGTTTCAGAACTTCATTGGCGGTATGACGCGACTTCGTGGTCCGCGGCACAGTGACGTGTCGCCCGTTGACCGGCGAGAGCCAGATTTCATGGCTGCCCTTCCCCGATCGCACGACCTGGCATCCCGCGGCCAGAAGGATCGCGGCGAGCTGCCGGTAGAAATCGGCCATCAGGAGGCGCGAGCGAGATCGCGCCGCGTCTCGGCGCGGAAGGTCAGCGAGACCTCATCGGCTTGCGCGCCGGCAAGCTCCAGCAACTCCGGAACGAGATGCTCGGTCTCCGCGATCATCGCCGACCATGACGGCGCCTCGACGACGAGCCCGGGCAGATCGCGCGACGTGGCGATCCAGGCCGAGGTCTCCTCGTCCCAGCGCGCGTCTATGGCGATCAGCTTGCGCATGCCCCACTCTCGCGCGCCCGCAGCCCCTGTCAAGCTGAACGCCCTTTCTTCACGCCGCATTCGATCAGCGTCCAGATCACCACTGCGAGCGTGAGGACGTCGAGCGTCCAGAGCATCGCCGGCGTGATCGCCCCGTCCGCGCGGCCGGCGAGCCAGCGCATCGCGCCGTCGAAGAACAGCGCGAAGGGCAGCAGCCCGGCGAGCGCCGGCGGCCGGCCGCGGTCGCGCAAGCGTTTCGCCGTGACGTTGTAGATCATCACGAAGCCGATCAGCGTCGCGAAGGCGAAGAGGAGCAGATAGGCGTAGGTCGCGACGCTGCGCGCATCGAAGAAGCCGTCGCGCGCCAGATCGCGCGCGCCGGCCGGCATGATCGCGAGCCAGATCGTCGCCATCACGAACAGCGTCAGCGCCGGCGGGGCGACCGCCGTCCACCACGCGGCGCGACCGAGCGTCCCCTCATCCTCGCGGTAGAGGAAGCGGAAACTGGCGCGGCTCAGGAGATGCGCCATCAGTCGCGCAACAGCTCGTTGATGCCGGTCTTGGAACGCGTCTGCGCGTCGACCGTCTTGACGATCACCGCGCAATAGGTGGACGGGCCCCAGTTCTCGCCCGGCAGCGGCCTGCCCGGCATGTTGCCGGAGACGACGACCGAATAGGGCGGCACCCAGCCGACATGAATCTGGCCGGTCTGGCGATCGACGATCTTGGTCGAGGCGGAGATGAAGACGCCCATGGCGATCACCGAGCCCTCGCCGACGATGACGCCCTCGACGACCTCCGAGCGCGCGCCGACGAAGCAATTGTCCTCGATGATCGTCGGATTGGCCTGCAGCGGCTCGAGCACGCCGCCGATGCCGACGCCGCCCGACAGATGCACGTTCTTGCCGATCTGCGCGCAGGAGCCGACCGTCGCCCAGGTGTCGACCATCGTGCCGGAATCGACATAGGCGCCGAGATTGACGAAGCTCGGCATCAGGATGACGCCGGGCGCGACATAGGCGGAGCGGCGCACGACGCAGTTCGGCACCGAGCGGAAGCCGGCGGCGGCGTGTTCGGCCGCGCCCCAGCCCTCGAATTTCGACGGCACCTTGTCCCACCAGGACGAGCCGCCCGGCCCGCCGGAAATCGTCGTCATGTCGTTGAGGCGGAAGGAGAGCAGCACCGCCTTCTTCAGCCACTGGTTGACCTTCCAGGACTCGCGGCCGGTCTTGCCCGGGATTTTCTCGGCGACACGCAGCGCGCCGCGGTCGAGCGCCAGCAGCGCCTGCTCGACCGCATCGCGCACCGAGCCGGTCGTGCCGGCGTTGATGGCGGCGCGATCCTCGAAGGCGGCCTCGATGAGGGGTTGCAGGCGGGCGACGTCGGGAGCGGCGGACATCTCGTATCTCCGGAAAAGACGCGTTCCGTCTCCCGCGCGGCGGCGCGCTTGTCAACGGGCCGGGCGGAACGCGAAGGGCGGCCGGCGCCGGCCCGTCATCGCGAGCGCAGCGAAGCGATCCATCCGTCCGCGCGCTTCATGCCCGGCGTGGATTGCTTCGCTGCGCTCGCAATGACGATGTGACGAGGACAAAAAAAGGGCGACCTGTCGGCCGCCCTTCGTCTTTCCTTCGCGGCGCGCCGCTCAGTCCGCGGCAGGGGCCTCGCCCTGCGCGGCCTGCGCCTTGCGCTCGGCCGCTTCCTTGGCCTCGAGATCCTCGCCCGTCTCCTGATCGACGACGCGCATCGACAGGCGCACCTTGCCGCGATCATCGAAGCCGAGCAGCTTGACCTTGACCTTCTGGCCTTCCTTGACGACGTCGCTCGTCTTGGCGACGCGCGCCTTGGCGAGCTGCGAGATGTGCACGAGGCCGTCGCGCGAACCGAAGAAGTTCACGAAGGCGCCGAACTCCATCACCTTGACGACGGTGCCCTCGTAGATGTGGCCGATCTCCGGGTCGGACGCGATCGATTTGATCCAGTTCACCGCGGCCTTGATCTTCGCCCCGTCGGAGGAGGCGATCTTCACCGTGCCGTCGTCCTCGATGTTGATCTTGGCGCCGGTCTTCTCGACGATCTCGCGGATCACCTTGCCGCCCGAGCCGATCACCTCGCGGATCTTGTCGGTCGGGATCTTCATCGTCTCGATCCTCGGCGCGAACTCGCCGACCTCGGCGCGCGAACCGGAGATCGCCTTGCCCATCTCGCCGAGAATGTGCAGACGGCCGTCCTTCGCCTGGGCGAGGGCGACCTTCATGATCTCCTCGGTGATGCCGGCGATCTTGATGTCCATCTGCAGCGAGGTGACGCCGCGCTCGGTGCCGGCGACTTTGAAGTCCATGTCGCCGAGGTGATCCTCGTCGCCGAGGATGTCGGACAGCACCGCATAGCGCGATCCCTCGAGGATCAGGCCCATGGCGATGCCCGCGGTCGGGCGCTTCATCGGCACGCCGGCGTCCATCAGCGCGAGCGAGGAGCCGCAGACGGTGGCCATCGACGAGGAGCCGTTCGACTCGGTGATCTCCGAGACGACGCGGATCGTGTAGGGGAACTCGGCCTGGGTCGGCAGCATCGGCCGGAGCGCGCGCCAGGCGAGCTTGCCGTGGCCGATCTCGCGGCGCTTGGGCGAGCCGACGCGGCCCGTCTCGCCCACCGAGTAGGGCGGGAAGTTGTAATGTAGCAGGAAGCGCTCCTTGTAGGTGCCTTCCAGCGCGTCGACGAACTGCTCGTCCTCGCCGGTGCCGAGCGTCGCCACGACGAGCGCCTGCGTCTCGCCGCGGGTGAACAGCGCCGAGCCGTGGGTGCGCGGCAGGACGTGGACCTGCGACAGGATGGGACGCACCGTCTTCAGGTCGCGACCGTCGATGCGCGTGCCGGTGTCGAGAATGTTCCAGCGCACGACCTTGGCCTGCAACTCGTGGAACACCTCGCCGACGAGCTGCTTGTCGAACTTGGCGTTGTCGCCCTCGACCAGCGCGGCGTTGACCTTGGCCTTGACCGCGTCGACCGCGGCGTAGCGCTCCTGCTTGACCGTCTTCTTGTAGGCCTCGCGCAGCTCGGCCTCGGCGACGGCGGCGACCGCCTTCTCGACCTCGCTCTTGTCGATCGTGACGAGATCGCGCGGCTCCTTGGCCGCCTTCTCGGCGAGGCGGACGATGGCGTCGATCACCGGCTGGAAGCCGCGATGACCCATCATCACCGCTTCGAGCATGGTCTCCTCGGAGAGCTCCTGGGCTTCCGACTCGACCATCAGCACCGCGTCCTGCGTGCCGGCGACGACGAGATCGAGGCTCGACTCCTTCATCTCGTCGATGGTCGGATTGAACTTCAGCTGGCCGCCGACATGGCCGACGCGCGCCGCGCCGACCGGGCCCATGAAGGGCACGCCCGACAGCGTCAGCGCCGCCGAGGTGGCGACGATCGCCAGGATGTCGGGATCGTTCTCGAGATCATGGCTGAGAACGGTGACGATCACCTGCGTGTCGTTGCGGAAACCATCCGGGAAGAGCGGGCGGATCGGTCGGTCGATCAGGCGGGAGACCAGCGTCTCGCGCTCGGACGGGCGCCCTTCGCGCTTGAAATAGCCGCCCGGAATGCGGCCGGCGGCGAAGGCCTTCTCCTGATAGTCGACGGTGAGCGGGAAGAAATCGACGCCCGGGCGCGGCGACTTCGCCGCGACGACGGTGGCGAGGACCGTGGTCTCTCCCCAGGAGGCGAACACGGCGCCGTCGGCCTGGCGGGCGATGCGGCCGGTTTCGAGAACCAGCGGACGGCCGGCCCAATCGAGCTTTTCACGATGAATTTCGAACATGCGACTGTCTTTCTGACGTCATGAAAGCCAAACGCCATGGACAAGACGGCGAGCGGCTCGACCCATCCGGGACGGAAGGAGAGCCGCCGGCGATCCTGCCATGGCGCGTGCGCTTTCTTCGGTTGGAACGGGCGACCGGCCCCATTGCCGGATCGCCCCGTGGCGTCGGGCCCGCCCCACATGCGCCGGCCGGTGAGAACCAGTTAGGCGCCCCCCGGCCCGCCCGGCAGCCGCCGCTGCCGCGAACCACGCAAAAGGGCAT
>JAEULW010000012.1 GCA_016793505.1 Methylobacteriaceae bacterium | reverse complement strand
GGCTTTCTCATCGGCGAGATGAACAAGGGCCTCGCCGCGATGTTCGTGATGATGAACGAGGCGCGGCTCGGCGTCGCCATCCAGGGCCTCGCCCAGAGCGAGGTCGCCTATCAGAACGCCGTCGCCTATGCGAAGGACCGCCTGCAGGGCCGCGCGCTGACCGGCGCCAAGGCGACCGACAAGCCGGCCGATCCGATCATCGTGCATCCCGACATCCGGCGGAACCTGCTCACCATCCGCGCCTTCAACGAGGCGGCGCGCGCGCTGGTGCTGTGGGTCGCGCTGCAGAGCGATGTCGCGCACCGCTCGGGCGACGAAAAGGCGATCCAGGCCGCCGACGATCTGCTCGGCCTGATGACGCCGGTGCTGAAGGGCGTGCTCACCGATGTCGGCTTCGACAACACGGTGCGCGCCCAGCAGGTGTTCGGCGGCCACGGCTACATCGGCGAATGGGGCATGGAGCAGTTCGTCCGCGACTCCCGCATCGCGATGATCTACGAGGGCGCCAACGGCATCCAGGCGCTCGATCTCGTCGGCCGCAAACTCCCCGCCAATGGCGGACGCGCGGCGATGGCGTTCTTCGCCGAGGTCGGCGCCTTCCTGAAGGAGAACGCCGCGGTCGAGCACCTTGCGCCCTATCTCGCCTCGCTCAGGCACGGGCTCGAGAACCTGCAGAAGGCGACCATGTGGTTCATGCAGAACGCCATGGCCAAGCCCGACAACGCCGGCGCCGGCAGCCACGACTACATGCATCTCTTCGGCAATGTGGCGATGGGCTACATGTGGGCGCGCATCGCCAAGGTCGCGCTGGCGAAGCCGGACGATCCGCGCATGGCGGCGAAGCTGGCGGTCGGCCGCTTCTACATCGAGCGCATCGCGCCCGAGACCGGCGCGCATCTCTCCCGCATCACCGCCGGCGCCGACGCGCTGATGGCGCTGCCGGCGGAGGCGTTCTGACGCATTCGAATTGACGGCGCGCGCGGACGCGCGCGTCATCCCGCTCCGGAGGAAACACCATGGCTGACGCCTTCATCTACGACGCCGTGCGCACGCCGCGCGGGCGCGGCAAGGCCGACGGCGCCTTGCATCAGGTCTCGACCCTCGGCCTGGCGACGACGGCGCTGACCGCGATCCGCGACCGCAACCGGCTCGACACGAAGCTCGTCGACGACGTGGTGCTCGGCTGCGTCGATCCGGTGGGCGAAGCTGGCGGCGACATCGCGCGCGCCGCCGCGCTCGCCTCTGGCTTCAGCCAGTGCGTGCCGGGCATCCAGATCAACCGCTTCTGCGCCTCGGGCCTCGACGCGGTGAACTTCGCCTCGGCGCAGGTGATGAGCGGCCAGCAGGACATGGCGATCGGCGGCGGCGTCGAATCGATGAGCCGCGTCGGCATCGGCGCCTCGGGCGGCGCCTGGCCGGTCGATCCGGCCATCGCCATCCCGGCCTATTTCATGCCGCAGGGCGTCTCGGCCGATCTGATCGCCACCAAGTATGGATTCTCGCGCGACGACGCCGACGCCTATGCGGTGGAGAGCCAGAAGCGCGCCGCCAAGGCCTGGGAGGAGAAGCGCTTCGCGAAATCGATCGTGCCGGTGCGCGATCCCAACGGCATCGCGCTGCTCGACCGCGACGAGCATATGCGGCCCTCGACCGACATGCAGTCGCTCGCCTCACTGAAGCCCTCCTTCGCGATGATGGGCGAGCAGGGCGGCTTCAACGCCGTGGCGATCCAGGCGCATCCGGAGGTCGAGAAGATCATTCATGTGCATCACGCCGGCAATTCGTCGGGCATCGTCGACGGCGCGGCCGCCGTGCTGATCGGCAACAAGGAGGCCGGCGCCAGGGCCGGCCTGAAGCCGCGGGCGCGCGTGCGCGCCTTCGCCAATATCGGCTCGGAACCGGCGCTGATGCTGACCGGGCCGGTCGACGTGACGAAGAAGGTGCTGGCGCGCGCCGGCATGACGATTTCGGACATCGATCTGTTCGAGGTCAACGAGGCCTTCGCCTCCGTGGTGCTGCGCTTCATGCAGGCCTTCGACGTCGACGCGGCGAAGGTCAATCCGAATGGCGGCGCGATCGCGCTCGGCCATCCGCTGGGGGCGACGGGCGCGATGATCCTCGGCACGGCGCTCGACGAACTCGAGCGCACGGGCAAGAGCACCGCGCTCATCACGCTGTGCATCGGCGCCGGCATGGGCACGGCGACAATCATCGAGCGGATTTGAGACGGGAGGCAATGATGAACCTGACCAACTTCCGTTTCGAGGTCGACGCCGACGGAATCGCGCTCGCGACCTGGGACATGCCGGACCGCTCGATGAACGTCATCACCGTGGCGGTGATGGACGAGCTCGAGCAGATCGTCGCGAAAGTCGCGGGCGACGCCGCGATCAAGGGTTGCGTCGTCACCTCGGGGAAGGACACGTTCTCCGGCGGCGCTGATCTCACCATGCTCGAAGGGCTCGGCCGCCAGCTCGGCGCGATGGCCAAGAGCGAGGGGCCGGGGAAGGCGATGAAGGCCTTCTTCGACGGCTCGCGGCGCCTCACGCAGATCTATCGCAAGCTCGAGACGAGCGGCAAACCGTGGGCGGCGGCGATCAACGGCGCCTGCCTCGGCGGCGCGTTCGAACTGGCGCTCGCCTGTCACTATCGTGTGCTGGCGGATCACGACAAGGCGCGCGTCGGTCTTCCCGAAATCAAGATCGGCCTGTTCCCCGGCGCCGGCGGCACGCAGCGCGTGGCGCGGCTGATGCCGACAGGCGACGCGCTGCAGATGCTGTTCAAGGGCGACCAGCTGCGCTCGCGCGCGGCGAAATCGTCGAACCTCGTGCACGAGCTCGCGCCGGCCGGCGAGGTCGTGGCGAAGGCGAAGGCGTGGATCGCCGGCGGCGGCAAGGGCGTCGCGCCGTGGGACATGGAGGGATTCAAGAACCCCTCCGGGAAAGTGTTCTCGCCCGCCGGCATGATGATCTGGCCCGCCGCCAACGCGATCTATCGCCGCGAGACGAGCGACAACTATCCCGCCGCCAAGGCGATCCTGCACGCCGTCTATGAAGGCTTGCAGTTGCCGATGGATCTGGCGCTGGAGGTGGAAAGCCGCTGGTTCGCCAAAATCCTGCGCTCGAAGGAGGCGGCGGCGATGATCCGCTCGCTGTTCGTCTCGATGGGCGAACTGAACAAGGGCGCGCGGCGGCCGACCAGCGTTCCGCCGAGCAATCTGAAAAAGGTCGGCGTTCTCGGCGCCGGCTTCATGGGCGCGGGCATCGCCTATGTGTCGGCGCTCGCCGGACTCGACGTCGTGCTGATCGACCGGGATCAGGAGTCGGCGGATCGCGGCAAGGCCTATTCGGAAAAGCTGATGACGGCCCAGATCGCCAAGGGCCGGGCGAAGACGGCGGATCGCGACGCGCTGCTGGCGCGCATCACCGCGACGCCGGACTATGGCAAGCTCGCGGGCTGCGATCTTGTCGTCGAAGCCGTGTTCGAGGATCGCGCGGTGAAGGCCGAGGCGACGAAGAAGGCGGAAGCGGCGCTGGGCAAGGACGCGATCTTCGCCTCCAACACCTCGACGCTGCCGATCACCTCGCTGGCCGAGGCCTCGCGCGACGCGACGAATTTCATCGGCATCCATTTCTTCTCGCCGGTCGAGAAGATGATGCTGGTCGAAATCATCATGGGCGCCAAGACGGGCGATCGCGCGCTCGCCGTCGCGCTCGATTTCGTCCGCGCGATCCGCAAGACGCCGATCGTCGTCAACGATACGCGCGGCTTCTACGCCAATCGCTGCGTCGGCAACTACATCAAGGAAGGGCACCTGATGTTCATGGAGGGCGTTCCCGCCGCCATGATCGAGAACGCCGCCAGGATGGCCGGCATGCCGGTCGGGCCGCTGTCGCTCACCGACGAGGTGGCGATCGACCTCGCCTGGAAGGTGGTGCAGGCGACGAAGAAGGATCTCGGGCCCGCCGCCGTCGATCCGGCGCAGGAGAAGCTGCTCGACGAGCTCGTCAACAAGGCCGGGCGTCTCGGCCGCAAGAACGGCAAGGGATTTTACGATTATCCGGAAAAGGGCGCGAAGAGCCTGTGGCCGGGTCTTGCGGCTCTGCAACCGAAGAAGCTCGACGCCGATTCGATCGACGTGCAGGAGCTCAAGCATCGGCTCCTGGTAGTGCAGGCGGTGGAGGCGGCGCGCACCGTCGAAGAGGGCGTCGTCACCGATCCGCGCGAGGCCGATGTCGGTTCGATTCTCGGCTTCGGCTTTGCGCCCTATACGGGCGGGACGCTGAGCTATATCGACGGCATGGGCGCGAAGGCCTTCGTGGCGCTCGCCGATGCGCTGGCGAAGAAGCACGGCCCACGCTTCACGCCGCCGAAACTGCTGCGCGAAATGGCGGAGAAGGGCGAGACCTTCTACGGCCGCTTCGGCGCCGGAGCGAAAAAGGCGGCGTGACGCACCGGCGCGGGGCGGCTATTCGGCCGCCTCGCCCAGCGTCCGCCATTGCGCCAGCATGGCGCGCAGCGCGGCCGGCTTCAGCGGCTTGTTGAGCACGGCGATGTCGGCGGCGTGCGCGGCGTCGCGCACGTCCTGCGTGCGGTCGGCGGTGGCGAGCACGGCCGGGATCGGGCCGCAGACTTCGCGCAGCCGCGCGATCGCCTCGATGCCGGAGCGGTCCTCATCGAGATGAAAATCGGCGATGACGCCGGCGACGCGCACGCCCGGCCGCTCGCCGAGGCGGGCCAGCGCCTCCTCGGCGTCGCGAACCGCGACGACTTGGCAGCCCCAGCCCTCCAGCATCAGCGTCATGCCCTCGAGGATGCGCGGCTCGTTGTCGATGGCGACGACGACCATGCCGGCGAGCGCGCCGGCCGGCGGGGCGGGCGCGGCTTGTTGCAACGGGATCGGCGCGGCGTCGAAGACGCGCGGCAGATCGACGAAGAAGACCGAGCCGCGCCCTTCGATCGAGCGCAGCCCGACAGGATGCTTCAGCACCTTGCCGATGCGCTCGACGATGGACAGGCCGAGGCCAAGGCCGCGCGCCGTGCGGGCGCCTTCGTCGAGCCGGCGGAATTCCTCGAAGACGGCCTTCTGTTTCGATTTCGGGATGCCGAGACCTGTGTCCCAGACGCCGACGCGCACGCCCGAACCGCGCGCCCGGCACGACACCAGAACGCGCCCCTGCGGCGTGTATTTGATGGCGTTGGAGATGAGATTCTGCAACATGCGGCGCAGCAGCCGCCGGTCGGAACGCACGCCGAAGGAGGCGAGCCGGAATTCGATGCGCAAGCCCTTCTCGCGCGCGATCGGCTCGAATTCGAGCTGCAGGCGGCGCAGGATGTCGGCGATGTCGAAGCGGCTGATCTCGGGCTTGAGCGCGCCGGCGTCGAGGCGCGAAATGTCGAGCAGGGAGGTGAGAATCTCCTCGACGGCCTCGAGCGAAGCGTCAACGTTGCGCGCCAGCGCCGAATCGTCGTTCGCTGCGCCCTTCTCGGCGCGTTCGAGCAGGGACGTCGCATAGAGCCGCGCGGCGTTCAGAGGCTGCAGAATGTCGTGGCTGGCGGCCGCGAGAAACCGCGTCTTGGACAGATTGGCCTCGTCCGCCTCCGACTTGGCGCGCGCCAATTCGCCATTGAGGCGCGTCAGCTGCTCGGTGCGTTCGCGGACGCGCTGTTCCAGCGTCTCGTTGGTCGCCTCGAGCGCCTCTTCCGTCTCCACCTGATCCGTGACGTCGGTGTAGGTGGTGACGAGGCCGCCGTCCGGCATGCGGGCGGAGCGAATCTCGATGACGACGCCGGTCGGCTTGAGGCGCAGCCGGAAGGGCTGCCTGTCGTTTACGATGCTCTCGATGCGCGTCGCCACATAGTCGTCGGTCGCGCCGCCGCCATAAAAGCCGCGCTCGGCGTTGAACCGCACGATCTCCTCAAGTCCGCAGCCGATGCGCAGGAAATCGACCGGGAACTCGAAGAGGTCGCGGAACTCGCGATTCCAGCAGAGCAATCGCAGGTCCTTGTCGAACACGGTGATGCCCTGGCGGGCGTGATCAAGCGCGTGCTGCAGCAGATCGCGATTGTACTGGATCGCCGCCGAGGCGTCGTCGAGCAGCTTCAGGGCGGCCTTGGTCGACACGGTGCCCCGGCGCAGCAGCAAGGTCAGGACGAGACGCGAGGAGGCGGCGCCGATCGCCGAGGCGAGCAAATACTCGGCAAAGCGCACGACATGGATGTCCGCCTCGCGGTCCGGCGCCAGAGTCGCGCCGCGCGTGTGCAGGAACGCTTCGAAGGAGCGGCGGGTGCGCTCCGTTCCGAGATAGCGCTCGACGGTCGCGACGAGTTCGCCCTCGGTCGTCGTGGCGCGCCAGATGCGGAACGCCTGCCCCATCGGCGCGCCCTGCGCGCCGACGAAGACGCTGGCCTGCAACCGTTCGATCGGGTTGGCGGCGCGGGTCAGCGAGATGACGACATAGACGAGGATGTTGATCGCAAGGCTCGCGACGACGCCATGGGTGATCAGCGGCAGGTCGAGACCGAACAGCGCGGTCGGCTTCAGCGCGGCGACGCCGAGCGGACCGTTTTCGATGAGGCTCGTCACGACGTCCATGTCGCGATTGAGCGAGGGCAACAGGATCGTGTAGGTCCAGATCAGGATGCCGCAGACCATGCCGGCGTTGGCGCCGCGCGCCGTGCCGCGCGACCAGACGAGGCCGCCGAAGAAGGACGGCGCGATCTGCGCGATCGCCGCGAAGGACAGAAGACCGATCGCCGCCAGCGCCGCCTCGCCGGCGACGCGCGAATAGGCGTAGGCCAGGAACAGCATGGCGACGATGACGACGCGCCGCACGCCGAGAATGAACTGGCTGACGTCGCCGGGCTGCCCGCTGGCGCCCGCCAGACGACCGCGGAGAATCAACGGCATCACCAGGTCGTTCGACACCATGATCGAAAGCGCGACGCTGGCGACGATCACCATCGCCGTCGCCGCAGACAGGCCGCCGAGCAAGGTGATCAGCGTCACGACTTGCGAACCGGCGTGGATGGGCAGGGCGAGAACGGTCATGTCGCGATCGATCGCGCCGTCGGGGAAGATCAGCAGGCCGGCGACGGCGATCGGCAGGACGAACAGGTTGATGGCGACGAGATAGAGCGGAAACACCCAGGAGGCCGTGCGCACGTCGCGCTCGTCGCGATTCTCGACGACGGTGACATGGAACTGGCGCGGCAGAAGAATGATCGCGAAGGCGGCGAGCGTGGTCATCGACGCCCAGGAGCCCCAGTCGGGCGCGCTCTCTATCACCTGGCGCGTGCGCGGATCGGCCAGCGCCCGGTCGGTCAGATCGCCGACGCCGTCGAACATGCCCCAGGTGACGAAGGCGCCGACGACGAAAAAGGCGATCAGCTTGACCACCGACTCGGCGGCGACCGCCAGCATCAGGCCATCCTGATGTTCGGTCGCGTCGATGCGCCGCGTGCCGAAGGCCATGGCGAAGCCGGCCAGAATCACGGTGGTCGCCAGCCCCAGCGCATTGCCGCCGCCGGTCGTCGACGTCACCTGACCGGCCTCGTGGGAGCCGAGCACCGTCAGCAGCGAGGCGGACACCGCCTTGAGCTGCAGGGCGATGTAGGGCACCGCGCCGATCACCGCGATGATCGCGACGAGGGCCGCAACCGATTCCGACTTGCCGTAGCGGGCGGCGACGAAATCGGCGACCGAGGTGATGTTCTGCGACTTGGCGAGCCGGACGATGCGGACGATCAGCGAATGGCCGAGCAGCAGCACAAGAGCCGGGCCGATGTAGATGGGCAGAAAATCCAGCCCCTGCGAGGTCGCAAGGCCGACCGAGCCGAAGAAGGTCCAGGACGTGCAGTAGACGGCGAGCGACAGCGCGTAGATGGCGGCGCGCGCCTTGCGCCCCACGAGGCGGCTGCCATGGGTGTCGCCGTAATAGGCGATGGCGAACAGCGCGGCGACATAGAGCAGCGCGCCCAGGATCGCCATCCAGCCGGTCATGCCCCTCTCCCGCTCCGCTCCGGCCGATCCAGCCTAGACCTATCGGCAGGGCTGGCGCCACCGGGGCAATGGTTGCCCATCCGTAAACGGGACTTCACCTAAAGGCTAATCTCCATTAGTGGTTTGCCGTTGCGCGTGGGACGCCGGGTCTGTCGGCCGCGGACGTCCCGGGGGACGGAGAACAGTCAAATGCTTAAAGAATTCAAAGAATTCGCCATGAAGGGCAATGTCGTCGATCTGGCGATCGGCGTCGTCATCGGCGCGGCGTTCGGCAAGATCGTCGACTCGATGGTCAAGGACATCATCATGCCGATCATCGGCGCGATCACCGGCGGCCTCGACTTTTCCAACTATTTCATCGCGCTGAGCAAGACCGTGAAAGCGACGAACTATGCCGACGCGGCGAAGGAAGGCGCCGTGCTGGGCTATGGCTCGTTCCTCACCGCCGCCGTCAACTTCGTCATCATCGCCTTCGTGCTGTTCCTTGTCGTCAAGGCGATGAACCGGATGAAGCGTCAGGCCGAGGCTGCGCCCGCCGCGCCGCCGCCGCCGCCGCGCAACGAGGTTCTGCTCGAGCAGATCCGCGACCTGCTCGCCAAGCGCTGAGCGATCCGGCGCGGCGCCCGCCGCGCCATGCATCCAGCACAGGCCCCGGCGGCTCGCCGGGGCCTTTCTTTCGCGCCGCGCCGGACCTAGCGTGCGCGCCGACCCGGCCATGCGAGGCGCTGATCCGATGCTGACTCCCGCCACCGGCGCGCGCGGCGCCGCGCTCGACGCCATCCGCCCGGAGGCGGCGCGCGCGCCCGAGAGCGGCATCGTCGAGGTCTTCAACTACGGGCGCGATCGGCAGGGGCTGACGCCGCTGTGGGTCGGCGAGGGCGATCTGCCGACGCCGGATTTCATCCGCGACGCCGCCAAGTCTTCGCTCGACGCGGGCGAGACCTTCTACACCCATCAGCGGGGCATTCCCGATCTGCGCGCCGCGATCGCCGACTACATGCGCGGCGTCTACGGCACGCCCTTCGCCGACGGCGGCGCCTTCGTCCCCGAACGCTTCTTCGCGACGATCGGCGGCATGCACGCCTTGCAGCTCGCCATGCGCCTGACCTGCGGCGCCGGCGACGAGGCGATCGTGCCGACGCCGGCCTGGCCGAACTTCCAGGGCGCGCTGATCGCCGGCGGGGCGAGCCCGGTCGAGGTGCCGATGCGGCTCGTTCCGCGCGGCGATCACATGAGCTGGACGCTTGACGTCGAGCGGATCGCCGACGCCGTCACCGAACGCACGCGCGTCCTGGTGATCAACTCGCCGTCCAATCCGACGGGCTGGACGGCGACGCGCGAGGAACTGGCGGCGGTGCTCGAGCTCGCCCGCGCCCGCGGGCTGTGGATCGTCGCAGACGAAATCTATGGCCGCTTCGTCTACGCGAGCGAGCGCGCGCCGTCCTTCCATGATCTGATCGAGGAGGACGATCGTGTCCTGTTCGTGCAGACGATGTCGAAGAACTGGGCGATGACGGGCTGGCGCGTCGGCTGGCTGGAGGCGCCGCCCGAACTCGGGGCGACGATCGAGAACCTGATCCAGTATTCGACCTCCGGCGTCGCCGTGTTCATGCAGCGCGCGGCGGCTGTCGCGTTGCGCCAGGGCGAAGGGTTCATCGCTGAGCAGCGCGCGCGGGCCGCCGCCAGCCGCGAGGCGCTCCTGACGGGCCTCGCCGCCACGGGGCGGATCGAAGCGGCGCGGCCGGACGGCGCCTTCTATCTGTTCTTTTCGGTGGCCGGACATCCGGACACGCGGGCGCTGGCCTTGCGGCTCGTCGACGAGGCGGGCGTCGGCCTTGCGCCGGGCTCAGCCTTCGGCGCCGGCGGCGCGCCGTTCCTGCGGCTGTGCTACGCCCGCGATCCGCGCGAAATCGCTGCGGTGACGGAACGGCTCGCACGCTGGCTGGCGCGCAGCTGACCGCCGCGATGACCGGCGCGGCGCTGTTCCGACAGATCGAGACGCTGGCGGCGGCGGGCCTCGGCGGGGCGCTGGTATGGCTCGCCGGCGTGCCCGGCGCCTGGCTGTCAGGCGCGATGATGGCGACCGCCTTCCTGACGATGGCGGGGCGCGGCGCGGCGGTGACGGGCGTGCTGCGTCATGCGGCGCTGGCGCTCGCCGGGATGGCGATCGGCGCCGGCGTGACGCCGCAGATGCTCGACACTTTCGCGCACTATCCGGCGAGCCTGGCGCTGATGGCGGTTTCGCTCGCCGCCACGACAGCGGGTTCGACGCTGTTCATCCTGGCGGTGTCGAACTGGTCGCGGGCGACAGCGCTGTTCGCGTCGGTGCCGGGCGCCTTGTCCTATGTGCTGGCGACGGCGCCTGACGCAGGCGCCGACGTCGCGCGCGTCGCAGTGACGCAGCTCGTGCGCATCTTCGTGCTGATCGCGCTCATTCCGATCGCCTTTGGCGGCGCGGCGGGCGCGAGCGGCGGCGCGCCTGTCGGACCGATCGACAGTCCGGCTTGGATTCTCGGCATTCTCGCGCTCGGCGTCCCGCTCGGTCTCGTGCTGGAGCGCGTCGGCCTGTCAGCCGGCATGCTGTTCGGCGCGATGCTCGTCGCCGGCGTTCTGCATGGCGGCGGCTACGCGCCGGGCCGGCTGCCCGATGTCGTGCAGATCGTCGGGCAGGTTCTGATCGGCGCCTGGAGCGGCTCACGCTTCGCGCAGCTCGATTTTGCTCTGCTGCGTTCGGCGCTCGCGCCGAGCTTCGGATCGCTGGCGATCGGCTCCGGATTGTCGCTCGCCTTCGCCGCGCTGACGTCGTTCGCGCTCGGCCTGCCGATCGCCGAGACGGCGCTCGCCTTCGCGCCGGGCGGGCTCGAGGCGATGACGTTGCTCGCCTTCACGCTCGGTCTTGATCCGCTCTATGTCGGATCGCACCATCTCGCCCGCTTCATCGCGCTCAGTCTGGCGATGCCGATTGTCGTGCGGCTGATCCTCGGCCGGCGCGCGTGACTCACATGTTCGGGTAGTTCGGGCCGCCGCCGCCTTCCGGCGTCGTCCAGACGATGTTCTGCGTCGGGTCCTTGATGTCACAGGTCTTGCAGTGGACGCAGTTCTGCGCGTTGATGACGAAGCGCGGCGCGCTGTCGCCCTCGCGCACCACCTCGTAGACGCCCGCCGGGCAGTAGAGCCGCGCCGGCTCGCCATAGATCGGCAGATTGTGGGCGATCGGGATCGACGGGTCCTTCAGCTTCAGATGGATCGGCTGGTCCTCCTCATGATTGGTGTTCGACAGGAACACCGAGGAGAGCTTGTCGAAGGAGATCCTGCCGTCGGGCTTCGGATAGACGATCGGCGTCACCTCGGCGAGCGGACGCAACGTCTCGTGATCGGCCTTGCCGTGCTTCAGCGTGCCGAAGACGGAAAAGCCGAACAGCGAATTGGTCCACATGTCGAGGCCGCCAAGCGCGACGCCGAGGGCGGCGCCGAATTTCGACCAGAGCGGCTTGACGTTGCGCACCGGCTCGAGGTCCTGACCAATGGCGCTGTCGCGCCAGCCTTCTTCGTAGCCGGTCAGCTCGTCATGGGCGCGGCCCGCCTCGATCGCGGCGTGCGCCTGTTCGGCGGCGAGCATGCCCGACAGCATGGCGTTGTGCGTGCCCTTGATGCGCGGCACGTTGACGAAGCCGGCCGAGCAACCGATCAGCGCGCCGCCGGGAAAGCAGAGCTTCGGGACCGACTGCCAGCCGCCCTCGCTGATGGCGCGCGCCCCATAGGCGAGGCGTTTGCCGCCGACGAAGGTGTCGACAATCATCGGATGGGTCTTGAAGCGCTGGAACTCGTCGAAGGGCGAGAGCGTCGGGTTGCTGTAGTTGAGATGCAGCACGAAGCCGACGGCGACGAGATTGTCGTCGAAATGATAGAGAAACGAGCCGCCGCCGGTGTCGTTCTTCAGCGGCCAGCCGAAGCTGTGCTGGATCAGGCCGGGGCGATGTCTGGCCGGATCGACCTGCCAGAGCTCCTTCAGTCCGATACCGAACTTGGCCGGCTCGCGGCCGGCGTCGAGGCCGTAACGGGCGATCGCCTGTTTGGCCAGCGAGCCCCTGACGCCTTCGCCGAGGAAGACATATTTGCCGCGCAGCTCCATGCCGCGCGTAAATCCGTCCTTGATCTGGCCGTCGCGGCCGACGCCCATGTCGCCGGTGGCGACGCCGACGACGGCGCCGGCCTCGTCAAACAGCAGTTCGGCGGCGGCGAAGCCGGGATAGATTTCGACGCCCAGCGCCTCGGCGCGGCCGGCGAGCCAGCGCATCGTCGCGCCGAGCGAGCCGATGTAGCAGCCGTGATTGCTCATCAGCTTCGGCATCGGCCAGTTGGGAATGCGAACGCCGCCGGAGGGGCCGAGGAAATAGAAGCGGTCGTCGGTGACCTCCGTCTTCAGCGGCTGGTCGGGATCGTCGCGCCAGTCGGGCAGCAGACGGTCGAGGCCGATCGGATCGAGCACGACCCCGGACAGGATGTGCGCGCCGACCTCCGAGCCCTTCTCGACGACGACGACGCTGCGCTCGGGCGAGAGCTGCTTCAGCCGGATCGCCGCGGAAAGGCCGGAGGGGCCGGCGCCGACGATGACCACGTCATAGTCCATCGCCTCGCGCGGCGGCAGGTCGGCGTGGGCGGCGTCGGTCGGAGCGGACATGGCGGACCTCGTTTGGCGTCTTGGCAATGCAGTAGACGATTTTCGGCGCTGCGCTCAACCCGGCGGCGCGATCGTTCGCCCGGCAGGGCGAAAAATGCTAGATCGGCGCATGTCGACCCATGCGCCAGAGGATGATCGCCGCGCCGAGCTGGCCGCCTTTCTGGCCTGGTGCCGCGACGCCGGGCTCGACGCGGCCGTCGAGGAGACGCCTGTCGACCGCTTCGCGCTCGCCGATCGACCGCCCGCCCGGGCGACGGAAGGACGCCCGACCCCGGCTGCAACGGCGCCGCCGCCGGAGCGAGCCGCGGCCGCCGTCGCGCCCGCGCCCGACGCCGACATCGACCCGCGCGGCGCCCGCTCGCTCGACGAATTGCGCGCCATGCTGGAGCGCTTCGAGGGCTGCGCCTTGCGGCGGACGGCGACGCAGCTCGTCTTCGCCGACGGCGCGCCGACGGCCCGCATCGTGCTCGTCGGCGAGGCGCCGGGCGCGGACGAGGACCGCATCGGCCGGCCTTTCGTCGGGCGCGCCGGACAGTTGCTCGACCGCATGCTGGCGACGATCGGCCTCGACCGGACAAAGGTCTACATCTGCAACGTCGTGCCCTGGCGCCCGCCCGGCAACCGCACGCCGACGCCGCAGGAGACGGCGCTCTGCCTGCCCTTCGTGACGCGGCAGATCGAACTCGTCGCGCCCGAGATCGTCATCTGTCTCGGCGCCTCCTCGGCGCGGGCGCTGCTGTCGATCGAGGAGGGCATCCTGCGGGCGCGCGGCAAGTGGCGGGAATGGCGCTCGGACCGGCATACGGCGCGGGCGCTGGCGACGCTGCATCCGGCCTATCTGCTGCGCCAGCCCGTCCACAAGCGTCTGGCCTGGCGCGATCTGCGCCTGCTGCGCCAGGCGCTGGCGCCGGCGCCGCGGCCGGATCTGTAAAAGCAGGCGCGCCGCTGCTACATAGATGCGACGCGGCCGCGCCTTGGCGCCCCCCGGGGGACGATGCGATGAAGTGGGAAGATTTTCGCAGCTCCGACAATCTGCAGGATTATCGCGGCGGCGGCGGCGGCGGCATGGTCGGCGGCGGCGGCCTCGGCATCGGCGCCATCCTGATCCTCGGCATCATCGGCTATCTGACCGGCATTGATCCGCGCATCCTGATCAGCGGCGCGGAAATGGTGTCCGGCGGCTCCTCGCGCTCGCAGCCGGCGCCGCAGGCCGGCCCGCCGACCGACGAGATCGGCCGCTTCGTCTCCGCCGTGCTGGCGCAGACCGAGGACGTCTGGAAGGAAGTCCTCCCGGCGCAGAAGCGCGTCAGCTACGTGCAGCCCAAGCTGGTGCTGTTCAGCGGCGCGACTCGCTCGGCCTGCGGCGCGGCGCAATCTGCGATGGGGCCGTTCTACTGCCCGCTCGACCAGAAGGTGTATCTCGACACCTCCTTCTTCGAGGACATGCGGCGCAAGCTCGGCGGCGGCGGCGATTTCGCCTACGCCTATGTGATCGCGCACGAAATCGGCCATCATGTCGAGAACGTGCTCGGCATTCTGCCGAAGGTGCAGGAGGCCCAGCAGCGCTCGAGTCAGCAGCAGGCGAATGCGCTGTCGGTGCGCGTCGAGCTGATGGCCGACTGCCTGGCCGGCGTCTGGGCGCACCACGCCGAGAAGAAATGGAAGATTCTGCAGGACGGCGATCTGCAGGAGGCGCTTTCGACGGCGGCGGCGATCGGCGACGATCGCCTGCAGAAGGCCGGCCGCGGCTACGCTGTGCCCGACAGCTTCACGCACGGCTCGTCGGCGCAGCGCACGCAATGGCTGAAGATCGGTTTGCAGTCCGGCCAGGTCGACGCCTGCAACACCTTTTCGCGCTGACCCGCGCGCATCGGAGACGGAAAAGCCCGGAGCGACCTCCGGGCTTTTTTCACACCTCGCCGGGCGCGGCGGCGTCTCACTCCAGCAGCATGCGTTTGAGCAGTTCGAGGTCCTCGCCGAGCGTGCGATCGCTCTTCGACAGGGTCTCGATCTTGCGGACGGCGTGCAGCACCGTCGTGTGATCGCGGCCGCCGAAGCGACGGCCGATCTCGGGCAGCGAACGCGGCGTCAGGATCTTCGACAGATACATGGCGATCTGGCGCGGCCTGACAACATTGGCGGTGCGCCGGGAGGAGACGATGTCGGCCCGGCTGACATTGTAGTAGTTGCCGACGAGCTTCTGGATGTCCTCGATCTTGACGCGCTTGGGCTCACGCGTGCGCACCAGATCGCGGATCGCCTCTTCGGCCAGCTCGAGCTTCAACGGCTTCGCGCCGAAATCGGTGTGAATCAGCAGTCGATTGACCGCGCCCTCGAGATCGCGTCCGTTGGACTGCACGGTCGAGGCGACATAGTCGACGACCTGATCGGCGGGCTGGAAGCCGGGATGCAGCTGCTGGGCGGCGGCGATGCGGGCGGCCAGAATGCGGCGGCGCAGATCGAGATCGAGCGCTTCGATCTCGACAGCGAGACCGCCGAGCAGACGCGAGCGGGCGCGCTCGTCGAGCATCTCGAGATCGCCGGGGGCGCGGTCGGCGGCGATGACGATCTGGCGGCGCGCGTCGATCAGCGCGTTCAGCGTGTGGCAGAATTCCTGCTGGATCGTCTTGCCCTGCAGAAACTGGATGTCGTCGATGACCAGCACGTCGATGGCGCGCAGCGTCTCCTTGAAGGCGATTGCCGTCTGCGCTTTCAGCGCGGCGACGAAGCCGTACATGAAGCGCTCGGCGGTGAGATAGATGACGCGGCGCGAGGCTTCGCTGGCGGCATGCGCCACCGCCTGCAGCAGATGCGTCTTGCCGAGGCCGACGGCGGCGTGAAGATAGAGCGGATTGTAGAGCGCCGTCTGGCCGTCGCCGCGGGCGATGCGCTCGGCTGCGGCGTGTGCGAGCTGGTTGGACTTGCCGACGGCAAAATTCGCAAATGTGAATCGACGATCGAGCGCCGAGCCGGAAAAGCCTTCGCCGACCTCGCCGTCCGCGGCGGCCGGGCGCAGCGCCGAATGGCGAGGCGTCTCGGCGCGAACTTGGGTCTCCTCATCGCGTGGCGCGGCTGAAGGCCGCGCAGGCGCGTTCGTGGCCGGACGCAGGCGCGGCGCGCGCATGCCGGTGCGGACCTCGAGCACGATCGAGACGATGTGCGGCGCCTCGGCGGACAACGCGGCGAGCAGGCGATCCATATAGTGAGACTGAATCCAGCTCTTCAGGAATCGCGTCGGCACGGACAGCTGACCGACGCCGCCGGCGACGCCGTCGAGCTCGAGGCGCGCGAACCAGGCGCGATAGACGGCGTCGCCGAGTTCGCTGCGCAGACGCGCGCAGACGCGGGTCCAGATCGCCGTCAACATCTCGTCACGCTCGTCCACCCCCGACTCCGGCCTCTGGTTCGCAGCAATCTTCCGCTGTTGTGAATGCGGCATCGCGATCACTTCTCTTCTGTTCGCATCGCTGCGACGTCGCGCGTCTCAGCCCTGGCGCCAGGGCAATCCCGCCGCCTGCCAGCCGCTGACGCGGCTGCGGTGGCCATTGCCGTCCGGCGGCCCCTGAAAACCTTCGGTGATGTTGACGCAGCGCTGGTATCCCGCCGCGCGCATCGCCTGCGCGGCGGCGCGCGAGCGCACGCCAGAGCGACAGAGGAACAGCAGCGGCGCAGTCGGCCCGACGCCGCGCGCCGCCAGTTCCGCCGTCAGCTCGGCGACAAAGCCGGCGCGAATCTGCATGTCGGGATAGCTCTGCCACTCGCAGAAGATCGGCGTGCACCCCGCCACAGGCGTCGGCGCGCCGACATAGGTCCATTCCGCACGCGTGCGCACGTCGATCAATTGCGCGGTCGGATCGCGAAGCCAGAGATCATTGGCGTCGACCGCCGTCATCTCCTCGACCGTCGAGATCGAATCCACTTCGCTCGTCATGAAATCCCTCCGCGCACGATCGCCCGCGGTTCAAACACATCATCGAAACTGCGTCGGAAAAAATGACCGAGATCAGCCGGTCGAAAAAAAGTTCGGCGTCATCGGCACCACCATCCCCCTGCCCCGTTGTCGACGCACGCGATCTCCGGCGCGATTGGCGCGCAAAGCATCCAAGGCCTTTGCGGAGATCGTCGCACGGGCGACCGCGCGGCGACGAAAAAGACGATGGCACAGCGATGAAGCGAACGCAACGATTGTGACGACGCGCGCCGTCACGCCGCGGCGGGCGTCGCGCCACGAGCGCGCCGCGCATCGCCGGCTCAAGCGATAAACACTTCGACTCCGAATGAAATTCCGGAGTGGGCGCGTGGCGCGGCGGCGCATGTCCGACGTCGCTGCGGGTTCGGCGCGCGCCGAGTCAAGACATCGTCGGCGCGCGGCGCGGAGGCCGATTTCAGGCCTTGCATCACAAACCGTTGAATCCAGTTCAGTTTGATTGCTCGCTCCGAAACGCCCTGGAAAAAAGTTTCAACGGCGTTGCAAAGGCGTCATGTCAGCGGCGCGTCGGATGGCGCAGCCAGGCGTCGATCCCCGGATCGAGCGGGCCGCGCAACGGCGCGAAGCCGAGCGCCGAGGTCGGCGACGCGCGGCGCGCGGCCTGCAGCGATTTCGACGCAGCGGACTTGGACGCCAGAACCGTTTTCGATTTTTTCGGCGAGGCTTTGGCCAGCATGGTCGAACGCGGCGACTCGCCGCTGATGGCGATGCGCGCGCCTTCCTGTTTCACCATGGAAAAAAGCTTCGCCGCATTGGCCGGCGCCAGCCGCACGCAGCCATGCGAGGCAGGCGTGCCGAGACGCTTGACGGCGCCGGTGCCGTGGATCGCATAGCCGCCGCGGAAGAAGATGGAATGGGGCATCGGCGACATGTCGTATTTGCGCGAGTAGTGCATGCGCACGAGTCGCTGGGCGCGGTAGACGCCGCGCGGCGTGACGTAGCCGGCGCGGGCGGTCGACACGGGCCAGACGTGGCTCTCGCCCGTTGTCGAGGACGTGACGCGCATGGTCTGCGTCGTCAGGTCGACGCGGATGTCGACCGCGGCGGAGGCGGGACGCGCAAGACCCAGCGAGGCCAGCAGCACGATAAGCAGCGACAGAATACGCATGACGACCTCCCGCGCTTGCTGCGCGACGCCTCGTTTTCGCCCGACA
Source organism: Methylobacteriaceae bacterium (assembly GCA_016793505.1). Lineage (GTDB taxonomy): Bacteria > Pseudomonadota > Alphaproteobacteria > Rhizobiales > Beijerinckiaceae. Next base: position 7,512 of record JAEULW010000012.1, on the reverse strand, counting down.
TGATCGCAAGATCGCCGCCTGTGTAAACGAACGATGCGTCCGACGGTTTACAAGTGGCGCCGGCGAGGGCGATGGTTAACCGGGCGTCAATCCGGCGCCGGCAGGATCGAAACGAGCAGAGGACCTTTCATGCGCCCGCTTCCGATCCGCGCGACGATGCGACGCCTGACGAAGCCTGCGCCGATCCTCGTCGCGGCGCTGTGTGTTTTTTCACATTCCGGCACGCTCGCGCAGGACCGGGGCACATTGTCGCCGAAACCCTTGCCGCCGCTGGCGCGGCCGGACGATCCCTCGACGCCGGCCAAGGAGCTGTTCGGCCGCAAGGCGGACGCCGCGCCGCTGGCGGCGCGGGCGATCGGCTTCTACTCGCGCGGCTGCGTCGCCGGCGCGACGGCGCTGCCGATCGACGGCGAGACCTGGCAGGTGATGCGTCTGTCGCGCAATCGCAACTGGGGCCATCCGGCGCTGGTGTCGTTCCTCGAGCGCTTCGCGAAGAAGGCGCCCGAGGTCGGCTGGAACGGCCTGCTGGTCGGCGACATGGCGCAGCCGCGCGGCGGGCCGATGCTGACCGGCCACGCCTCGCACCAGATCGGCCTCGACGCCGACATCTGGCTGACGCCGATGCCGGACCGGACGCTGTCGCGGCGCGAACGCGAGGAAATGTCGGCGACCAACGTCGTCGCCGAGAACCGGCTCGACGTCGATCCCGCAGTGTGGACGCAGGCGCATTTCGCCATCATCCGCGCCGCCGCCAGGGAGCGCGACGTGCAACGCATCTTCGTCAATGCGGCGATCAAGAAGGCGATGTGCCGATCCGCCGGCGGCGACCGTGCGTGGTTGAGCAAGGTGCGGCCGATGTGGGGCCACAACTACCATTTCCATATCCGGCTCGCCTGTCCGCGCGGCGAGGACGGCTGTTCGGATCAGGACCCCGTGCCGGCGGGCGACGGCTGCGACGCCTCGCTCGACTGGTGGTTTTCCGACGCGGTGCTCAATCCGCCGAAGCCGACGAAGCCCGCCAAACCGAAGCCGCCGATGACGATGGCGCAGTTGCCGCCGGAATGCCGGCAGGTGCTGGTGGCGAAATAGACGGGCGCGCGACGGGTCAGTGGCCGCCGGCGGTCGGCTTGCCTCCGCCCTTCGGACCATGTTCGGTCAACCGGTCGGTCCAGGCGAGAACGAGGCCCGACACGACGAAGACCATATGGATGCCGGTCTGCCACATCAGGTCGCGATCCGACACGTTCTTCAGATCGAGGAAGGCGCGCAGCAGCTGGATCGCCGAGATCGCCACGATCGACGACAGCAGTTTGAGCTTGAGACCGGTGAAATCGATCGTGCCCATCCATTCCGGCCAGTCCTTGTGGTCGGAATGCTCGATGCGCGAGACGAAATTCTCGTAGCCGGAAAAGACCACGATGACGATCAGCGAACCGGTCAACGTCAGGTCGACCAGCGCCAGCACGCCCAGAATGACCTCCGACTCGGTGCCGGAGACGACATGCATCATGAAATGGATGGTGTGCTGCACCGCCTTGACGAGAAGGCCGGCGAGCGCCACCACCAGCGCCACATAGAAGGGCGCCATCAGCCAGCGGCTGGTGAACAGGAACTGTTCGAGAAAACGTTCGATCATCGCGGCGGTCCGGGCGGCGGCGCAGCGCCTTCGCACGTCCCGCCGGGCCGGGCAAGGGGCGCGGCGGAAGCGGAGCGGATCAGGCCGCGACGCCGGTCCCGATCGGACAGGCGACGCCCGTGCCGCCGAGGCCGCAATAGCCGCCGGGATTCTTCGCCAGATATTGCTGGTGGTAATCCTCGGCGAAGTAGAAGGGCGGCGCGTCGACGATCTCGGTGGTGATGGCGCCGATCCCCCTGGCGGCGAGCGCCGAAGCGTAGGCCGCGCGCGAGGCTTCGGCGGCGGCGCGCTGCTCCGGCGAAAAGACATACACGCCCGAGCGATACTGCGTGCCGACGTCATTGCCCTGCCGCATGCCCTGGGTCGGGTCGTGGCTCTCCCAGAAGGTCTTGAGCAGCGTCTCGTAGGCGATCTCGCGCGGATCGAAGATGACGCGCACCACCTCGTTGTGGCCGGTCAGGCCGCTGCACACTTCCTCATAGGTCGGGTTGGGGGTGAAGCCGCCGGCATAGCCGACCATCGTCGCCCAGACGCCCCTCGGCAGCTGCCAGAACTTGCGCTCGGCCCCCCAGAAGCAGCCGAGGCCGAACATCGCCTCCTGCATGCCGTCAGGATAGGGCCCCTGCAGCGGCCGGCCGTTGACGAAATGCCGCTCGGCGGTGGCGATCGGCGCGGCGCGGCCGGGGAGGGCGTCGGCGGGAGCAGGCATCGCCGTCTTCTTGCGAAAGGAAAACATCGGCGTTCCTCCTTTGAGCTGCGCATATAGGCAGTCGGCGCGACGCCGGCGAGTCTCAGCGCTGATCAAGTCCCGGCGAGTCGTCCGGCTTCTTGCGGCCGGCGAGCAGCAGCGCCGCGCCGAGCAGCGCCAGCGCGAGGCAGGCGGGCAGGCCGAGAAGGCCTGTCGCGACCGGATGCCAGAGCAGCGGATGCAGATCGCCGGCGATCCGCGGGCCGAGCGCCGCGAGCCGCCCCGGCGCCGCCGCTTCGATCAGGGCGCCGAGCGGCGTCCACAGAAGGGCGCCGGCGGCGATCGAGCGCGTGCCGTCGACGACGAGCTGGGCGAAGCCGCCGGCGAGCAGGACGAAGCCGAGACTGCGGGCGAAGAGGCGGATCATGCGGTCTCCGGGGCGCGGCCTGACACTTAGGAAGCGCGTCGGCCGCTGTCCACCTTGGCGATTCAGGGCGCCCCTGCTATCTGGCGCGCATGACCACCGGCCCTCTCGCCAACATCCGCAATTTCTCGATCGTGGCGCATATCGACCACGGCAAGTCGACCCTCGCCGACCGGCTGATCCAGACCACCGGAGGCCTGGCCGAGCGCGAAATGGTCGAGCAGGTGCTCGACAATATGGAAATCGAGCGCGAGCGCGGCATCACCATCAAGGCGCAGACGGTGCGCCTCGAATATCTCGCTCAGGACGGCAAGACCTACATCCTGAACCTGATGGACACGCCGGGGCATGTCGACTTCGCCTATGAGGTGTCGCGCTCGCTGGCGGCCTGCGAGGGCTCGCTGCTGGTCGTCGACGCCAGCCAGGGCGTCGAGGCGCAGACGCTCGCCAATGTCTATCACGCGCTCGACGCCGGGCACGAAATCGTGCCCGTGCTCAACAAGATCGACCTGCCCGCCGCCGAGCCCGACCGGATCAAGCAGCAGATCGAGGATGTGATCGGCCTCGACGCTTCGGAAGCCGTGCCGATCTCGGCCAAGACCGGGCTCGGCATCGATCTGGTGCTGGAAGCCATCGTCAAGCGGCTGCCGCCGCCGAAGGGGGACCGCGACGCGCCGCTGAAGGCGCTGCTGGTCGATTCCTGGTACGACGCCTATCTCGGCGTCGTCGTGCTGGTGCGGGTTTTCGACGGCGTGCTGAAAAAGCACTCGAAAATCCGCATGATCGGCACCGACGCGCGCTACGAGGTCGAGAAGATCGGCGTGTTCCGGCCGAAGATGACCGATGTCGAGGCGCTGGGGCCCGGCGAGGTCGGCTTCATCACCGCGCAGATCAAGCAGGTGGCCGACACGCGCGTCGGCGACACGATCACCGACGAGCGAAAGCCGACGGCCACCCCCCTGCCCGGCTTCAAGCCGGCGCAGCCCGTGGTGTTCTGCGGCCTGTTCCCGGTCGACGCCGCCGATTTCGAAGCGCTGCGCGCGGCGATCGGCAAGCTCAGGCTGAACGACGCCAGCTTCTCCTTCGAGATGGAGACCTCCGCCGCGCTCGGCTTCGGCTTCCGCTGCGGCTTTCTGGGTCTCCTGCATCTCGAGATCATCCAGGAGCGGCTCGCCCGCGAATTCGATCTCGACCTGATCGCGACGGCGCCCTCGGTCGTTTACGAGATCGCGCTGACCGACGGGACCACGATCGAACTGCACAATCCGGCCGACATGCCGGACGTGATGAAGATCGAGGAAATTCGCGAGCCCTGGATTCGCGCGACGATCCTGACGCCGGACGAATATCTCGGCTCGATCTTAAAACTGTGTCAGGACCGGCGCGGCGTGCAGGTCGATCTCAATTACGTCGGCAAGCGGGCGATGGTGACCTACGATCTGCCGCTGAACGAAGTCGTGTTCGACTTCTACGACCGGCTCAAGTCGGTGTCGAAGGGCTACGCCTCGTTCGACTATGCGCTGACCGATCGCCGGCCCGGCGATCTGGTGAAGATGTCGATCCTCGTCAACGCCGAGCCGGTCGACGCGCTGTCGATGCTGGTGCATCGCGAGCGCGCCGAAATGCGCGGCCGGGCGATGGTGGAAAAGCTGCGCGAACTCATTCCGCAGCACATGTTTCAAATTCCCGTTCAGGCCGCGATCGGCGGCAAGATCATCGCCCGCGAGACGATCCGCGCGCTGCGCAAGGACGTGACGGCCAAATGCTACGGCGGCGACGTGACGCGCAAGCGCAAGCTGCTGGAGAAGCAGAAAGCCGGCAAGAAGCGCATGCGGCAGTTCGGCAAGGTCGAGATTCCGCAGGAAGCGTTCATTGCGGCGTTGAAGATGGATGGGTGAGTATTGATCACAATTTTGCGCTCAACAGCGATATGCCGTTATCGCCCGTCACTAGCCTTTATTGTGCTTTCGACGTTCAGATTTGCCTCTTGTATTGGACTTTTTATTTGCAAGCGCTCTCAATTTTCTCATAAATTCACTCTTTGGCTCAATAATCTCTAATTCGAGTCGCTCGTAGAATGGATAAATATAGTTCATAATTGGCTGACGCGATCCTTCTTTGTACTTCACGAATTCGCCGTTACTTTTTCTTTTGGTGCCCTCAAAAAGCTCGCGGTAGCGCCTTGGCGTAACGCCAAAGAAATGAATGAACTCTGTTGCAGGATAGTCTCTATATTTGCCCCTATCGCCGGATTCAACGGAAATCGAATCGGAATGCAACCTTTCTGCCAAGCTTTTTGGGTATGGCTCCAAGAACGTTACTGTTTTTATTCCCGCCGCGACGATATGTTTAGCGCACATATGACATGGAAATGTTGTGCAGTACATTTGCCCATTGGCAATGGTTCTACCGGTGCGCGCTGCATCTGTTATTGCCGCCATCTCTGCATGAATGATGCGTCCATACTCAAGCGCATCCATAAACTTTGAATCTGAGATGGCCTGTTCAATTTTGTGTCTATTTGCGGAGGGTACTGCATTTGAAATTGATTGTGCCATTTCCTCCATTATTTCCTTCTTGCGCTTTTCGTTAGGATCAACGGTTCTAAGATAGTCACGATCATCATGAACTTCATCACACCAATATGCGCCGCCATTTGCTTTCGGAACTTCATTGCAACCAAGCGCAACTATGTCACCATCGGGGGTGAAAATTGCGGCTCCTACCTGCCGTGACAAATCCAGCGATCGAAGCGCGGCCGATTTAGCGAGGAACATGCCATATTCTTGTTTGTTTGGTGATATGAAATTTGCGCCAAATATCAATTCACAGAAGCGGCACACTTGATCTCTAACTGTATTGGCGGCGATATCATTATTTATGATGTAGTCTGCATCGTGAAAGATGTCGGAGACGTTTTGGCCAAACTGATTATCATGTTCCTTTTCGTCACGCTTTATTATCTGCTCTGCGAGCGCTCGAGATGATGCACCGTTATTTGATGAAAAGTCGCTTTCAAATTTTTGCGCGAGATAGCTTACTCTAGTCGCCTTCGATGAATAGACCGATACTTGAAAAAACAATCGTCCATAGACGGCCCTTAATAGATCTATCTCTTCTGCTCTCTTGAACTGGTGTATAATATAGGCAACTTTTTCATAACCTGTTTGCGCTGACATTTTCGGACGATTTCGTTTCGCATTTATTTGAAATATGCTTGTTCTGGCTAGCACTGCATTGTCATTAAATTGCTGTCTAAGTAAATCTCCATATGAAATATATGTTTCATAACGATCGAATAGGGGCGTTGTTTTGAGAGATAGATGTGGTTCGATGACATCTTTCAGAACACGAAAAATATCAGTGACTTTAACAATTTCAACTCTGTACGTTTCCCTTTTCAGATATGCCTCAAATTCGGAGATTGAAGAGGTGATGTCCGTTCCAATCGGCGCAACGAAGCCAAAAAAAAGTTCTGGAAACTTGATCCGTGGAAAGGGTGCGCTCATGGATTCACATCCAGATTGATAGGTAGTAGGGTGATTCGCGCGGGAGCATGCAGATGACTGATAAGATTGAATCGGCAAAGAAAATCTTGCGGTTGTCAAGCCGACTCGTGTCGACGCACCAGAAGAAAACCGATGAGTGGTATTTGAAAAAGAAAACCGAGTTCAATAAATTAGCACAAGCAGAGGGTAGTATGTGGATAAAATTGAGTGTAAAAAATAGTTGATATCAGATCACCCCTGCGCAATAAACTTCATCCTGTGGGCCTTGTAAAGGTCGAGAATCGCCGCGGCCGTCTCCTCGATCGATTTGCGCGTCACGTCGATGGTCGGCCAGCCCCGATCGGCGAAGAGCCGCCGGCTCGCGGCGATTTCTTCGACGACAGACGTGCGATCGACATAGGGCGTCTCGTGATCGGCGCGCAGCGACAGCAGGCGGTTCTGGCGGATCTGGATGATCCGGTCCGGGCTCGCCACCAGGCCGACCATCAGCGGCTTCTGCAGCGTGTCGAGGACGCGCGGCGGCGGCACGCCCGGCACCAGCGGCACATTGGCGGTCTTGACCCCGCGATTGGCGAGATACATCGCGGTCGGCGTCTTCGACGTGCGGCTGACGCCGAGCAGGATCACGTCGGCCTGCTCCAGATGCTCGGGCTGCTGGCCGTCGTCGCACATCATGGTGAAGTTGAGCGCGTCGATGCGCTTGAAATAGTCGGCGTTCAGCATGTGCTGGGCGCCGGGCCGGGCCAGCGAGGCGGCGCCGATATAGGACTGGAACAGGTCGAGAATCGGCTGCAGCACGCTGAGGCAGGGCGCGCCGATCTTCTCGCAGGCGGCGCGCAGCCGGGCGGAGAGTTCGGGATCGACCAGCGTATAGAGCACCATGCCCGGCGCGGCCTCGATCTCGGCGATCGCCTTGTCGAGCTGCGCCTCGTTGCGCACCAGCGGATACATGTGCTCGATCGAGGCGACGCCCTGATATTGCGCGCTGGCGGCGCGCGAGACGGCGATCAACGTTTCACCGGTCGCGTCCGAGACCAGATGCAGATGAAAGAAATTGCGCCCCATGCCGGTCCGGCCCCGCTGTCCCCGGCCACCATGGCGCCTGTGGAGAGGTGGGGACAAGTCGGCTCTACGCAGGGGCGAAAAGAGAATCGGGGATGGAGGCGGCGGGACGATCCACAGACGCGGGGCCGGGGATTGTGCGGCCGGCGCGCGATCCCGCCCTGTGGAGAAGCGGCATCGGCGCCGCCATGGT
>JAEULW010000011.1 GCA_016793505.1 Methylobacteriaceae bacterium | reverse complement strand
CGCCTCGACCGCGCGCCGCGCGCCGAGACGACGTCCGTCGCGCCGAAGGCGCCGGCCCCGGCGCCGGTGAAGACGGTCGCGCCGCCCCCGGCCGAGGCGCCTGTCGCTGCGCCGCCGGCGCCGCTCGCCGCCGCGCCCGCGATGCCGGCCGCCGCGCCGCTCGAGCTGCCGCAGGTCGTCGCCCCGCTCGACCTGCCGCCGCTCGTCAGGGCGCCGGTCGCCGAAAAGCCGATGGCGCGGCCCGCAGCTGCCGCCCCTGTCGCGCCATCTGCGCCCGTCGCGCCATCTGCTCCCGTCGCGCCATCTGCTCCCGTCGCGACTGCGGCGCCGGCCGTCGATCCGGCGCTCGACGCCTTCGATCTGCCGCCGCTGCGCGGTTCGCTCGAGGTCGGGGAATATGGCGGCGCAATCGTCTCGCCGGATTCGATTCCGCCGCGCGTCGACGCCGCCAATGACTTCGCCGCCGAACTGGCGGCCGCCGCAGGCCCGGCCAAATTCGCCGCGCCCGAGCCGCCTGCCGCCACCGCCCCTGCGTCGGTCGATTTCGCGCCGCTCGCCGCCGCCGCCGTCGCCGAGGCCGCCCTCCGCCGCGTTCGCGAGACGCCGTCGCCGCCGCCCGCGCCGCGCGATCTCGACGAAGGCGTCACGCTGGTTCCGCCGCCGCCCTATGACGAGCCGGTGGCCGAGCCGACGCCTGCGCCGGCGCGCAGCCGCAAAGGGCTCGTTCTGGCGGCCGGTCTTGTCGGCTTTGGCGTCGTCGCCGCCGGCGCGGTGGTCGGTCTGCGCGGCGCCAATATCGGCAAGGAGCCGCCGACGATTCAGGCCGCCGGCGCGCCGGTCAAGGTGCAGCCGCCGGCCGCCGCGCCGGCCGACGCCGGCAAGAGCGCCGCCGTGCTCGATCGCGCCGCCGACGTCAGGACCGCCGAGCCGAAACCCGCCGACGTCAAGGTCGTCGCGCGCGACGAACAGCCGGTCGATCTGGCGCGCCAGGCGGTGCGCACCGTGCGGACTGTGCCGGTCCCGGCCGCCGCTTCCGCCGGCGCCCCGCCGGCCGCGCAGACCGCGCCTTCGGCCGGCCAGCCCGCCGCGCCGGGGCTCGGCGTCTTTCCCGAACCCAAGCGCGTGCGCACGGTGACGGTGCGGCCCGACGGGTCGCTCGCCCAGGCGCCGGAGCCGCCGGCCGCCTCGGCCGCGCCGGTTGCGCCGCCGCCGGTCGTGTCCAGCCAGAGCGCGCCCACCCCGTCTCCGGCGCCCCGGGCCGTCGCTCTGCCGTCGGTCGCCCTGCCGCCGGCGGCCGCGCCCCCGCCTGCGCCGAGCGCCGCGCCGGCTGCGCCTCCTGTCGTGGCCGCGACTCCGCCGGCGCCTGTCGCCGCCGCCAGGACGCCCGAGCCGCCGCGCGCCGCCCCGGTCGAGACGGCGCGGCCTGCGACGCCCGAACCGGCCGTCGCCGCCGCCAAGACCACCAGCCGCGTCACGCCGACGACGACGCCGCGGCCGCGCGTCGCCGCCGCCCCGACGACCGCCGCGACCGCGCCGCTGCCGCCCGTCGGCCGCGAGGCGGAGGCCGCCGCCGCGCCGGTTGAAGAGCCGGTCGAGGCCGTGCGGCTGCCCTTCGGCGGCCGCGCGCAGCCCTCACGCAGCGACTCGCCGGCGGTCACCGCCTCGGCTGCGCCGATCGCGCCCGCCCCGGCCCGCGCCGCGTCCACTGGCCCCGGCGACTTCGCCGTGCAGCTCGTCGCCGCCCCCACCGAGCAGGAGGCGCGCGAGACCATGGGCCGGTTGAAGGCCCGTCATGCGGCGGCCCTGTCCGGCCACAACCCCGGCATCCGCAAGGCCGAGGTCAACGGCAAGCAGGTCTATCGTGTCCGCGTCGGCAACATGAGCCGGGACGAGGCGACGCAGCTGTGCTCGCGCCTTCAGGCGAGCGGCGGCGCCTGCTTCGTGGCGCGCAACTGAAGCGGGCGCAGCGCGCCTGACCGGGCCCGGCGCCAGCGCCGGGCCTTTTCGTTCCGGAGCGGAGGCGCCAGCATGTCGACCCGCGCTTTCATCATCGGCTGCGCCGGACCGGCCCTCGACGAGACGGAGCGCCGCTTCATCGCCGCGGCCGATCCCTGGGGCCTGATCCTGTTCCGTCGCAACGTCGTCGACCGCGCCCAGCTGCGGGCGCTCGCCGATTCGTTCCGCTCGATCGTCGGCCGCGCCGACGCGCCGGTCCTCGTCGATCAGGAGGGGGGCCGGGTGCAGCGCCTCGGCCCGCCGCACTGGCGCGCCTATCCGCCCGCCGCCGCCTTCGACCGCGCCTGCAACGATCCGCATGCGGCGCGCGAGCTCGCGCGGCTGTCCGCCCGGCTGATGGCGCATGACCTCGCCGAGGCGGGAATCACCGTCGACTGCGCCCCGGTGCTCGACGTGCCGGCCCCGGGGAGCCACCAGATCGTCGGCGACCGCGCCTACGCCGCGCTGCCCGGACGCGCCGCGGTTCTCGCCCGCGCCTGCGCCGAGGGTCTGATCGCCGGCGGCGTCTTGCCGGTGATCAAGCACATGCCCGGCCATGGCCGGGCGAAGGCCGACAGCCACGTCGAACTGCCCGTCGTCACCGCCCCGCGCGAAGAACTGGAAGCGAATGATTTCAGTCCCTTCCGCGTCCTTGCTGACATGCCGCTGGCGATGAGCGCGCATGTCGTCTTCACCGCGCTGGACCCGACCGCGCCGGCGACGACCTCGCGTCGCGTCGTCCGCTCGATCATGCGCGGCGCGCTCGGCTATGACGGGCTGATCATGTCGGACGATCTGTCGATGCAGGCGCTGCAGGGCTCGCTGCGCCAGCGCGCCGAAGCGGCGTTCCGAGCCGGCCTCGACATGGCGTTGCATTGCAACGGCAAGCTCGACGAAATGGAGCAGGTCGCCGCAGCCGCGCCGGTGCTGGCGGGCAAGGCGAAGCGGCGCGCCCGCGCCGCCCTCGACCGGCTGCGCAAGGACGTCGAGCCGTTCGATCCTGTGGACGCCGCGCGCCGGCTCGACCTGGCGCTTGCGAACAAGGGCTAGACGGCGCAATGTCCGCGCCGCCCAGACCTAGTGGTCGCGGGGCTGCGCTGGAGCGTGCATTGACGAGCGAACTTCCCTTCGAAGAGGCGACCCCTGTCGACAAGGGCGACAGTGAGCCGACCTTCGTCGTCGATGTCGACGGCTTCGAGGGCCCGCTCGACCTGCTGCTCGAACTCGCCCGCCGGCAGAAGGTCGATCTGGCGCGCATCTCGGTGCTGCAGCTGGCCGAGCAATATCTCGCCTTCGTCGAGGAGGCGCGACGCGTCCGGCTGGAGCTGGCGGCCGACTATCTGGTGATGGCGGCCTGGCTCGCCTACCTCAAGTCGCGCCTGCTGCTGCCCGACCGGGCCCGCGCCGACGAGCCGGCCGCCGCCGATCTCGCCGCCGCCCTCGCCGAGCGCCTGCGCCGTCTCGAGCAGATGCGCGCCGCCGCCGAGAGCCTCGTCAACCGGCCGCGGCTCGGCCGCGACATCTTCGCCCGCGGCGCGCCCGAATCGGTCGAGACGACGCAGCGCACGCAGTGGAAGGCCTCGCTGTTCGACCTGCTGTCGGCCTATGCCCGCCAGCGCCAGACGCAGGCGCTGGCCCGCGTCACCTTCAAGAAGCGCGAGGTCTGGTCGCTGTCCGAGGCCCGCGCCGCGCTGGAGCGCCTCGCCGGCGTCGCCCGCGACTGGACCGAACTGGATGGCTTCCTGATCGAATATTGCGTCGGGCCGGAGCTGCGCCGCACCGCCCGCGCCTCGTCCTTCTCGGCCTCGCTCGAGATGGTCCGCGAGGGCCGCATAGAGCTGCGCCAGTCCGGCGTCTTCGCCCCGCTTTTCGTGCGCGCCTGCGGCCCGCGTCTGAGCGTCGTCGGAGCCGACGCGTGAGCGAGCCTGCCGCGCCCGACATCACAGGAGACCTCGCCATGGCGGACCCGGCCATCCTCCCCGACGACGAGTCGCCGGCCGACGCGCCCGCCGCGCCCGACGGCCTGCCGGCCGAGGCGCTGCGCATCGCCGAGGCGCTGCTGTTCGCCAGCGCCGAGCCGCTGGCCGAAAAGGAGATCGCCCGCCGCCTGCCGGAGGGCGTCAGGGTCCGCGAGGTGCTCGCCGAGCTCAAGGCCTTCTACGCCCCGCGCGGCGTCAATCTGGTGCGCGTCAACGACAAGTGGCTGATGCGCACCGCCGCCGATCTCGGCTGGCTGATGTCGCGCGAGGCCGTCGAGCCGAAGAAGCTGTCGCGCGCCGCGCTGGAGACGCTGGCCATCGTCGCCTATCACCAGCCGGTGACGCGCGCCGAGGTCGAGGAAATCCGCGGCGTCGCCATCTCCAAGGGCACCATGGACGTGCTGCTGGAGACCGGCTGGGTGCGCATGCGCGGCCGCCGCCGGGCGCCGGGCCGGCCGATCACCTACGGCACGACCGAGGCCTTCCTGCTGCATTTCGGCCTGGAATCGATCGGCGATCTGCCCGGTCTCGACGAGCTCAAGGGCGCCGGCCTGTTCGACGGCCGCCTGCCGCCCGGCTTCGGCGTGCCCGCGCCCAGCGACGACGACGCGCTGAGCGACGACGAGGATCCGCTGGAGGACGGCGACGCGCTCGGCGAACTCGCGCCCGAGCCGGCCGCCAACGAGGACGATGCGCCGACGCTGGCCCTCGATGCGCCGCGCAGCCTCGCCGGCGAGTGAGCGCCCCGCCGCGCCCGCCGTTGCATCCGCCGTCGGAACGCGCCAATAGCAGCGTCGGCGGCAGGCGCGGGACGGCGGCGGGACGGCGGATTGTCTGGCAAAGGCTACAATGAGGAGCAGGGCCGCGCGCCCGGCTGGGGCGAACGCGGCACCGCGGGCGCGGTCATCGCGTCCGAGCTCGCCTTCGACTCCGTGTCGCACAGCTACGGGGCAGGGCTCGCCGTCGACGGCGTGACGCTCGACGTGCGGCCGGCCGAGGTCGTCTGCCTCGTCGGCCCGTCGGGCTGCGGCAAGACCACGCTGCTGCGCCTCGCCGCCGGCATCGAACGCCCGAGCGCCGGGCGCATCCTGATCGACCGGCGCGAGGTCTCCGGCCCCGCCGGTCACGTCCCGCCGGAGCGGCGCGGCGTCGGCCTGATGTTTCAGGACTATGCGCTGTTCCCGCATCTGTCGATCCTCGACAATGTCCGCTTCGGCCTGCAGGCCATGGCCGAGCCGGCGCGCAGCGATCTGGCCGAGCGCTCGCTGGCCCGCGTCGGCCTCGCCGGCTATGGCAAGGATTTCCCGCACATGCTGTCGGGCGGCGAGCAGCAGCGCGTCGCGCTCGCCCGCGCTCTCGCCCCGCGCCCCGGCGTGCTGCTGATGGACGAGCCCTTCTCCAATCTCGACGGCCGCATGCGCGACGAGGTGCGCGAGGGCGCCCTCGCCGTCATCCGCGAGACGCGCGCCACGGCCGTGATCGTCACCCACGATCCGGAGGAGGCGCTGCGCGTCGCCGACCGCATCGTGCTGATGCGCGCCGGCCAGATCGAACAGGCGGGGCGGGGCGAGGAACTCTATCTGCGCCCGCGCAGCCTGTTCGCCGCGCGCTTCTTCTGCGAGCTGAACGAGGCCCGCGGCAAGGCGCAGGGCGGCTTCGTCGACACGCCGCTCGGCCGTTTCCACGCGCCTGAACGGGCGCGCGACGGCCAGACCGTCATCGTCTGCGTGCGTCCGCGCGGCGTCCTGCTCGGCCGCGCCGGCCGGTCCGGCGCGCCGGGCCGCGTCCTCGAACGGCGTTTCCTCGGCGATGTCGATCTCTATGCCGTGATCGTCGACGGCCTGCCGCGGCCGCTGATCTGCCGCGCCCGCGGCTCGCGCGCCGGCGACGCCGATTTTTCGCCCGGCGACGAGGTGCGCGTCTCGCTTGCGCCCGAGGACGTTCTTGTTTTTGCCGCGACCGGCGCATAGGTTGGCCCCGAAGCCGCCTCGCGCGGCAGGATGGGTTGCGCGGAGAGCAGCGTCATGGGCAGCTTCAGCATCTGGCACTGGATCATCATCGGTCTGATCGTGGTCCTGCTGTTCGGCAAGGGCAAGATTTCCGATCTCATGGGCGATGTCGCCAAGGGCATCAAATCCTTCAAGAAAGGCATGTCGGAGGACGACGAGGCCAAGCCCGCGGAGGCCAAGCCCGCCGAGCCGGTGCGCACCATCGACCACGCCCCGGCCTCGGCCATGGAGAAGAAGCCCGAGGACGTCCGCAAGGCGGTCTGATCGCGATCCGGCCCGGACGGCTGCGCCCGCGCCGCGCCCCGGCGCAGAACGGCTGACATGTTCGACATCGACGCTTCGAAGCTTCTGATCATCGGCGTCTTCGCGCTCGTCTTCCTGGGCCCGAAGGAGCTGCCGCGCGTCATGCGCCAGGTCGGCAATGCGATCGGTAAGATGCGCCGCATGGCGGCCGACTTCCAGGGCCAGTTCATGGACGCCATGCGCGAGTCCGAGCTCGACGACATCCGCAAGGAAGTCGCCAAGGTCGGCGACGCCGCCAAGGTCGAGCTGCCGAGCATCGAAATGCCGAACCTCGAATTGGCCAAGATCGATCCGCCGACGCTCGATCCGCAGGCGGAAATCCGCAAGGCGATCGAGGCTGGCGGCGCGCCGGCCGCCCCGGATGCGGCCGCGCCGGCCCTGCCCGATGCGGCGCCGGCCGCGCCGGAGAGCGCCGGCGAGGAGATCACCTTCCGCACGCCGCCGCCCGAGCCCGCGCCCGAGCCTGTCGCGGCCGAGGGCCCGCGCCGGCGCAGCGCCCGCCCGCAGGGGGCCTGACGGCGATGACGGAAGCCGACATCGAGGCGACCAAAGCGCCGCTGATGGATCATCTCATCGAGTTGCGCGGCCGCCTGATCAAGGCGCTGGTCGCCTTCCTCGCGATGTTCCTGATCGCCTTCTATTTCGCCAAGGACATCTACAACCTGCTGGTCATTCCCTATCAGCAGGCGGCCGGGCCGGAAGCCAAGCTGATCTACACCGCGCCGCAGGAATTCTTCTTCACGCAGGTCAAGGTGGCCGCCTTCACCGCGGCGTTCCTCGCCTGTCCGGTGATCCTCGGCCAGATCTACGCCTTCGTCGCGCCCGGCCTCTACAAGCACGAGCGGCAGGGCTTCGCGCCCTATCTGATCGCCACGCCCGTCTTCTTCGCCCTCGGCGCGCTGCTCGTCTATTTCGTGGTGATGCCGAACCTGTTGCATTTCTTCATCGGCATGCAGCAGGCCAAGGAGCCCGGTCACGCCCAGATCGAACTGTTGCCCAAGGTCAGCGAATATCTCGGGCTGATCATGACGCTCGTCTTCGCCTTCGGCATCTGCTTCCAGCTGCCGGTGATCCTGACGCTGTTGACCCGCATCGGCGTCATCGACGCGCAGTTCCTCAAGGAGAAGCGGCGCTACGCGATCGTCGTCATCGCCATCGTCGCCGGCGTGCTGACCCCGCCCGACGCCTTCTCGATGCTGGCGCTGATGGCGCCGACCTATCTGCTTTACGAGATGACGATCTGGCTGGCGGTCTTCTTCGAGAGGAAGAAGGCTGCGGCCGAGAGCGCCGGCGAGGCGACGACCTGACGCGCGCCTGCGACGGCCGCCGCGACAAGACGCGCTGACAGCGCCGCCGCGCCTCTGCTAAGAGGGCGCCCGCGCCGTCCGAGAGCTTTGCCCCATGTATGACATCCGCTGGATTCGCGACAACGCCGAGGCCTTTGACCGCGGCATGGCCCGCCGCGGCCTGCCGCCGCTGTCGGCCGAACTGCTGACGCTCGACGACGCCCGCAAGACGGCGATCCTCGCCTCTCAGACCGCCCAGGAGCGCCGCAACGCGGCCTCGAAGGAGGTCGGCGCGGCGATGAAGGCGAAGGATTTTGCCGCCGCCGAGGCGCTGAAGGCCGAGGTCGCCGACATCAAGACGCGGCTGCCGCAGCTCGAGCAGGCCGAGCGCGTCGCCGCCGCCGCGCTCGAGGCCCGCCTCGCCGAAATTCCCAACCTGCCGGCCCCCGACGTCCCCGACGGCGCCGACGAGACCGACAATGTCGAGCAGCGCCGCTGGGGCGATGCGCCTGTCTTCCCCGCCGGTTTCGAGCCGAAGGAGCATTTCGACGTCGGCGAGGCGCTCGGCCTGATGGATTTCGAGACGGCGGCGAAGCTCTCGGGCGCCCGCTTCACCGTGCTGCGCGGCCAGCTCGCCCGCATGGAGCGGGCGCTCGCCGCCTTCATGCTGGACCTGCACACCGGCGAGCATGGCTACACCGAAGTCAGCCCGCCGCTGCTGATCAAGGATCACGCCGCCTTCGGCACCAACAACCTGCCGAAATTCGCCGACGACCTGTTCATCGCCTCGCGCACCCGCACCCGCGAGGAGCAGCTGCGCGAGGCGCTCAATTACGCCACCGAGCACGAACGCGCCGCCGTGCGCGAGGGCCGCATGAGCTTCGACGAGGCGGTCTTCGCCGCGCTCGAACGCGCGCCTGCGAAGGAGGATTTCTGGCTGATCCCGACCGCCGAGGCGCCGCTCACCAATCTGGTGCGCGAGTCGATCCTCGAGGAGGCGGCGCTGCCGATCCGCGTCACCGCCGGCACGCCCTGCTTCCGCGCCGAGGCGGGGGCGGCGGGCCGCGACACGCGCGGCATGATCCGCCAGCACCAGTTCATCAAGGTCGAGCTCGTCTCGATCACCACGCCGGAACAGTCGACAGCCGAGCACGAGCGCATGACCGCCTGCGCCGAGACGGTGCTCAGGCGCCTCGGCCTGCGTCACCGCACCATGCTGCTCAGCGCCGGCGACATGGGTTTTGGCGCGCAGAAGACCTATGATCTCGAAGTCTGGCTGCCGGGGCAGGGCAAGTTCCGCGAGATTTCCTCCTGTTCCGTCTGCGGCGACTTCCAGGCCCGCCGCATGCAGGCCCGCTACCGGCCCGCCGACGGCAAGGCCAACCGCTTCGTCCATACGCTCAACGGCTCCGGCGTCGCGGTCGGCCGGGCGCTGGTGGCGATCCTCGAAAACTACCAGAACCCGGACGGATCGGTGACCGTGCCGGACGTTCTCGCGCCCTACATGGGCGGAACGAAACGCATCGAGCGGGCCGGGTAGGGCGGCACGACGCCAGGCCGCTGTCGGCCATTGCCAGTTGCCTCGCCCGGCTCGACCATGCGACGAGGCTGGGACGTCTCCCGCCGCAGGATTCCCGCCAGCAATGCGCATTCTCATCACCAATGACGACGGCATCCACGCCCCCGGCCTCGCCGTGCTGGAGCGCATCGCCCACAAGCTCACCGACGACGTGATCGTCGTCGCCCCGGAGACCGACCAGTCCGGCGTCGCCCACTCGATGTCGCTGAACGACCCGCTGCGCCTGCGCGAGGTCTCGCCCGAGCGCTACGCCGTGCGCGGCACGCCGACCGACTGCGTCATCATGGGCGTGCGCCACATCCTCAACGCCAGGCCCGATCTGATCCTCTCCGGCGTCAACCGCGGCGCCAACGTCGCCGAGGACGTCACCTATTCCGGCACCATCGCCGGGGCGATGGAAGGCACGCTGTTCGGAATTCCCTCGATCGCCCTGTCGCAGGCCTTCGGCCCGACTACGGGGCGGATGGGCATCCTCTGGGGCTGCGCCGAAGCGCATGGCGCGGCGGTGGTCAGCCGCATCCTCGATCTCGGAATCCCGCCGGACATTCTCGTCAACGTCAACTTCCCCGACCGCCAGCCGGAGGAGGTGAAGGGCGTCGCCGTCACCGTCCAGGGCAAGCGCGACAGCGAACTGATGAATGTCGAGGAGCGCAAGGACGGGCGCGGCCTTCCCTACTACTGGCTGACCTTCGCCCGCCGCCCCTTCGCGCCCGGCCACGGCACCGATCTCGAGGCGCTGTCGCAGGGACGCATCTCGATCACCCCGCTGCGCCTCGACCTCACCGACGAGCCGACGCTGACGCGCTATGCCGCCGCTTTCGGATGAGGCGGACCGCGAGGCGACCGCGCAGTTCCTGATGCGGCTGCGCGGCCGCGGCGTGCGCGACCTCGCTGTGCTGCGCGCCCTCGAGGCGACGCCGCGCCGGCTGTTCACGCCGCAGAAATATCGCGACCTCGCCTTCCGCGAGATGGCGCTGCCGATCGCCTGCGGCCAGGAGATGCCCGACCCGTTCTTCGTCGCGCGCCTCGTCGCCGACGCCGCGATCGGCCCGCAGCCTCGCGTGCTGGACATCGGCGCGGGCTCGGGCTTCTGCACCGCCGTCTTCGCGCGTCTCGCCGGCGAGGTGCTGTCGATCGAGCGCTGGCGCTCGCTCGCCATCGAGGCGAAGACGCGTCTCGAGACGCTCGGCGTCGCTAACGCCGCCTGCGTCTGGGCGGACGGGCGCGACGCGGCGACGGCGGCCGGACGCTTCGAGCGCATCGTCGTCCATGCCGCGCTCGCGCCGGCCGATCGCGACCGTCTGGCGTCCGCGCTCGCCCCCGAGGGCGCGCTGATCGCCGGCGATGCGGAGTCCGGCGCGGCCGGGGAGGTCGATCTGGCGCGCTGGACGCTCGCCGGCGACGGCGCCTGGCGACGCGAGCCGCTCGGCCGCGCAAGGCTCCGACGCCTCGAATCCGGCATGTCGGCCGCCCTGTGACCGCCGCCTTGCGCGACATGGTTTAAAATTGTCGCGATTCCGATCGGATTCGATTCATCTTAAACCGTCCCTTAACTCGGCGTCGCTCTAATGGCCGCAGTCAGGTGCGTGACCGAGTGAGTGGACGATGAGTGATCGTGTTGCGTTTGCGCGTTCCGGGCGGATCGGCAGGCTCGCCGTGGCCGGATTCGCCGCCGCCTTTCTCGGCGGCTGCTCGTCGGACGCGATGCGTCTCGACGCCTTTTCCAACCCCTTCTCCAGTTCGACACAGGCGAGCGACACGACCGGATCGATCGATCCCAATGTCGGCGTCGCCTCGAAACTGCGCGCCGCCCAGGGCGTCGCGAAAACCGCCCAGTCCGCGCCCGCGACCAGCGCCGCCGCCATCGCGGCGGCCGCGCCGGTGACCGGCTCCGCGGCGGGCTGGAGCGCCGCCGGCGGCACGCCGATCACGCTCGCCAAGGGCGAGACCCTGTCGACGATTTCCAGTCGCTACGGCGTGCCGGAGAGCGCGCTGTTGCAGGCCAACGGCTTCGGCAGCGCCGCCGAGGCGACCGCCGGCTCACGCGTCATCGTGCCGGTCTACAACGCCGGCGCCGGACGCGCCGCGGCGGCTGTAGCCCGCGCACCTCTGCCAGCGCCCCAACAGGCCGCGACGCGCCTCGAGACCGCGAAGGCGAAAGTCGCGGAGTCGCCGAAGGCCGCCGCCAGGCCCGTTGTCGCCGCGGCGAAGACGGTCGAGAAGCCCGCGACGAAACCCGTGGCGAAAATCGAGACGGTCGCCCCCAAGGCGGCGGTCAAGCCGATCAAGCTCGCCGAGAAGCCCGCCGCGAAGATCGCCGAGGTCAAGCCGAAGGCCGAGCCTGTGAAGGTCGCCAAGGTTGCGCCGAAGCCGGCCGAGACGACGACCGTGGCCAAGACCGCGCCGGTCGAGCCGAAACCGGTCAGGCAGCCCGAGGCCCCGCGCGCCGCCAAGGTCGACAAGCCGGTCGCCGCCGAGCCGAAGCAGGCCGATCCGACCACCACCGCCAGCCTGCCGCCGGGCCAGCCGGAAAAGCCCGTCGCCGACGCCGCCGGCAATCCCGAATTCCGCTGGCCGGCTCGCGGCCGGATCATCCAGGGTTTCCGCGCCAACGGCAATGACGGCATCAACATCTCGGTGCCCGAAGGCACCTCTGTGAAAGCGGCCGAAGGCGGCGTCGTCGCCTATGCCGGCAACGAGTTGAAGGGCTACGGCAATCTCGTGCTGATCCGCCATCCCAACGGCTTCGTCTCCGCCTACGCCCACAATGGCGAGATCGCCGTGAAACGCGGCGAGCAGGTCAAGCGCGGCCAGACCATCGCCAAGTCCGGCCAGAGCGGCAACGTCTCCTCGCCGCAGCTGCACTTCGAGCTGCGCAAGGGCTCGACCCCTGTCGATCCCACCCAGTATCTCGCCGGTCTCTGACCGGAGGGACAGGCTCGCGCCGTCTCCGCGAGACACGTCGACGGCGCGAAGCATCAGGCGGCCGGGTCCAAAGAAAGGCCCGGCCGTCAGATTTTCGCATTGTCATGCCTGCGATGCGCTGCGACGGCTGGCCTCGCCGCCGCGCCTGCGCGAGGCTCGCCGGCGTGACTGAACCGCGCCCGCTCGATCGCACGGCGATCGTCTATGTGATCTTCCTGTGCCTCCTCTGGGCGCTGCAGCAGGTCGCGGTGAAGCTCGCCGCCCCCGACATCCCGTCGCTGACGCAGGCCGCGATCCGATCTTTCGTCGCCACCGCGATCCTGACGGTCTACGCGCTGCGCACGACGCCCGGGCTGACCGCGCGCGACGGCTCGCTCTGGCCGGGCCTCGCCGCCGGCGTGCTGTTCAGTCTCGAGTTCGTCGCCCTTTTCCTGGCGCTGAAATACACCGGCGCAGGACGCGTCACGCTGTTCCTCTACAGCGCGCCCTTCTTCGTCGCGCTGGGCCTGCCCCTGCTGCTGCCCAACGAAAGGCTTTCGCGGCTGCAATGGCTCGGTCTCACCGCGTCATTCGTCGGCGTCGCGCTGGCGCTCGGCGTCTTCTCGGGCGCAGGGCGCGCTGACGCGCGCGGCGATCTGCTGGCGCTCGCCGCCGGCGCGCTGTGGGGCGCGACGACCCTGATCATCAAGACGACGGCCCTGCGTCGCATCCCGCCGGTCAAGACGCTGCTTTATCAGCTCGGCCTGTCGGCGCCCGTGCTGGCGGCGGCCGCCGTCTTCGCCGGCGAGCGCGTCGTCGCCTGGCCGGGCGCGCTGGCGCTCGCCTCGCTCGCCTTCCAGACCCTGGTCGTCGGCTGCTTTTCCTATCTCGCCTGGTTCGGCCTGATCACGCGTTACCGCGCCGGCGAGGTCTCGGTCTTCACGTTCGCCGCGCCGCTGTTCGGCATGATGGCGGGGTGGACGATTCTGGGAGAGCCGTTGACGGCCGGCTTCGTCGGCGCGGTGGCGCTCGTCGCCGCCGGCATCGTGCTCGTCAATCTGCCGAAGCGCGCCTGACTCTCACGCGCGTCCCTCGGTGACGAGGTCGGCGGCGATCGACACTTTCTTCAGCGCCTCGATCAGGGCGGCCTTCGCCTTCTTCGGAATGCCGTCGGGATTGACGCGGGTCGACAGCGGCACGCCCTGTTCGGTGTCCGCCAGTTGCTGGGCGAGCATCGCCCCGACGATCGCCGCCTGAGCGGCGACCAGCGCATCGTACTCCTCCGGCGCGCCGACGCCCTTCGCCTGCACGCCGCGCAGCCGCGCCGGAGTTGCGCGTTCGCGCACGTCAT
The DNA here is from genome assembly GCA_016793505.1 of Methylobacteriaceae bacterium. Taxonomy (GTDB): domain Bacteria; phylum Pseudomonadota; class Alphaproteobacteria; order Rhizobiales; family Beijerinckiaceae. The sequence continues at coordinate 2,877 of JAEULW010000011.1, read as the reverse complement.
GGCGGATCGACAGGGCGCGCGCCGCTGTGAAGATCGGCATGAGGCCATGCTTCTTGATGTCGACGCGCCCCTTCTCGTCGGTCCTCAGTCCGCCGAACAGGGTGAAAGGCGGCTTGCCGTCGCCGGCATGCACGGCGAGAAGTTTCACGAAGTCGGGCGCGCGCGCGCCGACGCGATAGGCATGCGCCCATGCCGCCTCGCCGAGCGCGTGATCGCCATGCACCGGCACGCCGTCGAAGAAGATGTCGACATTGAGCAGGTCCTGCGGATTCTGCCGGCGCACCCAACCGTCGACCTGCGCATACCAGCCCTCGAGCGAATGGCGCCAGAGCGGATTGGTCGCCATCACGCCGCCCTTGCACAAGGGCACGCCGACCGTGTCGAGGATTGTCGTCATGTGGCCGGCAAGCTCTGCGAACCATGCGTCTTCCGGCCCGTCGCGCTCGCCCTTTTCGTAAACGATGGCGTTGTCCTGATCCGCCGCGAGCAGGCTTTCGCCGCGTCCGGCCGAGCCCAGAACCATGACGCAATAGCGCACCGGCGGGCCGCCTTTGCTCGCCGCCGCCATGCGCGCCTCGGCGAGCTGCGCCGCGCGGCGCGTCAGGATGCAGATCTCCGACGAGATCACCTGCGCGACGACCAGCGGCTCGACATCCTCCTCGAGCAGCGAGGCGGCCATCGGCGCGAGCTTGGCCCAGGCCCGTCCGAGCACGGCGACATCGGGCGCGCTGTCGATCTCGTCGCCGAGCACGATGGCGCTGGTCGCGCGCTGGCGCAAGAGGTTGCGCGGGGTCAACGCGCCGACCAGCTCGCCGGCGTCGTTTCGCACGCCGAGATGGCGCAGATTGAGCCGCGTCATGCGGCCGATGGCGCGATAGACGAAAGCGTTTTCATGCACCGTGACGAGCGGCGTCGCGGCGACCGCGCCGAGTTCGATCGCGAGCGCTTCGGCGCCCTTTTCGTGCAGAAGGCGCAGCACGTCGCGCTCGGTGAAGATGCCGTGGCCGCCCTCGGGAATGCGCACGAAGACCGAGCTGATCTTGCGCTCGGCGAGCAGGGCGACCGCGTCGCCGACGGTCTGCGTCGGTTCGATCGTCAGCGGCGGCGCGGTCATCACGTCGCGCACGCGATGGCGATAGGGGAAGCTGTCGATGCGCGCCAGCGTCTGCTGCTGGTCGCCGATCACCGGCGCCTCGACGACCATCATGCCGCCCGAGCCGCGCGCCTCGTTCTCGGTGATCCGCCGACAGGCCGCCGCCGCCTCGGCGAAGGTGCGGATGTTGCGCTGGCGCAACAGCGGGATCAGCGCGCCGAACACTCTTGCGGTGGCGAGCGCGTCGCCGAGCCCGGTGTGCCGACCCTCGACGCTGACGCCGAGCCACGAACACAAGCCGTCGAGATCGTAATGGGCCAGTGTCGGCGAGGCGACGCGGGCGAGCCAGCGCACGTCGAGCATGCGCGGCGCCCGCCACGGCCTGTCGGCGAGGCCGAATTCGCGCTTCAGCATCGCCATGTCGAAGGTCAGCGTATGGCCGACGATCACCGAAGCGCCGAGAAAGGCGGTCAGCTTCGGCTCGACCTCGGCGAAGCGCGGCGCGCCTGCGACGTCGGAATCGGCGATGCCGTGCACCTTCGTCGACTCCGGCGGGATCGGCGTCCCGGGATTGACCAGCACGTCGAAGACGTCCGTCTCGTCGATGCGCTCGCCATGGATTCGCACCGCGCCGATCTGCACCAGCCGCGCCGTGCGCGCGTCGAGCCCGGTGGTCTCGGTGTCGAGCACCACGGCGTCGAGCGCCGACAGTGGCGTCGAATAGGCGTTGGCGACCATGGCTCTGGCGTCCTCCTGCATCGGCGCGGCCCGCGGGGGCGCCGAAAATGTGGCGGAGGCGGATGCGCGAGACAAGCCGACGGCGCAAGCGCTCGCCCGCCCGGGGTGCGACGACAAGTCACGCCGTTTCAGGGTTTTACCGCGCTGCAACAGGTGATTTGGCAAATGAAATCCGTGATTTCCCGCGTGCTTATTGGCCTAAAGTCTAACTGGCCGGAAAATCGTTCGCATGTCACCCGTCCCATAGGGCTACGGAAGTCGTGGGGGCGCATCACGCCCGTTCGCGCTTCTACAAGAGGCCCGGTTCGGGAGGGCTGCGCATGTCGCAAAACGGCGACCGCTACTGGCAGAGAACCAGTGGCCTGATGTGGACGATGTTGGCGTTGTGGCTGTTCTTCAGCTTCATTGTCCATTTCTTCGTCAATCAACTCAATGAAATCAAGATTCTCGGCTTTCCGCTCGGCTTCTACATGGCTGCGCAGGGCTCGCTGATCGCTTTCGTGGTGATGCTGTTCGTGTTCGCCAAGCGGCAGGACTCGATCGATCGCCAGGAAGGCGTGGCGGAAGAAGACTGAGGGGAGGGGAGCATGGCTCAGGCCAAGGCGGGGGGCGGAGATTTCATCTCCAATCTCGGACGAATTTACACCTACTACACCGGCGGCTTTTTCGGCTTCGTCATCATTCTGGCGATCCTCGAGCAGCTCGGCGTGCCGAACAAGTGGATCGGCTACGGCTTCGTCTTCCTGACGATCGCCGTCTACGCCGTCATCGGCGTCCTGTCGCGCACCTCGGAGGTCGGCGAGTATTACGTCGCCGGCCGCAAGGTGCCGTCCTTCTACAACGGCATGGCGACCGGCGCGGACTGGATGTCCGGCGCCTCCTTCGTCGGCATGGCCGGCACGCTGTTCCTGCTCGGTTACGACGGCCTCGCCTTCGTGCTCGGCTGGACCGGCGGCTACGTGCTGGTGGCGGTGCTGATCGCGCCGTTCCTGCGCAAGTTCGGCGCCTACACGGTGCCCGACTTCTTCGCCGAGCGCTTCGGCGGC
>JAEULW010000350.1 GCA_016793505.1 Methylobacteriaceae bacterium | reverse complement strand
AGTCCGGATAATCGGGCCGAAGACCTGACGGCGCCGATCAGCGGCAGCAGCAGCGCCAGTTCCGGTCCCGCCTCCTGACCCGTCAACGCCAGACGCAGGGGATGGAACAGCGCCCGGCCCTTGCGGCCGGACGCCGCTTTCAGCGCGGCGGTCCAGACGCTCCAGGTCGCCTCGTCCCACGGCTCGGGCGGCAGCGCGGCGCGCGCGGCGGCGAGAAAGGCGGCGTCCTCGACGACAGGTTCGATCGGGCCCTCGACGACGCGCCGCCACAGGCCGACGTCGTCGAAGCGCGCAAGATTGCCGCGCACCGCGCGCCAGAAGGCTTCCGCCGACGGCCCGTCGATCCCCATGGCGGCGAGGCGCCCGGCGACGGCGGGAAAATCGAGCCGGTGCAGCGTGCGCGCCGAGAGCTGCGCCAGTTCGGCCGGATCGAACTTCGCCGCGCCGCGCGAGATGCGGCCGAGATCGACGAGGCCGGCGAGTTCGTCGAGAGCTGCGATCGGGCGAACGGCCTCGGCCGATCCGGTCAGCGCCGCCAGCGCGGCGACGGCGAGCGGCTCGATCCCGGCCTCGCGCAGGCCGGCGAGCGACAGCGCGCCTGAGCGTTTCGACAGGCCCTCGCCCGCCGCGTCGGTGAGCAGATTGTGGTGGGCGAAAACCGGCGCGGCGGCGCCCAGCGCCGCAAAAATCTGGATCTGCACCGCCGTGTTGGTGACGTGATCCTCGCCGCGGATGACATGCGTGACGGCAAGGTCGGCGTCGTCGACGACCGAGGTGAAGGTATAGAGGAACGCCCCGTCCTCGCGCCGCAGCACCGGGTCCGACAGCGAGGCGCAGTCGATATGCGAGGGGCCGCGCGTCAGATCGTCCCATTCCACGACGCGCGGCTCGAGCCTGAACCGCCAGTGCGGACGACGCCCCTCGGACTCGAGCCTCGCGCGGTCGTCGTCGGTGAGCGCCAGCGCGGCGCGGTCGTAGACCGGCGGCAGACCGCGCGCCTGCTGGCGCTTCCTCTTGCGGTCGAGTTCCTCCGCCGTTTCGTAGGCCGGATAGAGCCGGCCGGCCGCGCGCAGCCGCTCCGCCGCCGCCCCATAGAGCGCAAGGCGATCGGACTGGCGGACGACGAGGTCCGGCGCGATCCCGAGCCAGGCGAGATCGTCGCGGATCGACTGCGCAAATTCCTCGCGCGAGCGGGCCGCGTCGGTGTCGTCGAAGCGCAGGATGAATCTGCCGCCGCGCTGGCGCGCAAAGGCCCAGTTGAGCAGCGCCGTGCGGGCGTTGCCGATGTGGATTCGCCCCGTCGGCGAGGGCGCGAAGCGGACGACCGGCGCGCCGCTCACGCCGGCGCCCCCTCGTCCGGCGCGTCGAAATCGAGCTGCGTGACGGCGCCGCCGTCGCTGTGGAAGGACAGTTCGCCATTCAGACTGGCGGCGAAAGAGCGCAGGATGCGCATGCCGAGGCCCTTGCCGTCGCCGGCCGCCGCGTCGTCGACGAAGCCGCCGCCGTCGTCGCGCACGATCAGGCGGCAGCGGCGCGCGTCGAGCCGATGCAGGGAAATCGCGATCTCGCCCGACTCGCGGCTGGCGAAGGCGTGCTTCAGCGCATTGGTGACGACTTCCATGACGACGAGGCTGAGCGTCATCACCGTCTCGACCGGCAACGCGATCGGCGGGACGTCGACCCTGATGCGGATGTCGCGCGTCACCGAGGACTGCACGAGATCGCTCGCCAGATCCTTGAACAGGCTGGCGAGCGGCAGTTGCGCATTGGCCGGGTTGTAGAGGCGACGATGGACGCGGCCCATCGTGTCGAGCCGGGCGCGCGCGTCGTCGAAGGCGGCGACCGCAGCCGGATTGTCCGACAGCTTGCGCTTCTGCAGGCCGAACAGCGCCGAGACGAAAGCGAGATTGTTGGCGACGCGATGCTGCAATTCGGAGAACAGCGTCGTCTGGCGATCGATCAGGTCGGCCATCTCGCGCTTCTGCTCGAGCAGGCGATCGACCGATCGCAGCAGCATGTGGAACAGCGCGACGTCGACCACGACGATCAGTGTGTAGAAGGCCATCGCGACGACGCTGGCGTGATCGACCGGAAAGGCGCCGACCGGCGGAATGAACCAGTACCAGGCCGCAAGTCCGCCGAGCACGCCGCACAGCGCGCCGGCATAAGCGCCGCCGAAGAAGGCCGAGACGACGACCGCGGGAAAAAAGGTCAGGAACGGAAAGCCGGGCGGCAGCATGTCGTGCGTCGCCCAGCGCGAGACCAGGGCCAGCGCGAAGGTGACGACGGCGAGCGCCGTGCGCGCGCCGAGATTGCGGCGGATGCGCAGCGACAGATCGAACATGGCCGTCACGAAGCGGCCGGCGAAGGGCAAGGCCGCCCGCAATTCGGCGCGGGTCGCCGGCGCGAGGGCGAGCGGGGCGCGCGGCGTCGCGGCGTCGCTCATTCCTCGAACCTTTCGGCGCCGCCGAGGATCGGCCGCGGGGCGATCGCCGCGTCGGGCGCCTGCGCCGGCCCACCGGGATCGCGGAAGCGGTTGACGATCGGGTAGCGGCGGTCGCGGCCGAAATTCTTGCGCGTCACTTTCACGCCCGGCGCCGACTGGCGACGCTTGTATTCGGCCAGATAGAGCAGGCGCTCGACCTTCTTCACCGTGTCGAGCTCGTGACCCTTCGCGACGATGTCGGCGACGCGCATCTCGTTCTCGACGAGGCCCTGCAGGATGTCGTCCAGCACGTCATAGGGCGGCAGCGAGTCCTG
>JAEULW010000315.1 GCA_016793505.1 Methylobacteriaceae bacterium | reverse complement strand
TAGTGATAGATGCCGGCGTGGCGGCCGAGAACGCGGCCGTCGACATGGACGATGTCGCCGGCGCGCGCGGCCTCCGGCTTCAGCGCCTCGATGACGCCGGCGTAACGGCCTGTCGGCACGAAGCAGATGTCCTGGCTGTCGGGCTTGTCGGCGATGTCGAGGCCGAATTCTGCGGCGAGTTCGCGCACCCGGCTCTTCTGCATGTCGCCGAGCGGGAAGCGCAGAAGCGCCAGCTGTTCGCGCGTCGTGGCGAAGAGGAAGTAGCTCTGGTCGCGCGAAGCGTCGAGCGCGCGGTAGAGCGCGCGCCCGCCCGCGCCGTCGTCGCGCGAACAGACGTAGTGGCCGGTCGCCAGCGCGTCGGCGCCGAGATCGCGCGCCGTCTCGAACAGGTCGGCGAACTTGATGTGCTGGTTGCAGGCGACGCAGGGGATCGGCGTCTCGCCGTCGGCGTAGCTCTGGGCGAAGGGCTCGATCACCTTCTCGCGAAAGCGGCTCTCGTAGTCGAGCACGTAATGCGGCACGCCGATCCGGGCGGCGGCGGCGCGGGCGTCGTGGATGTCCTGCCCGGCGCAGCAGGCGCCCTTGCGGTGCGTCGCCGCGCCGTGATCGTAGAGCTGCAGCGTGACGCCGACGACGTCGTAGCCGGCGCGGGCGAGCAGGGCGGCGACCACCGAGGAGTCGACCCCGCCCGACATGGCGACGACGACGCGCGTCTCGCGCGGCGTCTTGCCGGGCGCGAGGGGCGGGAACGCCAGCTCGGGAATCGCGGTCGTCATGCGGATCACCCCTGCGCCGGGTCAAGGCCGGTCGCGGCGAGGCCGGAAGGCCCGGCGGCCGACAGAAAAAGCATTCCCGGCCGGCGCGCAAGCGGAAAGCGGCGCGTCGCCGCAGCAGGCGGGGGCGGCGCGGCTGCGCCGGCTCGCCTCACCCCGCCTTCTTGCGCCGGCTCTCCCACAGCCAGGCGGCGACGACCGCGCCGAGCAGCATCAGCAGGCCGAGGAAGCCGACGCCGAGCGGCAGCACGCCGACGCCGGTGACGACGCTGGATTCGGTGCGGCGGATCGCGACATAGTCGGCGCCGCCGAAGGTCGGGGCCGCGCGCATCGCGGCGAGGCGCGGCATCGTCACCTGATCGCCGCCGGCGCCGATGCGCCGCACCGTGCCGCCGGTCGCGTCGGCGAGCGGCTGCAGCCGGTCGAAGGTCGACACCACCTCCTGGAATTCGCGCGGATTGTCGGGGCCGACATTGGCGAGCACGGTGAGTTCGCCGTCGCTGACCTTGTGCAGGCCAAGTTCGCGCGCCATGAGACGCCCGCGCGCCAGGCCGGGCTCGGCGGCGGCGAGCGTCACCTTGGTCTCGCCGCCGGTCGGCGAGGTGACGGTCACTTCGCGCGCCGGCTCCTTGACGCTCTGGCGCTCGATGGCGATCTCGCGGCCGCGCGCGCGGGCGCGCAGCGCTTCCTCCTCGAGATCGGGCTCCTTCATCAGCCAGTGGGCGAGGCGGCGCAACAGGTCGAGATGCGGCCCGCCCTCCTGATGGGCTCTGGCCCACAGCCACATCTGGTCGGAGAGAAGGAGCGCGACGCGCCCCTTGCGCTCGCGCGCCAGCACCAGCAGCGGCTTCCTGTCGGGGCCGGCGAGAATCGGCGAGGCGGCGCGCGTCGGCTCGGCCGAGATCAGCCGATACCACTCGCTCCAGCGCGGCGGATCGGCGTCCGCGCCCGGCAGGCCGCGCGTCACCGGATGGCGCTGGCCGGCCTCGGTCACCGCGGCGCGGAACGGGCGCTCGACCAGATCGCCGAGCGGCTTGGCCGGCGAGATGGCGCCGAGCGGCGAATAGTAGAGCCCGCGCGGCGAGGAGAAGTCGGGCCCCGCCGCGATCAGCAGCGCGCCGCCCTCGCGCACATAGCGCACGATGTTGTCGAAATAGATGGTCGGCAGGATGCTCTGGTTCGAATAGCGGTCGAAGATGATCAGGTCGAACTCGCCGATCTTGCGGCCGAAGAGATCGGCCGTCGGAAAGGCGATCAGCGACAGTTCCGAGATCGGCGTGCCGTCCTGCTTCTCCGGCGGGCGCAGGATGGTGAAATGCACGAGATCGACATTGGCGTCGCTCTTCAGCAGGTTGCGCCACATCCGCTCGCCGGCGTGCGGCTCGCCCGAGACGAGCAGAACCTTCAGCTTGTCGCGCACGCCCTCGACGGTCAGCACCGCCTTGTTGTTGATCGCCGTCAGTTCGTCGGCGAGCGCGGCGACCTCGATCTCGATGACGTTCGGCCCGGCATGCTCGATCTTGACGGGAATGCGCAGCCGATCGCCGATGCGCGCCGTGCGCGTGCCGATCGGCTCGCCGTCGCGGCGGATCGCCACCGTCACCGTTTCGCCGCCCGCCCGGCCGCTCTCGAGCACGCGCACGCCGACCGCGATCTCCTTGCCGACAATGCCGAAGCGCGGCGCCTCGACGAGTTCGACGCGCCGGTCGCGCTCGTCGGCGCGGCCGGTGACGAGCGTATGCACCGGCGCCCGGAAGCCGAGCGACGCGGCATTGGCCGGCGCATCGTGGACGACGCCGTCGCTGACGATGAAGACGCCGCCGACCCGCTCGTGCGGCACGTCGGCGAGGCCGCCGGCGAGCGCGCCGAACAGGCGCGTGCCGTCGGCGTCGCCGTCGCCGCCCGCCTCGATGACGCGCGTCTCGACATTGCCGAGCGCGGCGAGCGACTTTTCGAGTTCGACGCGGGCGCGATCGGTCTGCGCGCGACGCTGCTCGATCGACTGGCTGGCCGAACGGTCGAGCACGATGGCGACGACGTCGGACAGGCCGCGCCGGTCCTCGCGCACGATCGAAGGGTCGGCAAGCGCGCCGAAGCCGAGGGCCAGCGCCAGGGCGCGCAGCCAGGCGCTGCGCGGCCGCGTCCAGAAGGCGTAGGCGATCACCGCCAGCGCGACGAGCGCCAGCGCCGCGAGCGCGCTCCACGGCAAGAGCGGATCGAAGGCGAGGCGATAGTCGGTCATGCGCCGCCTGCTTGCATCAGTTCGCCAGCCT
>JAEULW010000351.1 GCA_016793505.1 Methylobacteriaceae bacterium | reverse complement strand
GATTGCTTCGCTTCGCGCGCAATGACGGGACGAGACGCGCCGTCCCCCCGTCATTGCGAGGAGGCGCAGCCGACGAAGCAATCCATGCCGAGCGTCGAGGCCGATGGCGCCGATCGACTCGCCGCCCCTCACCCCTCCCGCAACAGCGCCGCGACGCGCTGCAGCACGGCGACGTCGCACGGGTGGCGGATGACGCAGCCCGGGCCGAACAGCACGCCGCGCGCCCCGTCGACCGCGCGCGCCGCCGCGATGTCGGCGGCTGCCGCATCGAGATCGCCGCGCGTCAGCTCTGCGCGGCGCAGGCCGCCGAGCACCGCCCTGGCGCCGCCCGCGGCGCGATACTCGGCCAGACCCGGCGCCGTCTCGCCGATGTGCCAGTTGAGCGCATGAACCGGGTAGTCGGCGATCGCCTCGAACAGCACGTCGTCGCCATGCAGATGCACGGCGTTGCACCAGCCCGCGCCCGCGCCTTCGAGCGCGATCATGTCGTAGACCCGCCCGAGCGCCGCATAGGTCTCCCTCCCGACCGCCGGCGTCGCCTCCTGCACCGCGAAGAACACGCCGGCGCAGCCGAGCGTCACGGCGCGCTCTGCGAAATCGCGCATCGTCGCGGCGATCGCCGCCAGCGCCGCCTCGACCGCGCGACGCGACTCCGCGATGTCGCGCGCAAAGCGGTCCGGCGCGAGCTTCTTGGCGACGGTGAGCGGCGAGAAGGTCGTCGCCAGCACCGGCAGATCGGGACCGGCCCCGGCGACGAGCCGCGCCAGATGATCGAGCTCGCGGCCGAAAGCGCCTGCCGTCACATCGCGCCGGCCGATGCGCGCCCAGTCTTCGGCGGACGCGATCGGCGTCCGCGTCGCGCGCGCGACGCCGCCGCGCGCGATGTCGGAATAGTCCGCGACGACGCCCCAGTCCTCGACCGCGAACATGCCGTTCGGCATCGCCTTGATGAAATCCATGCCGGTCGCGCGCGCAAAGGCGAACGTCGTCTCGGCCAGCGCCGCCGGATCGCGATCGACATCGGGAAAATGCGTCCAGAAGCCATAGGGCGAGCGATCCGCGCGCGCCCCTGCGAGCGTCGCGCGCACGCGGTCAGCCGGCGTCATCGGCGCGCTCATGCCGCGCCCCATCCGCGCGTCGCCAGCGCCAGCAGCCCGTCGCGGCTCACACCCTCGAGGCCGATCCGCGGCAGGAGATCATTGTCCGCCGCCAGATCGCGGCCATAGACCGCGCTCATCACCGCAAGCCCCGCTGCATGCAGCGGCGTCGGAACGCCGGCGATCTTCGCCAGCGCGATCACCGGATGAATGCCGAACGGAATATCCTCGGTGACATAGCGCGTGTCGACCCGCGCGGGGCCGGGCGAGGACCCCTTGCGTTGCGCGGCGACCTGCGCCGCCATCTCGGCGACGCTGCCCGCAACGAGATCGGGAAACGACTTCAGATAATGTTCGCGCGCCGTGCGCACCTCGACGCCGAAGGCGCGCGCCACAGCGAGCCGCTCCGCGTCCAGCGCCTCGATCAACCGACCGACGCCGGCGGTGACACAGCCGAAATTGTCCCAGACCTCGCCCTGCTCGATGCGCGTGAAATTGAGCAGCGCCTGCGCCAGATGAATCGGCGGATTGAGATTGCCGAGCGCGATGGCGAGCAGATTGGCGCGCGGCGTGAACCGCGCGTCGAACAGCGCCCGGCACAGCATCGTCGCGGCGTCGAGGCCGGAGGCCGGCACGGCGGCGAGATCGATCTCGCCCCGCAACAGCCGCACGTGAACCCGCCCTTCGATGATCGGACCGCCGGTCAGCGTCGTCGACCAGGCGATCACCGGCGCGGCGACGCCGCGCGCCGCGACGAGTCGCGACAGATACAGGGCGCCGAGCGAGGCGTGCGAGCTGATGATGACGCTCTGCCCGTCGCGCACGATCGGCGCGAGCGCCTCGAATGTCGCGCGATGCCCCGCCCCGAGCACGCAGATGACGATCGCCTCGCAGCCCGTCAGCTCCGGCGCCTCCCTCGCGACGCGCACGTCGCCGCGCCAGGCGAACAGGCCGACCGCTTCTATCCGCCGCGACGCGCCGCGCGGCGCCGCGCGCGGCGACCACAGCACGGGCTCATGACCGCGCGAGGCGAGCAGCGCCGCGCATCCCAGTCCGACCGGCCCTGTTCCGACGACGCCGACGCGCATCGACGACACCTCCTTCACCGCGTCGCCATCAGCGCAGTGTGCCGTCTCCCCCGCGCCGACGCAATGGCGCGCCTAACGCACCAGCAGCGTCGACAAAGCGGGAAATGCGCAGATCAGCGCCAGCGCGATCAGCATCACGCCGACGAAGGGCAGCGCGCCGGCGAAGATCTCCTCAATGCGCGCCGATCGATCCTCGAGCGTCGCCTTCACCGTGAAGACCGAGATGCCGAACGGCGGCGTCAGCAGCCCGGCCTCCACCGCGATGATCGTGATGATGCCGAAATGGATCAGATCGAAGCCGAAGCCCTGCGCGATCGGCGCGGCGATCGGCACCATGATCAGCATGATCGACGAGGAATCGAGCAGCATGCCGAGCAGCAGCACGATGACGATGTAGACGACGAGGAAGCCCCAGGCGCCGAAGCCAAGGGTCGAGACCGCATCGCCGATCGCCTGCGGCACGCCAGCGAGCGAAAGCATTTTGGAATAGAAGCTCGCTGCGATGAGCAGGAACAGGATCGACACCGAGACATGGCCGGTCTCGGTCAGGATGCGCCAGAAGCGCGACAGATCGAGCCGCCGCCGCGCCAGCGCGATGACGAGCGCGCCGAAGGCGCCGACGCCGCCCGCCTCGGTCGGCGTGAAGAAGCCGGCGTAAAGGCCAACGAGAACGAGCGCGACCAGCGTGAGAATCGGCACGGCCTTCAGCGCCATCTCGCCGACGCCCATCACGTGATCGTGCCTGCGCGCGATCTCGTCGCGCGCCGGGTCCGCCATCACCTTGTGCGGTCGGAACGTCGCCATCGCATAGATCAGCGCGACGAAACCGAAGGCGACGATGATCCCCGGAATGACGCCGGCGACGAACATCTTGCCGATCGAGACTTCCGCCAGCACGCCGTAGATGATCATCAGCAGCGAGGGCGGAATCAGCATGCCGAGAATGGAGGAGCCCGCCACCGTGCCGGTGGCGAACCGCATCGTGTAGCCATGACGGATCATCTCAGGCACGGCGACCTTGGTGAACACCGCGGCCGAGGCGATCGACACGCCGGTCACCGCGGCGAACACGGCGTTGGCGGCCACCGTCGCCATGCCGAGCCCGCCGCGCACACGGCGCAGCAGATTTTGCGCCACATCGAACGTGTCCTTGCCGACATCGGAGATCGAGACGAGCAGCCCCATCAGCACGAACAGCGGGATGGTGGCGAACAGATAGTCCTGAATGCCGGAGAAGGTGGAGATCGCCGTCATGTTGACGGCCAGATTGACATTGTCGCGGATCAGCCAGACGCCGGCCGCCCCGAGCGCGAACAGCACTATGCCGATCTGCATGCCGGCGGCGATCAGCACGACCATCGCCGCGATCAGCAACAGCCCGACGGTGAGCGGCTCCATCAGCGCGACGCCTCGCCGGAGGGCCGCAGCGCATGCGCCGCGCGCGCCACATAGACGATCGCCGCCAGCCCCGCGCCGCCGACGATGATCGCTCGGAACGGCCATGTCGAGATGGTGAAGACGCCGCGCACGCCGAAGAACTCGCCCGCCGCATAGGCGTTCAGCGTCGGCCGAAAGCTCGCATAGGCGATGAGCCCGGCGATCGCCGCGCCGAACAGCAGGAACACGGCCTCGACCACGCGCGCTGCGCCGGGCGCGGCGCGATGCAGCCGCTCGATCAGGAAGTCGGCCCGCGTCATCCGGCCGGCATGAACCGTGGCGGCGAGCTGCAGGAAGACGATCGCAACGATCGAATGCGCGGCGATCTCGGCGACGCCGGTGATCGGCATCGACAGGAAGGAGCGGCCGACGACGTCGGCGACGATCAGCGCCATCAGCAGGAAAGTCCAGATCGTGCCGATCGCCGCAACGAATCCGGTGAGGCGCCCGAGCGGATCGGCGGAGACGTCGAAGCTGCGCGTCTTCAACGCCTCGAGATCGAGTTCGGCCATGGTCGCCGCTCCCCGCGCGCTCAGACCTCCTTGTCCCAGGCGCGCGGCGGATTGAAGCCGGAGCCGCGCAGCGTGTCGAAATAGGTCTTCAGCATGTCGCGCGCCGCCGGGCCCGAGGAATCGGCCCAGGTCTTGGCGATGTTCGGCAGGCCCTTGATCCAGCGCTCGCGATCGGCGTCGGCAAGCTTCGTCACGATCGCGCCCTTGGCGATCATCTCCTGCTTCGATTTCTCGATGCGGTTGGCGACGTCGCGCACATGCGCCGCTGTCGCCGCCTTGCCGGCCGCGACCATCGCGTCCTGCACCGGCTTCGGGAACTTGTTGAAGCGATCGAGGTTGGCGGCGATGCCGCCGACATACATCGCCCCGAGATCGACCTCCGTGACATATTTGGCGACCTCGTAGACGCGCGTCGGCAGAATGCCGACATAGAACGAGATCGCCCCTTCCGACACGCCGGTCTGGATGTCCGTGTAGTAGGTCGTCAGCGCGCCGTCGACCGGCGTCGCCCCCGTGCCGGTCAGCCAGTTGGCCGACGTGCCGGGCGCGTTGATCTTGCGGTTCTTCAGATCATCGAGGCTCTTGATCGGGAAGTTGGTCCACAAATGATAGCTGTCGGTGATCAGCGAGGACAGCGGCGCCATGTTGAGCTTGTTCCAGCTCTCCTTCAGCGCCGGCACGCTGGCGTTGAGCTTGTCGAAGGCGTTGGCGACGAGGCCGTGATCGCCGCCCGAGAAGGGCGTGAAATAGGTCAGGTTCTGGAGCGGCATGGTCGAGCCTTCCCAGAGCGTCCCGACGAAGCCGACATCGACGAGATTGTCGCGCACCGCCTCCATCGTGTCCTGGAACTTGAACAGCGTGCCGCCATAGGCCTCGCGCCAGTTGATCTTGTGCGAGTTGCCATTGTCGCGCAGATGCTTGTCGACCTCCGGCTGGAACACCTCCTTCATGTTGGCGACCCAGAAATTCTGGATCGGATGGCTGGCGCCGATCTGCACGGTCAGCGCACTCTGCGCCTGCGCGCCCGTCACATAGGGCATGGCGAGCGAGGCGCCGGCGGCGGCGATGGCGGCGCGGCGGGTGATGATGGTCATGGGCGTCTCCCTCGATTGATCTTCGTTAGCGTGGCGCGACGCGCCCGAGCGCGGTCAGGATGCGTTCGGGCGTAAAGGGCTGGGCGAAAAGTTTCGCGCCGAAGGGCCGCAGCGCGTCGTTGATGGCGTTCATCACGGCGGCCGGCGCGCCGGCGGTGCCGGCCTCGCCCGCGCCCTTGGCGCCGAGCAGCGACTCGCGCGTCGGCGTCTCGACATGGCCGACGGCGATGTCCGGCATGTCGGCGGCGAGCGGCACGAGATAGTCGGCCATCGTCGTCGTGCGCAGCTGGCCTTCGGCGTCGTAGACGCACTGCTCGTAGAGCGCGCCGCCGATGCCCTGCACGACGCCGCCGCGCACCTGTTCGTCGACCAGCTTGGGATTGACGATCCGCCCGCAATCCTCGACCACCCAATGCTTCAGCAGCCTGACGAGGCCGGTCTCGACGTCGACCTCGAGCCAGCTCGCCTGCACGCCGTTGGTGAAGGCGAAGGGATAGTCCTTGGTGATGAAGTGGCGGGTCTGTACGAATTCGCGCGGCGCGTCCTTCGGCAGCGTGTCGCCGCGGAAATAGACGAGGCGGCCGAGCTCGGCGAGCGGCATGCGCGAGGAGCCGCTGGCGCGATCGACGATCTCGCCCATCGCCACGTCGAGCGTCTCCGGCGCCGCCTGCAGGATGGCCGCGGCGACGGAAATCAGCTGCTCGCGCAACGCCACCGCCGATTGCAGCGCCGCCTCGCCGCCGATGCCGGCGCCGCGGCAGGCCCAGGTGCCGCCGCCATAGGGCGTGACGCGCGTGTCGCCGGTGACGATCTTCACCCGCTCGACCGGCACGCCGACGCCATGCGCGACGATCTGCGCGAGAATCGCCTCCGTGCCCTGCCCCTGTTCGGTGACGCCCGACATCGCCACCACGCTGCCGTCGGGATCCATGCGAACGGTGCAGCCGTCCTGCGCCGAAATGCGCGCTCCGCCGATGCCATACATGAAGGGCGAAGGATTGGTCAGCTCGATGAAGCTGGCGAAGCCGAGGCCGCGATAGACGCCACGCGCCCGCAGCGCCGCCTGCTCGGCGCGCAGTTTCTCCGGCTCGACCATGGCGACGAGCTTGTCGAGCGCGGCGTGATGCGACAGGCCCTCGAAACGCATGCCGGGCGGCGAGGTGAACGGATAGGCGTCGTCGCGGATGAGGTTGCGGCGGCGCAATTCGATCGGATCGAGGCCGAGCCGCTCGGCGGCGAGATCGACGAGGCCTTCCGTCACCGCGGTCGCGATCGGATGGCCGACGGCGCGATATTGGCAGGTCGGCGTCTTGTTCTGCAGCACCACCGTCGTCGTGCAGCGGTAGTGCTTGAAGTCGTAAGGACCGCCGCACAGGTTGACGACCTGATTGCCCTCGATCGCCGAGGTGCGCGGATAGACCGAATAGGGGCCGATGCCGGTCAGATCGTCGATGTCGAAGCCGAGGATGCGGCCGTCGGCGTCGACCGCGATGCGGCCCTTGATGCGATGATCGCGCGCATGGATGTCGGAGACGAAGCTCTCGAAGCGGTCGGCGACGAACTTCACCGGCCGGCCGAGAACGCGCGCCATCGCGGCGACCGCCATCTCGTCGGGATAGACATGCACCTTGACGCCGAACGAGCCGCCGACGTCGCGCGTGATGACGCGCACGTCGCTCTCGGGCAGGCGCAGCTGCTTGGCGAAGACGCCCTGCATCATGTGCGGCGCCTGCGTCGAATGCCAGACAGTGAGCATGCCCTCGGCGCGGTTGAAGTCGGCGAGGATCGAGCGCGGCTCGAGCGTCACGCCGGTGTGACGGCCGCTGACGAAGGTCGCCTCGACGACATGCGCGGCGTTGGCGAAGGCCTCGTCGACGCCGCCCGTGTCGGCGGTGCGGGTGAAGACGAGATTGTCGCCAAGTTCGGCGTGCAGCACCGGCGTCTCGGGCGACAGCGCCGTTTCGATGTCGGCGAGCGCCGGCAGCGGCGCCCAGTCGATCTCGACCAGCGCCGCCGCGTCCTCGCCATGCGCGACCGTGTCGGCGACGATGGCGACCACCGCCTCGCCCTGCCAGGTGGCGCGCTCCAGCGGCAGCGCATATTGCGGCGCCGATTTCATGCCCTTCAGATGCGCCAGAGTCGCGACCCAGGGATCGCAGACCTTCGCCAGATCGGCCCCGGTGAAGACGCGCACGACGCCGGGCGCCGCCGCGGCGCGCGCGACGTCGATCGAAGCGATGCGCGCATGCGCATGCGGCGAGCGCACGAACACCGCGTGCAGCATGCGCGGCAGGCTGACGTCGTCCGTATAAGTGGCGCGGCCCTCGACCAGCTTGCGCGCCGTCGGCCGCGGCACCGAGCGGCCGATATAGGAATTCGGCAGGTCGGCGCGCGACAGGCCGAGCGACTCCGGCGTGCGCGGCGCGCTCATGCCGCGCCTCCCGCGCGGCGGCGCGCTGCGTCCTCGATGGCGTCGACGATCGCCTGATAGCCCGTGCAGCGGCAGTAATTGCCGGAGATGTGCTCGCGGATCGCGGCGCGATCGGCCGCGCCGCCCTGGGCGAGATAATCGGCCGCTGTCGTCAGCATGCCCGGCGTGCAGAAGCCGCACTGGCAGGCGTTGTGGGCGACGAAGGCGTCCTGCAGAGCGCGGATTTCGCCGCTGTCGCTCAGCCCCTCGATCGTCTCGACGCGCGCGCCCTCGAGGCTGGCGGCGAGCGTCAGGCAACCGCGCACGATTTCGCCGTTCACGCGCACCGTGCACGCGCCGCAGACGCCGTGCTCGCAGCCGGCATGCGCGCCGGTCAGGCCGAGTTCGAGGCGCAGGAAGTCGATCAGATGCAGCCGCGGCTCGATGCTGCGCGTCACGCGCTCGCCATTCACCGTCAGCGTCACGTCGAGACGCGTCTTCATGCCGCAAGGCTCCCCGGCCCGAGCGCCGCCTGCGCGACGCGGCGCGTCAGCACGCGCGCCAGATGCAGTTTCATGTCGCCGCTCGCCTGATGATCTCCCTGCGGCGCCAGATCGCCGGCGAGCGCGGCCTGCGCGGCGGCGACGCCATGCAGCGTCAGCGCCGTCGAGGCGCGCACCGCGTGAACCGGCGCGCCGCCGACGCCGAAGAAGACGAGCCGCGCATGCGCCAGCCGGCCGGATTCGATGTCGAAGGCGGCGGCGAGCCCCGCCATCGCATAGTCGCCGGGCCGGCGCGCGATCTCGTCGATGGCGCTGCCGGCGGGCGGCGCCGGGGTCTCCACCGCGACGATGATCTCGTCCTCGGCCAGCGCCGTCTCGAACAGGCCGACGAAGAAATCCGCCGCCGCGATGCGCCGCTCGCCGCGCGGAGAGGCGGCGACGATCGTCGCGCCCAGCGCCACCAGACAGGCCGGCAGTTCGGAGGCCGGATCGGCATAGGCGATATTGCCGCCGAGCGTGCCGCGATTGCGGATCGCCGCATGCGCGATCAGCGGCGCCGCCTGCGCCAGCAGCGGCGCTCGCGCGCCGATCAGCGCGTCGGCGCCGAGCTTTGCATGCGTCGTCGCCGCGCCGATGCGCAGGCCCGCCCCCGCTTCGGCGACGCCATGCAGCGCCGCGATGCGCGAGATGTCGATCAGCGCGCCCGGCGCCTGCAGCCGGTAGGCGAGCGAGACGAGCAGGCTCTGCCCGCCGGCGATCCATTTGGCGTCGGCGCCCGCCGCGCGCTTCAGCGCGAACGCCTCCTCGAGCGAATTCGCCCTCGCGTAGGCGAATGCCGGCCACTTCATGCGCCCCCTCCCCCGACGAAGCCGCGACGCGCCGCATGCCCGCGTCGTCGCTCTTGCCACGCCCGACAATAAATGATCGGATGATAAATACAAGACGCCGCGGAGCGCAATCAGGAGGCGTGAATTTGCCGGAAAGGCGACAGTCGGCGGCGCGCCCGCAGCGCGTCCGCCTCAGCCCGGAGGCCCGCCGCGAGATGATCGTGGCGGCCGCCGCGCGCTATTTCGCCGAGGTCGGCTTTTCCGGTCCGACGCGCGATCTGGCGCGGCGCGTCGGCGTGACGCAGCCGCTGCTCTACAAATATTTCGCCAGCAAGGCCGATCTCGTCGAGGCGGTGTTCGCCCGCGTCTATCTCGACCGGCTCGATCCGGGCTGGCGCGCCCTCATCGTCGACCGGCGCCGGCCGCTGCGCGCGCGCATGGTCGAGTTCTACCGGCGCTACACCGACGCCATCTTCACCTACGAATGGATGCGCATCTTCATGTTCGCCGGGCTCGCCGGCGAAAATCTCAACGCCCGCTATCTCGAACATGTGCGCGAACTGCTGATGAAGCCGCTGCTCGCCGAGATTTCGGCCGCCGCGCCGGCGCGCAAGCCCGACATCGAGGACATGTGGAGCCTGCACGGCTCGATCATCTATCTCGGCATCCGCAAGCACATCTATCAGTGGCCTGCGCCCGACGATGCGCTGCCGGCGATCGAGCGGGCGATCGACCGCTTCCTCGGCGAGTTCGCGCCGGCCGCGCGCGCCGTCAGTCCTGAAGTATCGCCACCGCGCGCGTCCACCCCGCCGAGGCGCGCGCGATCTTGACCGGGAAGCAGGCGACCATGAAGCCGGTCGAAGGCAGGCTTTCGAGGTTGCTCAGCTTTTCCAGATGGCAGTAGCCGATGTCGCGGCCCGCCTTGTGGCCTTCCCAGATGATCGACGGATCGCCCTCGCGGGCGAAGCGCTCGCGCGTTTTCGAAAAGGGCGCGTCCCAGCTCCACGCGTCGGTGCCGGTGACGCGCACGCCGCGCGAGGTCAGATACAGCGTCGCCTCGCGGCCCATGCCGCAGCCGCGGTCGAGATAGTCCGGCCCGCCATAGGCGCGGCCCGCCGCGGTGTTGACGAGCACGATGTCGAGCGGCCTCAACTCATGGCCGATACGCCGCAACTCCGCCTCGACCTCGGCGGCGCTGCACACATGCCCGTCCGGCCGGTCGCGGAAATCGAGCTTGACGGCGGGCGCAAAGCACCAGTCGAGCGGAATCTCGTCGATCGTCGCGGCCCGCGCCCCGCCGTCCATCGTCGAGGCGTAATGCCAGGGCGCGTCGAGATGCGTGCCGTTGTGCGTCGAGATGCGGACATTCTCCACCGCCCAGCCCTCGCCGTCGGGCAGCTGCTCCGGCGTCAGCCCCGGAAACATGGCGCAGACCTGCGCGGCGCTGGCGCGATGATCGACATAGTCGATCTGCGGCAGCATGATCGGCGGATCGGAGACGATGCCGCTCTGCAGCGCCACCGAAATGTC
>JAEULW010000276.1 GCA_016793505.1 Methylobacteriaceae bacterium | reverse complement strand
CCAGGCCGGCAAGCGGTCGAGGCGCTGGCCGGCCAGCGAGTCGAGCGACAGCGCGGCGATCGCCATCGCCGCCGCCGCGGCGAGGGCGAGCAGCGCGCCGGCGCCGAGGCCGAGCCAGCCGGCGCGGCGCGCCGAGGCCGCGTCGGGCGCGGCGATGGCGGGGCCGAGCAGGAAGGGCTGGGCGAAGACGCCGAGCGCGAGGCCGGCGAAAGCGAGGGCCGAGCCGGCGGAGGGCGCGCCCCAGGCGGCGAGGCGCGCGGCGCCCGCGGCGATCAGCCCGTCGACGGCGAACAGCGGCGGCAGGCCGGGGCGCAGGCTCGACTCGGCGAGCGTCACGGCGTAGCCGCAGGCCGCCAGCCCCGCCGCGGCGGCGCTCGCCCAGACGACGCCGCCGAGCCCGCCCGGCGCGACGATCGCAGCGGCCGCCGCCGCGGCGAGCGCCAGCGCCGCGGCGCGCGACAGGCCGGCGGATCCGACGAGCGACGTCGCCGCCAGTTCGAGCCCGGCGACCAGCGTCGCCACACAGATCGCCGCCGTCGCCGCCGCGCTCCACAGGCGCAGCGCGCGACCGTGATAGCGCGCCGCTGCGAGATCGCCGGTCGAGACCGCGCCCGAAGCGCGCAGCATCGGCCCGAGCAGCAGCGCCAGCGCCAGACAGCCGACCGACGCGGCGGCGCCGAACCAGGGGCCGACGCCCGGCGCCGGCGGCGCGAAGGGCGCGAGCAGGCCGCAGGACAGCGCGGCGAAGGCGAGTCCCGCATAGGGCGCCGGCGCGCGCCGCCCGGCGACGTCGAACCGCGAGGCGCGCAACGCGCCGGAGGCGAGGCCGATCGCGGCCAGACCGCCGGCGACGAGACCGACGGCCAGCGCCGTCACCAGCGGGCCCGGCGCGCCGATGCGATCGACGAGCAGGATGGCGCCGAGGCTCGCGGCGAAACTCGCCACGACGAAGGCGGCGCGGCTGTCGAGGCCGGCGCGATCGCGCGCGGCTTCAGCGGCGCCGATGTCACTCATGCATTCCGACGTCCCGTTCGTCGCCGCGCGCCCTTGCGTCGCGTGATGCGAGAATGAAGAATAGCGCAGGCAAGGCGAAGATGCGCGCGATCGGTGGACCGGTCACGTCCGACGCGGCCGGCGGGAGGGGCGCCATGAGCAACGAGACGACCAGGATCCTCATCGCCGACGATCACCCGCTGGTGCGCGGCGCGCTGAAGGAGGCGGTGTCCGGCGCCGTCAAGGGCGCGCAGATCGGCGAGGCGGGCGATCTGCAGCAGCTCGTCGGCCTGCTCGCCGAGGACAGCGACGCCGACCTCGTGCTGCTCGATCTGTCGATGCCGGGGGTGCGCGGCTTTTCCGGCCTGATGTATCTGCGCGCCCAGCATCCGGGCGTGCCGGTGGTCGTCGTCTCGGGCAACGAGGATCGCGACGTGATCCGCCGCTGCATCGATTTCGGCGCCTCGGGCTTCATCCCCAAGACGACCGGCGTCGAGGCGATGCGCGCGGCGATCCGCGCCGTGCTCGAGGGCGGCCACTGGACGCCGCCCGACGTCGACCTGACGCGGCCGGCCGACAAGGAGACCGCCGACATCGTGCGCCGCCTCGCAGCGCTGACGCCGCAGCAGGTGCGCGTGCTGATGATGCTGTCGGAAGGGCTGCTCAACAAGCAGATCGCCTACGAACTGTCGGTGTCTGAGGCGACGGTGAAGGCGCATGTCTCGGCGATCCTGCAGAAGCTCGGCGTCGAGAGCCGCACCCAGGCGGTGATCGCCGCCGGCAAGATCGAGGCCGGCCAGTGGGGCAAGGGCGACGCCGCCCTCGCCTGAGGCGCGACGGTTATTGCGCCGGGCCTCGTTTTCGCCGCGATGCATCCCCATCTGAGCGTCGGCCCGCATGCGGCGGGCGCCGGGGATCTTCGTGATGCGCGTCCTCCTGCTCTGCCTCGCGCTGCTCGCCGCCGCGCCGGCGGCGGCGCAGACCGCCGAGCCGCCCGCCTCCGACAACGGCCGCTATGCGATGACGCCGACGGCCGACGGCTTCCTGCGGCTCGACACGCGCAGCGGCAAGGTGTCGCTGTGCACGACGCGCGACGGCGCCGCGCAGTGCCGCGCCGCCGCTGACGAGCGCGAGGCCTGGGAGCGCGAAATCGCCGATCTGCGCCGTCAGGTGGCCGAGCTGAAGGCCGGCCGGACGGGATCGGGGCCGACGCTGCGCCTGCCGAACGAGCAGGAGGTGGATCAGGCGCTCGGCGTGATGGAGCGCATCCTGCGCCGCCTCGGCCGCATCCTGCGCGACGAACCGCAAGGGGCGCCGCTGTGAGCGCGCGCGGCGGAATTGCGAAGGCGCAGGCGCACCCCTATATCCAGCCCGATTCGGCGACCACGGGACCTCGGCAGACGATGGCGGATTCGACCTTCTCCCGGTTCATCGGCGGCTCGCCGGTCACCGTGTTCGTGCGGCTGATCTTCGCCTCGCTGGTGGTCGGCGCGCTGCTGATGTGGCTCGACATCCACCCGCTCGACATTTTCGACAGTCTGGAGCGGATCGTCCGCCGGCTGTGGGCGATGGGCTTCGGCGCGGTGCGCCATGTCGCCGACTACATCCTCGCCGGCGCCGTGATCGTCGTGCCGATCTGGCTGCTGATGCGGCTGTTCGGGGCGAGGAAGGCGGGGTAGGCGCTCTCCCCGCCGCCATCCCGGCCGGAGCGCCGGGACCCAGTTCTGCGGCGTCGAGCGCTGCGCCAGACATTCTCCGGGTTCCCGCGCGCCCGCTGCGCGGGCGTCGGGAATGACAGCCCTCTTCACCCCGCCCAGTCCGACACGCGGCGGCCGGTGGCTTCGGCGATGGTGCGCAGGCCTTCCTTGTCGAGGCGGCGGACGAGGCCCGTCTTGATGCGGCGCACGAGGCCGATCCCTTCGAACACCAGCGCGGAATAGAGCTGCACGAGGCTCGCGCCGGCCTCGATCTTGGTCCAGGCCGCATCGGCCGAATCGACGCCGCCGACGCCGATCAGCGGAAACTGCCGCTCGACGCGCGCATAGGTCATCGCCAGAGCGCGCGTCGAGGGTTCGAACAGCGGCGCGCCGGACAGGCCGCCCGCCTCCTTCGCCGCCGGCTCGACCAGCGAATGCGGCCGGTTCACGGTCGTGTTCGAGACGATCATGCCGTCGACGCGGCGATCGCGGGCGACGCGGACGATGTCGTCGAGGCCGCTCTCGGTGACGTCGGGGGCGATTTTCAGCAAGACCGGCTTGCGACCGCAGCGCGGCGTCGCCGCATCGCGCGCGGCGAGCGCGCGGGCGAGCAGATCGTCGAGCGCGTCGCGCTGCTGCAGATCGCGCAGGCCCGGCGTGTTGGGCGAGGAGACGTTGATCGCCAGATAATCCGCGACGTCGGCGAAGGCGGATACGCCCGCCGCGTAGTCGGCGGCGCGGTCCGTCGCGTCCTTGTTGGCGCCGACATTGACGCCGACGACGCCGCGCCGGCGCCGCGCGGCGAGGCGGGCATGAGCCGGCGCATGGCCCTCGTTGTTGAAGCCGAAACGGTTGATCAGCGCGGCGTCGGCCGGCAGGCGGAAGACGCGCGGGCGCGGATTGCCGGCCTGGGGCAGCGGCGTCAGCGTGCCGACCTCGGCGAAGCCGAAGCCGAGCGACAGGAGCTGGTCGGGAACCTCGGCGTTCTTGTCGAAGCCGGCGGCCATGCCGAGCGGATTGGGAAAGTTCAGGCCGAAGAGCTCGACCTCGAGGCGCGGATCGTCCGGCGCAGGATCATGCGCGGGCATACGCTTCAGCGCGGCGATGGTCAGCCGATGCGCCGTCTCGGCGTCGAGCGCGGTCAGGAAGGGGCGCGCCAGCGCGCCCGCCAGCTCCAGAATCATTCGAGCTCCGGAAAGACGTGCGCGCCATCCTCGCCGAGCGGCAGGTCGCACGTCCACAGGATCGCGGCGAGGGGCAGATCCGCATAAAGATGCGGGAACAGCGCGCCGCCGCGCGAGGGCTCCCAGCGCAGCGCGGCGCCCAGCGCCGAGGCCTCGACGGCGGCGAGCGTCAGGCCGCGCTCGCCGGCAAAATGCTTCGCCGCTGTGGCGGCGGCCTGCTCCAGCGTCGAGAAGTGGATGAAGCCGTCGGCGCGATCGGCGGGCGAACCGCGGAAGACGCCGTCGACCTTCGCGCGCGCCCATTCGTCGGCGCGCAGAATCTTGAAGATGAGCGGCATGGCGTCCCCGTGGCCCGGCAAGGTTAACCAATCGTAAACAGAACTTGAAGAATTGCGCGGATCGCGCCAAGATTCTTGTGGGGACTGGCGTGAGGGCGTCCTGTTCGGACGCGGGGCGTATGGTTGAGTTGGTGCGCGAGGCGCGGATCGCCGCGGCGGCGGCGCGTCCGGGGCTGGCGCGGGTGCAGCGGGCGCGGCCGGAGGCCGAGCCGCGGCGCGACCGCACCGCCTTCTCGCCGGTCGCCTTCCTCTCCGCCCAGGGCGTCGCGCCCGGCCTGCTGCTCGAGGCCGAGGCGGAGGCGGCGCGGCTCGGGGTCGGCGCCGACGCGGCGCTGCTCGCCAGCGGCGCGATCGAGGAAGACGCTTTCTACCGGGCGCTGGCGCGGCATCTGCGCGTTCCCTTCCTCGAGGCGCCGCGGCTTGCGCCGGAGACGCCGCTGGCGGCGATCGCGGCCGGCGTGGCGCGGCTCGCCGACGCGACCCCGGACGGGCGGCCGATCTATGCGATGGCGCCGCGCGGGCCGCGCATCGTGGCGCTGGCGCGGCTGCTGCGCGGGCCGCGCGGAACCGGCGGCGAGGTCGCCATCGTCGCGCCCTCGGCCTTGTCGGCGGCGACGCAGTCGATCCGCGCGACGGACATCGCGGCGGCGGCGCGGGCGACGACGCCGGCCGCGCTGAGCGCGAGCGGCGGCGTGTCGCTCCGGCAGAAACTGGCGCTCGCCGCGATGACGGCGGTGTGCCTTGCGACATTGGCGCCGATCGGCGCGGTCGGCGACGTCGCGACGATTCTCGTCGGGCTCGTCTTCCTGTGGGCGCTGGCGGTGCGGCTCGGCGCGGTTCTGGCGACGATGCTCGAGAGCGGGGCGTCGCCGGCGCCGGCGCTCGCCGACGCCGAGCTGCCGCGCGCCAGCGTCGTCGTGGCGCTGTATCGCGAGGCGGCGGCGGCGCGCGATCTGATCGAGGCGCTCGAGGCGCTCGACTATCCGCGCGCCCGGCTCGAGGCGAAGCTGGTGGTCGTAGAGGACGATACGGCGACGCGCGCCGTGCTCGCCGCGCTGGCGCCGCCGGCCTGGTGCGAGGTCGTCGTCGCCCCGCCCGGCGCGCCGCGCACCAAGCCGCGCGCGCTCAACGTCGCCCTGCCGCTGCTGACCGGCGATTTCGTCGCGGTCTACGACGCGGAGGACCGGCCCGACCCCGACCAGTTGCGCAAGGCGGCGGCGCGCTTCGCGATCGCGCCGGCGGCGGTCGCCTGTCTGCAGGCGAAGCTCGCCATCGACAATCAGGCGGACGGGCCGCTCGCGAAGCTGTTCGCCGTCGAATATGCGGGGCTGTTCGAGGCGCTCAATCCGGGGCTCGCCGCGCTCGGCCTGCCGATTCCGCTCGGCGGCACGTCGAACCATTTCCGCGTCGGCGCGCTCCGCCGCGTCGGCGGCTGGGACGCCTGGAACGTCACCGAGGACGCCGATCTCGGCCTGCGCCTCGCCCGCTGCGGCTATCGCGTCGAGACGCTCGACTCGACCACCTGGGAGGAGGCGCCGTTCACGCCGCGCGCCTGGCTGCGCCAGCGCGGGCGCTGGCTGAAGGGCTGGATGCAGACGGCGATGGTGCACGGGCGCGCGCCGCGGCGCGCCGTCGCGCAGATGGGCCGGCTCGGCGCGGCGGCGGCGGGGGCGACGATCGGCGGGGCGCTGGCGAGCGCGCTGCTTCTGCCCTTCTTCGCGCTGCGCGTCGCCATCGACCTGTGGCAGGGACAGTTGCTGCGCGCCGACACGCCGCTCGCCTTCGCCGCCTCGACCATCGCGCTGGCGGTGATGGCGATCGGGCCGCTCGCAGCGCTGGCGCCGGCGACGCTCGGCCTGACGCGACGGCGCTGGCTCTCGCTGTTCGCCTGGCTGCCGGCGCTGCCGCTCTACTATCTGGCGATCACGCTCGCCGGCTGGCTGGCGCTCTACGAGGCCTGCGCGCGGCCGTTCCACTGGGCGAAGACCGAGCATGGCGTGAGCGCGCGGCGGGCGCGCATGGCGGCGCCGGCGAATTGACGGGGCGGCGCCCCCTCCCTACGGTGCCGGCCCTCGCGCCCGCCGCGCGTTCCCCCGCCCTGTTCCGGAAATCCTGCTCGTGTCCGAAGATCTCGCCGCCGTCGCCCGCGCCTCCGCCGCCTGGCCGTTCGAGGAAGCGCGCAAACTCGTGGCGCGGATCGAGCGAACCGGCCAGACGAAAGTGTTGTTCGAGACCGGCTACGGCCCTTCGGGCCTGCCGCATATCGGCACTTTCGGCGAGGTGGCGCGCACCTCGATGGTGCGGCGCGCCTTCGAACTGATCACCGAAGGCCGGATCGAGACGCATCTGATCGCCTTCTCCGACGACATGGACGGGCTGCGCAAGGCGCCCGACAACGTGCCGAACCGCGACATGCTCGTCGCCCATCTCGGCATGCCGCTGACGCGCGTGCCCGATCCCTTCGGCTCCGAGCACGGCTCGTTCGGCGCGGCCAACAATGCGCGGCTGCGGGCGTTTCTCGACCGCTTCGGCTTCTCTTACGAATTCGCCTCGTCGACCGACTATTACGCCAGCGGGCGCTTCGACGAGACGCTGATGAAAATGCTCGCGGTCTACGACCGCGTCATGGACATCATCCTGCCGACGCTCGGGCCGGAGCGGCGCGCCACCTATTCGCCGTTCCTGCCCGTCAGCCCGACCTCGGGCAAGGTGTTGCAGGTGCCGATCGTCGAGCGCGACGCGAGGCGCGGGACGATCGTCTATGTCGATCCCGACTCGGGCGACAAGGTCGAGACGCGCGTCACCGGCGGCGCCGTCAAGTGCCAGTGGAAGGCGGACTGGGCGCTGCGCTGGGCGGCGCTCGGCGTCGACTACGAGATGGCCGGCAAGGACCTCATCGATTCGGTGAAGCTGTCGAGCGAGATCGTGAAAGCGCTCGGCGCGAGCCCGCCCGAGGGCTTCAACTACGAGCTCTTCCTCGACGACAAGGGCCAGAAAATCTCGAAATCGAAGGGCAACGGCCTGACGATCGAGGAATGGCTGACCTATGCGAGCCCGCAATCGCTGGCGCTGTTCATGTATCAGAAGCCGCGCGAGGCCAAGCGCCTGCATTTCGACGTGATCCCGCGCGCCGTCGACGACTATCTGCAGTTCCTCGCCGGCTATGCGAAGCAGGACGCCAAGAACCGGCTCGGCAATCCGGTCTGGCACATTCACGCCGGCGCGCCGCCCGAACCGGAGGTGCTGCATCACGTCGGCGAGAGCGGCGCCGGCACGACGGTCAGCTTCGGCATGCTGCTGAACCTCGTCGCGGTGGCCAACAGCGAGGATCCGAAAGTGGTGTGGGGCTTCCTGCGCCGCTACGCGCCGACGGCCTCGCCCGAAACCTATCCGCGGCTCGACGCGCTGGTCGGTTACGCGATCGCCTACTATCGAGACTTCGTGCGGCCGGCGAAACGCTTCCACGCGGCCGACGAGGTCGAGGCGCAGGCGCTGCGCAAGCTGTCGGAGGCGCTCGCCGCGCTGCCGGCCGACGCCGACGCAGAGGCGGTGCAGACCGCGCTCTACGACGTGGCGCGGCCGATCCCGCGCTATCAGGATTTCGCCGCCAAGGGCGCGACGCCGGAGCGGCCGGGCGTGTCGAATCAGTGGTTCTCGACGATCTACCGAATCCTGCTCGGCGAGGAGAAGGGGCCGCGATTCGGCTCCTTCGTCGCGCTCTACGGACTCGCCGAGACGCGGGCGCTGATCGACAAGGCGCTGTCGGGCGCGCTGATCGCCGAGCACGCGGCGTTTCTGGCCGCGCGCGGGGCCTGAACGCCTCCAGAAAAGGAAGACCCCGCTCTGCGGACAGAGCGGGGTCGGGCAACCGGACGGGAGAGGGGGGCGCTCGGTGACCCCGCCGGCGCTTTCCGTTCAGGTCTTCAGCAGACCCGGATGCGGCGGAAGCCGACGACGTCGCCCCAGGCGTTGTAGACGGGGCGGCGCTCGATATGGCAGCCGTAGACGTAGTAGGGACGCGGCGCGGCGGAGGCGGCGATGGCGCCGATGGCCAGAGCCCCGATCACCCCGGCGGCGACGGCCCCGCCATGCCAGCCGCGGCGATAGCGCCAGCCGGCCTCGGCGGACCCCATGCTCGCCATCAGCGTTCCGGCCATCACGACCGCGGCCATGGCGCCGGTGAAAACCTTCTTCATCTCGCTCACCCCTGCTTGGCCGGGGACCGTTTCCCCGTTTCCATGTTCAGACCCTAGCCGGCCGGGCGGCGGCGCGGCGTGCCGTGGCGCACATGCCGCGCCGGTCTTGACCGGCGCCGGTTTTTCGCGCCTGCCTCGGGCATGACGGATGGCGGCTTCTCCTCGGGCGACCTGATCGCCGACCGGCGCTTCGCCTGGGGCGCGGCGGCGGCGCGCGAGGGCGACCATGCGGCGGCGGCCGAGCTGTTCGAGCAGACGCTGGAGATCGCGCCGCGCTTCGCCGCGGCATGGTTCGCGCTCGCCGAGGCGCGCGAGGCGGGCGGCGCGATCGAGGCGGCGCGCGCCGCCTATGCGCGGACTTGCGAGCTTGCGCCCGACGATCCGTTCGGCGCCGGGGCGCGGCTCGCCCGGCTCGACGGCGCGACGCCGGCCGGCCATGCGCCGGCCTATGTGCGAAAGCTGTTCGACGATTACGCGCCGCGCTTCGACGCGCATCTGACCGGCGCGCTGGCCTATCGCGGGCCTGAGCTGCTGCGCGCCGCCGTGGAGGCGCGCGGAGCGCGACGATTCGCGCGGGCGCTCGACCTCGGCTGCGGCACCGGCCTTGCCGGCCTCGCCTTCGCCGATCTCGCCGACCGGCTCGAGGGCGTCGACCTGTCGCCGGCGATGATCGAGGCGGCGCGGGCGCGCGGCCTCTATGCGCGGCTCGAGGCGGGCGAGATCGTCGCGTTTCTCGCCGCGGAAGCCGCGGCCTCGGCGGATCTGGCGCTGGCGGCGGACGTGTTCGTCTATCTCGGCGATCTCGCGCCGGTGTTTTCGGCGACGGCGCGGGCGCTGGCGCCGGGCGGTCTCATCGCCTTCACGACGCAGGCGATCGACGCCGGGACATACCGTCTGCTCGACGATCTGCGTTTCGGCCATGCGCCGGACTATCTGCGCGCGAGGCTCGAGGCGGCGGGCTTTGCCGACATCGCGATCGAGGCGGCCTCGACGCGCAGGGACCGCGGCGTCGATACGCCGGGTCTGGTCGCAACCGCCGTGCGCGCCTAGATGGGCGCGATGCGCGCCGCCCTGCCGCCGCGTTTCGCCGACTGGTTTTCCGCGCGCGGCTGGGCGCCGCGGGCGCATCAGCTCGAGCTGCTGGCGCTGGCCGACGCGGGCCGCGACGGCCTGCTCGTCGCGCCGACCGGCGCCGGCAAGACGCTCGCCGGCTTCCTGCCGACGCTGATCGACCTGACGATCCGCCCGCGCAACCGGCGCGGGCTGCACACGCTCTACATCTCGCCCTTGAAGGCGCTGGCGATCGACATCGAGCGCAATCTCGGCGCGCCGATCGGCGAGATGGGCCTGCCGATCCGCGTCGAGACGCGCACCGGCGACACGTCGACGTCGAAGCGCCAGCGCCAGCGCCGCGATCCGCCGGACATTCTGCTGACGACGCCGGAGCAACTGGCGCTGCTCATCGCCTCGGCCGACGCGGCGACGCTGTTTTCCGACCTGAAGCGCGTCGTGCTCGACGAATTGCACGCGCTCGCCGCCTCCAAGCGCGGCGATCTGCTGGCGCTCGGCCTGACGCGGCTGCGCGCGCTGGCGCCGGCCTTTGCCGCGACCGGGCTGTCGGCGACCGTGCGCGCGCCGGCGGAGCTCGCGCGCTGGCTCGCGCCGCAGGGAAGCGCGCGCCCCGAGGCGGCGATCGTCACGGTCGCGGGCGGGGCGGCGCCCGACATCACGATGCTCGACACGCGGGCGCGGCTGCCGTGGTCCGGCCATTCGGCGCTGCATGCGATCGGCGAAATCTACGAGCGCGTCAGGTCGGCGAAGATGACGCTGATCTTCGTCAACACGCGCTCGCAGGCGGAATCGATCTTCCAGCAGCTGTGGCGGATCAACGAGGACGGGCTCGCCATCGCGCTGCATCACGGCTCGCTCGACGCGGCGCAGCGCCGCAAGGTCGAGGCGGCGA
>JAEULW010000227.1 GCA_016793505.1 Methylobacteriaceae bacterium | reverse complement strand
CCTGCACGAAGTGAAGCTGATCGTCGTCCTGATCTACGAGGGCGGAATCGCCAACATGATCTACTCGATCTCCAACAGCGCCGAATATGGCGAATACATCACCGGCCCGCGCATCATCACGCCGGAGACGAAAGCGGAGATGAAGCGGGTGCTGGCCGACATCCAGTCCGGCAAGTTCACGCGCGACTGGATGCTGGAGAACAAGGTCAACCAGACCTCGTTCAAGGCGACGCGGGCGCGCAACAACGCCCATGCGATCGAGGAAGTCGGCGAAAAACTCAGGGCGATGATGCCGTGGATCGGCAAGAACAAGCTCGTCGACAAGGCGAAGAACTGAGCCGGGCGATGTCCGGCGCGCCGACAGCGTCGCCAGCGGCCACGACGCCGCGCGAGGTGATCGAGGAGCGCGTGCGCGCCCTCATCGCCCTGCGCATCGCCGGTCGCCGTGAGGAAAGCGTCGCCTACTATGCGCCGAACGTCGCGCTCGAATATCCGGCGCCCGCGCCGTTGCGGCCCTACGCCGGTCGCTTCGAGGGTCTCGAAGCCATCGCGCAACTGCGACGCGCCTTCACCATCGAGACCGAGCTGATCGAAGATCAGTTGCTCGATCTCATCATCGAGGGCGACGTCTGCATGACGCGCCGGCGCGTCACTTATCGCAATCGCGGCGCCGACGCGCCGCTCTCGTTCTATGTCTGGGAGCGCTACCAGTTCGAGAACGGGCTGGTGCGCGAACTCGTCCAGCAGGTCGACACCGCCTGTTTCGCCCGGATCGTCGGCAGGCTGGAGGCGCTCGCCTCCTGGGGCGCCGAGCAGCCGGGCGATGAAGAACTCGACAACGACCAGCCGCGGCTGGGCTGAATCTACCAGCCGAGGGCTGAGCGCACCGCCGACACGGCGCCGATGCCGGCGTCGCCGACGCCGAGCAGCACCCAGGCCCACAGGAAGGCGCTGAACCAGTTGGCGATCTGGAAGCGCAGCGCGGGCATTTCGAAAATGCCGGCGGCGAGCGGCACGGTGGCGCGCAGCGGCCCGAAGAAGCGGCCGATGACGACGCCGAGCGCGCCCCAGCGGTGGAAGAAGGCCTCGCCCCTGGCCAGCATGCCGGGGTTCTTCGACAAGGGCCACATGTGGTGGACGCGATCCTTGAAGTACCAGCCGATCCAGTAGGAGATCCAGTCGCCGAGCGCGGCGCCGACGGAGGCGGCGATCCAGATCGGCAGGAACGGCAGGGCGCCGGCGCCGATCATCACGCCGACGGCGACGAGCACGCCCCAGGCCGGCACCAGCACCGACAGGAAGGCGAGCGACTCGGCGAAGGCGAGCAGGCCGACGATCGGCGCCGCCCAGGCCTGATGCGTGCGGACGAAGTCGACGATCGGGACGACGTAGTGCTCGAACATGCCTGCCTGCCTTCATGGTCGCCCGCGGGCATGACGGCGCCGCCGCGAGGCTCTAGGATCGCGGTCCCGCCCGGTCAAGCCGCAGCCCGCCCCAGATGACGATCCGCATCGCCACTTTCAATGTCGAGAATCTCTATTCGCGCTTCGACTTCACCGGAAAGGTGGCGCGCGAGCGGCGGATCGTGGGCGCCTATGCGATCGAGGACCCGCAGGAATACGATCTTGTGCGCAAGAGCTTCGAGGCGGTGGCCTCCGACGACATGCGCCAGCTCACCGCGCTCGCCATCGCCGACACGCAGGCCGACATCGTCTGCCTGCAGGAGGTCGACAGCGAGGACGCGCTGAACCTGTTCTACGAGGCCTATCTCAGGCCGGTGCTGCGCCAGCGCTTTGGCGCGGCGACGAAAGGGCTCGACCGCGAGCAGCGCGATCACGTCTCGCCCGCCTGGTTCTACGACTGGCGGCGCGTCGTGCCGGGCAACGATTCACGCGGCATCGACGTCGGCGTGCTGTCGCGTTTTCCCGTCACGGTCGTCTCGAACGCCAACCTGACCTATGAGTTCGTGCGCGAGCTCGAGCCGGACTGGCCGGCGCTGGAGGCGCTGTCCGCCAGCCGCGACGGCCGGCTGTTCCGGCGCGACTGTCTCGAGATCGAGGTTGCGACGGGGGGCGAGCCGCTGACCCTGTTCAACTGCCATTTCAAGTCGATGCAGCCGCTGGCGCGGGGCGGCGACGGGCGGCTCGACACGATGCTGCTGCGCCGCGCCGAGGCGCGCGGCGTGCGGCGGATCATCGAGCGGCGCTTCGGCGTCGAGGGGGCGCGGCGGGCGAACTGGGCGATCTGCGGCGACCTCAACGATTTCGTCGCGATCGAGGGGGTCGCCGCGCCCGGCGGGGCGCTGGGGCCGCTGCTCGACGACGGCTTCGCCGTCGATCCGATGACGCGGCTGCCGCCTGAGGAGCGCTGGACGCATTACTTCGCCGCCGACGATCTCTACGTTCAGCTCGATTATCTGCTGCTGTCGCCGGCGCTGGCGGCGGCGAGCCCGGCGGCGCCGCAGGTGGTGCGGGCGGGACAGCCCTTTCGCGTGCCGCGGCTCGAGGGGGCGCCGCGCTATCCGCGCACCGGCTGGGCGCGGCCGAAGGCCAGCGATCATTGTCCGGTGGCGATGCCGCTGGAGCTTTCGGCGCGCTATGGCGCGCCGCCGGCATGAATGCAAAATCACTCGCATTTTTGTTTAATTTTGGCCGATTGCTTGCGCCCGCGCCGACTTTACGCTCTATTGACCATCGGGTGCGCGCCGGAGGGTTTGGCCATGCAGTTCAAGACACTCGCGTTGTTGGGCGCGCTGTTCATCGGCGCAAGCGCCGGAACCGCGCAGGCCTCGCTGATTCCCTATCCGAATACGGGCACGGCAAATCCGACGCTCTATTCCTTCACCGCCACGGGCGGCGAGGTGAAGGCCTATTTCGTCAGCGGCGGCGGCGCCGGATTCACCAACATCCTCGGCCTCGAGGCGGGCGGCGTCGACACCGGCGTCAACGGGCTGAACAATCACACCTCGAACCCGGGCGACTCGCTGAGCTTCGGCGTCTTCGCGGCCGGCACGTCGCTGGTGTTCTACATCGACACGAACGGCGAGGGCGGCAACCGCTACTACTCCGACAAGTCGCGCAACGCCGACAATTTCAACCACATCTACTCCGTCACCTACAATGACGGCAGCCTGCCGGCGTCGATCCCGTTCGGCACGTATGTGGCGTTCGAGGATCTGAAGAACGGCGGCGACAAGAACTACAACGACCTCGCCTTTGTGTTCGTCAACGTGCAGAGCGGCGTGCCGGAGCCCTCGACCTGGGCGATGATGCTGATCGGCTTCGCCGGCCTCGCCGTCGCGACGCGCCGGCGCCGCGAGGCGATCGCCGCGGTCTGACGCGACGCAGCGTCCGCATCGACTTCAGAGCCCGGGCTTCGGCCCGGGCTTTTTCTTGTGCGGTCGCTTGCGGCCGCGGCGCGCCGTGCATCGGCGCGGCAAAGATGATAGGAGGCGCGCGACCCGCCCTTCGATCCGGCTTTCCGCCTCATGCTCGTTCTCGGCATCTACCACTCGCACGACGCCTGCGCCGCGCTCTATGACGACTACCGGCTGATCGCGGCGATCGCGCAGGAGCGGCCGACCCGCGTCAAGGGAGACGGCGGGCGCTTTCCGGCCGAGGCGGCGGCCGAGTGCCTGGCGCAGGCCGGCGTCGGGCCGGACAAGGTGGATGTGGTCGCGCTGCCGCGCGTCGACTATCCGCGCGCCTTCTACAAGAAGCGCGCCTTCCGGCCGTTCCCCTCGCCGCGCAAGGGCGACGATCTCGAACTCATCCGGGTGATGACGCGCCAGCTGATCGGCGATCCGGCGGCGGCGCTCGACGCGCCGGCCTGGCTGGCGCAGTTCGGCCTCGGCCATGCGAAGCCGTTCTTCTACAACCACCACGCCGCCCATGCGCTCGGCACGCTGTTCCACACGGACTGGGACGAGGCGCTGCTCTACACGTCCGACGGCGGCGGCGACCGCGTCTACTATTCGCTGCGGCGGCTGAAGGACGGGCGGCTCGAGGATGTGTTCGGCGGCGAGGCGGATTCGCGCAAGCTGCGCCGGCCGCAGGGCAAGCAGGACAGTCTCGGAAACATGTATCTGCATGTGACGCAGGCGCTGGGATTCCGGCCGCTGCGCCACGAGGGCAAGGTGCTGGGGCTCGCCGCCTTCGGCGCGCCGCGCTTCGCAGATCGTCTGAAGCGCTTCTACCGCGTCGAGGCGGACGGGCAGATTCGCGGCCTCGCGCCGCTGAAGGAGATCGCCGCCGAGATCGGCGCGATCGCCCGCGAGGGATCGCGCGAGGATGTCGCGGCCTCGGCGCAGCAGACGCTGGAAGACCTGACGCTCGAGTCGATGGCGCGGATCGTCGCGCGCCATCCGGCGAAGAATCTCGGCGTGTCGGGCGGCGTCTTCGCCAACGTCAAGCTGACGCAGCGCGTCGCCGAGCGCTTCCCCTTCGAGGAGGTGTTCGTCTATCCGGCGATGTCGGATCAGGGCGAGGCGGCGGGCGGGGCGCTGCAGTTCCTCTACGAGCGCGACGGGCTCGCGACATGGCTGACGAAGCGCCAGCGCTTCGGCGATCTCTATTACGGGCGCGACTACATGGCGGGCGCGGACGCGGTCTTCCGCGCCGCCGGCATGCGCGCGGTCGCGAGCGACAACGTCGCCGCGGCCGCCGCCGCTCTCGTCGCTGAGGGCAAGATCGTCGGCACGTATCTGGGGCGCGGCGAATATGGGCCGCGGGCGCTCGGCGCGCGCTCGATCATGGCGGCGCCGACCGAGCGGGCGATCAACGACTGGCTGAACAAGCGGCTCGACCGCACCGAGTTCATGCCCTTCGCGCCGGTGGTGCGGGCGGAGCGGGCGCAGGAGGTGTTCCGGCTGCCCGATTCGCTGATGTACACGGCGCGCTTCATGACGGTGACCTGCGACGTCGCGCCGGAGTGGCGCGAGCGCATCCCCGCCGTCGTGCATGTCGATGGCACGGCGCGCCCGCAGGT
Organism: Methylobacteriaceae bacterium; assembly: GCA_016793505.1. Taxonomy (GTDB): domain Bacteria; phylum Pseudomonadota; class Alphaproteobacteria; order Rhizobiales; family Beijerinckiaceae. The sequence goes on along the minus strand of JAEULW010000227.1, from coordinate 6,882 downwards.
GCTGAGGCGGCAGGACAATCCGACCTATTACGACGTGATCGCCGCCTATGAGGCGAAGAGCGGCATTCCGTTGACGATCAACACCTCGTTCAACGTGCACGAGGAGCCGATCATCAACCGGCCCGAGGAAGCGCTGAAGGCGCTGCAGCAGGGGCGCGTCGATTTCGTGCTGACCGAAGGCGCGGTCTGGGCGCCCTGACGCCTCAGCCGCGCGCCAGCGCGTCCTCCAGATAGGCGACGATGAAAGGCGGCATGCGCCGCGCGTCGATGTCGGCCGTGCGGCGCACGACATGCATGCGGGCGAGCTCGCGCTCGCTCTGACGTTCGAGCGCGGCGTGGATCGTCGCGGCGACGGCGTCGGCGGGGGCGCGGCAGGCCATCGGCCTCAGACAGGCGAGGCGCTGGCCGTGACGCAGCACGCACCAGCGATCCTCGACCTCGACATCGGCTTCGGTCAGGCCCGTCTCCTCGCACAATTCGCGCAGCGCGCTGGCGGCCAGATCGACGCTCTCGCCGACGACGTCGCCGCGATCGGGCGTGCCGGCGGGAAAGTAGATCTTGCCGGTATTGGCGGTGCCGGCCGCCATCTCGCCGAGCAGGAAGGCGCCGTCGGCGCCGCGCAGCGCCGCCATGGCGAAACAGTTGGCGACGGCCGGATCGGGACAACCCATGTCGCGCCAGCCGATGAAACGCGAGAAGCCGGTCTCGAAGAATTCCGCCTCGAAACGCTCGCCGGCGAAGCGCCAGCGATGGGCGAGCAGCACGCGCCCGTCGAACATCGCGGGATTGTCGCGCGCCATGGCGCGCCAGCGCGCATCGAGCGCGGCGCGCTCGGCGTCCGCCCAGCGCCAGTCGAAGGGCGAGAGGCGCGCGGCGACGGCGGCGACGTCGCGCAGTTCGGGCGTCGCGCTCAAACGTCGATGGTTCCCTGCTGCAGGATCACCGCCGGCCCGCCGATCGAGGCGGAGGTCAGCGCGCCGCCGGCGACGTCGAGGCCGAGGGTGATGAGGCTCGGCCTTCCCATCTCGAAGCCCTGCTCGATGAGGATCGTATGATCGCCGTCGGCCGGCGCCTCGAAGCGCATCAGCGCGCCGGCGAAGGCGGCCGCCGCCGAGCCGGTCGCCGGATCCTCGCCGACGCCCATGTCGGGGGCGAACATGCGCGCATGATAGTGCGAGCCCGGCCGCGCGCCGCCGCGCGCATAGACGAAGACGTTGGCGTGATCGGCCGGCTTGACCGCGCTCCAGCGCGACAGGTCGGGCCGGGCGCGGGCCACCGCCTCGCGCGAGCGCAACGGAACGAAGGTGAAGCCGACGCCGGCGGAATAGACGCTCGGGACATGCGCATCGAAGCCGACATCGGCTTCGGCGAGGCCGAGCGCGGCGGCGAGATCGGCGGCGGCCGCGGCCGGCTCGAGCTCCTGCGGCAGGCGCGGCAGCGTGAAGCTCGCGCGCGGCGCCTGCCCCTCGATGTGGCGGACGATGCAGGAGACGGGGCCGACCTTCTCCTCCAGCACCACCGTCACGTCCTGACGGGCGAGAATTTCGGGGGCGTGCAGCTCGGCCAGCAGCACGGCGGTCCCGACCGTCGGGTGGCCGGCGAAGGGCAGTTCGCGGCCGGGCGTGAAAATGCGCACGGAGGCCGTGTTGACGGGATCGCGCGGCGCCAGCACGAACACCGTCTCCGACAGGTTGAACTCGCGGGCGATCGCCTGCATCCGCGCGTCGTCGAGCCCCTCGGCGTCGAGCACCACGGCGAGCGGATTGCCGGCGAGCGGGGCGTCGGTGAAGACGTCGAGCGTGTGGAACTTGCGGCGCATGGGGCCTCCGGTCGGGCGCGGGAGAATGCGCGTTCGCGCCGCAGCGCGCAATCGCCTCAGGCGCGCGAGCCGAGCCAGACGACGCCGACGCCGGCGGCGATCAACGCCCAGCCGATCAGCGCGGTCGCATTCGGGCGTTCGCCGAGCATCAGCGCGGCGAGGATGCCGACCAGAACCAGCGTCAGCAGCGTGAAGGGATAGACGACGTGGAGCGGCAGCTTCGACAGCGCGACGAGCCACAGCGCGACGCCGACGGCGTAGAGCGCCAGGCCCGCGAGCACCGGCGCATTGACGAAGTCGAGCGCCTGTTCGCGGCCGCTGGCGCCGAGCTTCAGCAGAATCTGGCCGGACGCGGCGCAGAGCGCGCTCGCCACGAGAATCGCGAGCAGGGCGGGCGTCATCCGGCGTCGCCGCGGCCGAGCGCCGTGACGAGGCGGTAGCGCAGGCGCGACAGGCCGGTGACGACGCCGACCGGCAGCGGCGCGAGCGCGGCGCGGCGCAGCCTCCAGGCGAGATCGCCGCCGTCGTCGAGCGCCGCCGGCGCCGTGCGCGCGGCGCGGGCGGACTGCGACAGGCGCGTCTCGCCGGCTGCATTGGCGAAGAGCAGCGCATTGAAGCGATACCAGGGGTCGACGCGGGCGTCGCCGGCGAGCGCCGGGCGCAGCGCGTCGAAGCAGGCGTAGCCGCGCGCCGCGAAGCGCTCCGCCCACCAGGCGGGGCGGCGCTCGTTGACGTGCAACTCGCCGCCCTGGCCGGGCTGGGCGGCCGAGAACAGCACCACATCCGACAGGCCGCACAGGCTGTCGACGAAATCCTCGGACGCGGCCGGCGGCAGATGCTCGGCGACCTCGAGCGACTGGGCGAGATCGAAGCGGCGATCGGCCGTGAAGGGACGCGACAGGTCGGCGGCGACGAAGCGGTCGGCCGGGATGGCGAGACGGGCGCGGTCGACATGGGCGCCGTCGCAGCCCGTGACGTCGGCGACGCCGAGCTCGCGCCAGACGGCGAGCCAGGCGCCCTCGCCGCAGCCGACGTCGACGACGCTCTGCGGCGCGCAGGCGGCGCGCGCCAGCGGCAGCACGACCCCGGCCGAGCGGCGGGCGGTCATGTTCACCCAGTCGTAGAAGCGAGCGTCGTAGGCGTTGGACACGGGCAAATGCCTCCTCGCCCGGCGGCGGCGCAGGCGCAGCCACCCTAGCGGCCGCGGGTTGACGAAGTGCTGACGCGGCGGCGCCCCTTAACCGCATCTTGAGGCCGGGCCGGCAGACTGCGCCGGCCGCATGACCGAGCTGTCCGACATGTCCGCCGCCGGCCGCCTGTCCGGCCTGAGCGCCGCGCGCGCCGAACGCGCGGCGCTGGCCTGCGCCGTGCTGGCGGCGGTCGCGCTGCTGTGGCTCGCGCCGCGGCCGCCGATGGTCGATCTGCCGCAGCACGCCGCGCAGGTCGCGGCCTGGCGCGACCTGATCGCCGGGAACAACCTGTTCGCCGACGAACTGCGCGTCAATCTGGCGACGCCCTATCTCGTCGGCTACGGCCTGGCGCTGCCCTTCGCCTTCCTGTTCGAGCCGGCGAGCGCGCTGCGGATCGTGCTGAGCGGGGCGCTCCTCGGCTTCTTCGTCGCCGGGCAGGGGCTGCGCCGGGCGCTCGACGCCGATCCGCGGCTCGACTGGCTGTGGCTCGCCGGCTTCTTCGGCTTCGCCTGGCAATGGGGGTTCTTCACCTTCCTCGTCGCCGCGCCGATCCTCCTGCTCGTCGCCCGGCTGCAACTGCGCCACGCCGCAGCGCCGACGGCGGGCGCGGCGCTGACGCTCGCCGCCGCCGGCGGGGCGCTCCTGTTCTGCCACGGGCTGCTGTTCCTGTTCGCGCTGGTGATCGGCGCCTGTCTGACGCTCGAGATTCTCTTGCGCGACGGTTTCGCCGCGGCGCTGCGGCGCGTTGCGCCCTATGTCGCGATGCTCGTGATGCTGGCGGCGTTCATGGCGCTGCGCGCGGCGTTGTCCGAGAGCGCGCCGGCGACCGGGGCGCATTTCGGCGAGGCGCCGTGGCTGCGCCCGATCACCGCGCTCGTCTTCGTGTGGAGCGCCAGCGAGGCGATCCCGGCCGCGCTGCTGACGGCCGTGGCGCTCGCCGCGCCGTGGCTGATGGGGCTGCGGCCGACGCGGCGCGGCGGCGTCGCGCTGTTCGCGGCGGTGGCGCTCGTGCTCGCGGCGGCGCCCGATTTTGCGATGGGCACCGGCTTCCTGCAGCAGCGCTTCGCGCTGTTCCTCGCGCCCTTCTACGGGCTCATGTTCGCGCGGGCGCCGCGCGGCGGCTTCGCGCCGGCGCAGTTCGCGCTGATCGGCGCGGTCGCGGCGGGGCTGGCGCTGACCGGCGCCCGGCAGATCGCGTTTGCGCGCGAGGCGCAGGATTTCGAGCGCGCGCTCGCCGCCGCCGAACCCGGCCGGCGGGCGCTGGCGCTGGTGTTCGACCGGGCGAGCGCGGCGGCGGCCAATCCGGTCGCCTATCTGCACTGGCCCGCCTGGTATGGCGCGGACAGACGCGGTTTCGTCGATTTCTCCTTCGCGCAGTTCCATCCGCAGGTGGTGCGGCTGAAGAAGGGCGAGCCGGTCTTCGTCGGCGAGCAGGAGGGCTGGCGGCCGCAGGATTTCGACTGGGCGGGCTGGCGCGGCGATCGCTACGGCTATTTTTTCGCGCGCGGCGGCGAGGCGGAGATCGCCGCGCTGCGCGCGAAGATTCCCTGTCAGACGCGGCTGACGCCGGCCGGGACGTGGACGCTGATCGAGCCGGAGGGCTGCGCGGCTCAGCCCGCGCGCTGAAGCGGCGGGGCGTCGGCCTCGCGCGTCGCGGCGGCGTGCGCAAAGCCCTCGCGCGCGGCGACGACATAGAGCGGGCGGCGCTTCACCTCGGCATGGATGCGGCCGACATAGAGGCCGACGATGCCGGTCATCAGCATGTTGCCGCCGCCGAGCAGGGCGACGATCAGGATCGTCGAGGCCCAGCCGGTGACAAGTTCGGCGCCGGCGAGCCAGCGCGCCACGACATAGGCGCCGTAGAGCCCGGCGAGCAGCGAGACGGTGAAGCCGGTGACGACGACGAGCTTCAGCGGCGCGTCGGAAAAGCCGATCAGCGCGTTGGCGGCGAGGCGCGTCATGCGGCGCAGCGTGTATTTGGTCGCGCCGGCCTCGCGCGGGGCGCGCTCGAACTCCACCGCGGTCTGGCGGAAGCCGAGCCAGGCGAACATGCCGCGCACGAAGCGGTCCTGCTCCGGCATGCCGCGGAAGGCCTCGACCACCTTGCGGTCGACGAGGCGGAAATCGCCGACATTGCGCGGAATGTCGACGTCGGCGAAGCGCGCGAGGAGCCGGTAGAAGGCGTCGGCGGTCCAGCGCTTGAAGCGGCTCTCGCCATGGCGTTCGCGACGGCGGGCGTAGACGACGTCGTAACCCTCGGCCCATTTGGCGACCATGTCGAGGACGATCTCGGGCGGGTCCTGCAGGTCGGCGTCCATGACGATGACGGCCTCGCCCTCAGCCGCGTCCATGCCGGCGGTGATGGCGATCTGGTGGCCGAAATTGCGCGACAGGCCGATATAGCGATAGCGCGGATCCTGCCGCGCCTTCAGGCGCAGGAAGAGACCGCTCGTATCACGGCTGCCGTCGTCGACGAAGATCGCCTCGGCGGGGCCGTCGAGCGCGTCCATCAGCGCGTCGATGCGCGCGAGGAGCAGCGGCAGCACCGCCTCCTCGTTGAAGATCGGCAGCACGAGGCTGTAGCGCAGGGCGCCCTCGGCGCGGCGCGCGGCGTCGTCGACGCTGGTCATTCGGCGCGGCTCATGCGGCAGGCCCGGTTGGCGTGCGCGCAGTTTGACGCTCCGCGGTTAACGGCGCGTTAGGAGTCGACGCGCTCGGCGGCGAGCGTCAAGGTGGGGGCGACGAGTTCGTCCTGCGCGGCGATCAGCGCCAACTCGCGCCGGCCGGCGCGTTCGGTCGCGGCGATGACGCCGGCGAGCGCCGCGGCCGCCGCCGCCAGCGCCGCGCCGGCCTCGCCGGTCGAAAGCCAGCGGGCGAAGAACAGCGCCGAGAACAGATCGCCCGCGCCCTCGAAGGCGCGCGGCGCGCGGGCGACGCGCGCCCGCCACAGCACGCCGTCGGCGAGGGCGAGGCAATCGAGCGCGTCGGCCGGCGTCTGCCGGTCGAAGGAGGTGACGACGACGACGCGCGGCCCGCGCGCGGCGAGCGCCGCCATGGCGGCGCGGGCGCCGGCGAGATCGCTCACCGGATGGCCGGCGAGCTGCTCGAGCTCGAACAGGTTGGGCGTGATCACGTCGGCCTCGGGCAGGGCGCGCTCGCGGAAGAAATCGACGACGCCGGGCCGCGCATAGATGCGGCCATGGTCGCCCATCACCGGATCGCAGCACCAGCGCGCCGCCGGATTGGCGCCTTTGAGGAGGCGCACGCAGGCGAGCGCCGCTTCGGCGATCTCGGGCGTCGTCAGATAGCCGGTCAGCGCGCCGTCGCAATGCGCCAGCTCGCCGAGCGCCGCAATCCCTTCGACGCAGGCCTCGACCAGCGAGGGCTCGACCGGCGCGCCGCGCGACTGGCCATAGCCGGGATGGTTCGACAACAGCACGGTGTGAACCGGCCAGACCTCGCAGCCGAGCCGCTGCAGGGCGAAAACGGCGGCCGAATTGCCGACATGGCCGAAAGCGACGTGCGACTGGATGGAGAGCAGGTTCATGGCGGGACGTGAGAGGGGTGCGTTCGCCCCTTGTCTCACGCCGCGCCGCGCGAGGCGAGGGGGCGCGGTCCGGCGCGGCCCTTGCACGTCATGGCCGGGCTTGTCCCGGCCATCCACGTCAACGGGCTGCGCGTTGCAGGCCGGTCCTGCTGCGCCGGAGAAGCGTGGATGCCCGGGACAAGCCCGGGCATGACGGCAAGAGGGCGGCTATGGCGGCCCGAAACGCAAGGGTCGCGGGCAACCCTGCCTCACTTCACCGTTTCGGCGGCCTTCTTCGCGAAGCGGTCGACGAAGGTTTTCGTCAGATCGACCTTGGCGTCCTTCAT
>JAEULW010000208.1 GCA_016793505.1 Methylobacteriaceae bacterium | reverse complement strand
GACGCCGTTCGCGCCGATCTCGACCGCGCCCGCGCCGAGAGCGCCGCGGCCGGCGCGGCGTCCGCCCGGGCTGTCGACGACGCCCGGTCGCGGCTCGACGCGCTCGAAAAGGACGTCGCCGCCGCCCGGGCCGAACAGGCGAGCAGACTGGCGGCGGCGAGCCGCGACGCCGAGGCGGCGCAGGTCCGCGCCAGCGAGGCGCTGCGCGGCGAACTGGCCGCCGCCCGGTCGGACGCCGCCGGTCAGGCCGCCGCGCTGCGCGCTGCGCTCGACGAAGAAACGGCGCGCCTGCGCGCCGCGACCGCCGAATCCGAGCGGCGGCGAGCTCTGGCCGAAACTGAACTCGGGGCCTTCCGCGCCGCGCTCGGCGCCGACATGCGCGCGTTGCGCGCCGACGCCGACCGGCTCAAGGCCGCGGCGGAGATCGCCGCCGCCGAAGCCGCCAGTCCGCTGGCCCGGCTGCGCGCGGCGATCGCGCGGACCGCGATCTTCTTCTCCCGCAACAACGACTTGGCCGACCGCGTCGCCGCCGCGGCGACGATCGAGCGCGTCGCCGCGCTGGCGCGCGAGGCCGGCGTCGCCCTGCGGGTCGTCGGCCATACCGACGACAGCGGCTCGCCGGAGCTCAACCTGCGGCTGTCGCGCGAGCGGGCCGAACTCGTCGCCCGGCTCTTGACGGAGAAGGGCGTTCCGCCCCATCACATCGTCACGGCGTCTCGCCGCGCCAACGCGCCGATCAGCGATATTGCAACCGCCGCATCGTCGCCAAATCGCCGCGTTACTTTTGAATTATTGCTCGATCAAGAGCCACTTCAATAATGTTCAGCACCAAGGTCATGATCCTCGGTTCGGCCCGCGTCGGCAAGACGTCGCTGACCAAGCGGCTGGTGTTCGACCGGTTCGACGCCGAATACAAGTCGACCATCGGCGTCAACATCCTCAGCCACGAGATCATTCTCGGCGAGGACTGCGCCAACGCCGCCATGCGCCTGATCCTGTGGGACACCGACGGCAATTTCGAAAGCCACATCTTCACCAGCGCGCATGTCGCCGGCGCCTCAGGCGCGGTGATCGTCAGCGACATCTCGCGGCCCGAGACGATGCAGGTCGCGGTCGATTTCTGCGCCCGCTTCGCCGCCAAGTTCCCGGGCCGGCCGATCCGGCCGATCATCAACAAGGTCGATCTCGTCGCCGATCCCGCGGCGGTGAAGATCCCCGATTTCGGACCGCACCGGCCCCTTTACGCCTCGGCCCGCACCGGCGAGGGCGTTCTCGACCTGTTCCGATCGATCGGCGAGGCGATCTGGCGGCGCGGCTTCGAGCGCTGAGACGGAAACCTTTCATTAAGCCTGACGCAGTCGCGCAGACCCATTTGTCCACAGGCCTGTGGACATCGAACAAAAAGCGAACATAATAGATCGGACCATGAACAACGGAGGCCGTCATGGTCCGCTCCCTGATCGAGGACGCTTTCGAACTCGCCGCGCTTGCCGGCGTCGTCGCCTTCATCGCGCTGCTCGCCCGGCCCGTCGCCGGGGTCTGACGCGGCGCGGTCCGGCGCGGACTCGACGCCGCGCGCCGGCCCCGCCATGGTCGGCGCCTGCAAGGAGCCCGCCCCCGTGAGTCGTCCCGCCCCGGCCGTGGCCGGCCCCGGCTTCGTCCATCTGCACCTGCACACCTCCTTCTCTCTGCGCGAAGGGGCGCTGACCATCGGCCGGCTGATCAAGATGGCGGTGGCCGACCGCATGCCGGCCCTCGCCATCACCGACTCGGACAATCTGTTCGGCGCGCTGGAGTTCTCCGAAAAGCTCGCCAAGGAGGGCGTGCAGCCGATCATCGGCCTGTCCGCGACGCTGGAGTTCGGCGACGGCGCAGCCTTCGGCGGGCGCTTCGAACGGGCCGAGGCGGGCCGCGCCAGCCTCGTCCTGCTCGCCCAGAGCGAACGGGGCTACGCCCATCTGATGCGCCTCGCCTCGCGCCTGCATCTCGATCCCGGCCCGTCCGAGCGGCCGCATCTGCGCCTCGACCGGCTCGACGGTCTCACTGACGGGCTGATCGCGCTGACCGGCGGCCCCGGCGGTCCGCTCGACCGCGCCTGCGCCTTCGAGCGGCCTGACCTTGCGGAACGGCGGCTCGATCGCTTGCAGGCGCTGTTTCCCGATCGCCTCTATGTCGAACTGCAGCGCCACGGCCTCGACGCCGAGCGCCGCCTCGAGCCCTGGCTGATCGAACAGGCCCATGCCAAGGGCCTGCCGCTCGTCGCCGCCAATGAAAGCTACTTCGCCGGCCCCTCCGATTTCGAGGCGCATGACGCGCTGCTCGCCATCGCCGACGGCGCCACCATCGGCTCGCCCGATCGCCGTCAGGCGACGCCCGAGCATCGCTTCAAGACGCGCGCCGAGATGCTGGCGCTGTTCGCCGATCTGCCGGAGGCGACGGCGAACACGGTCGAGATCGCCCGCCGCTGCGCCTATCGTCCGACGACGCGCAAGCCGATCCTGCCGGTCTACACCAGCGAGGACGGCGCGCCGCTCGACGCCGTCGCCGAATTGCGGCGTCAGGCGGAGGAGGGGCTCGAGCGCCGCCTCGCCGCGCATGGGCCCGCGCCGGGCCAGAGCGTCGAGGATTATCGCGCCCGCCTCGCCTTCGAACTCGACACCATCGTGCGGATGCAGTTCCCCGGCTACTTCCTGATCGTCGCCGACTTCATCAAATGGGCGAAGGCGAAAGGCATTCCGGTCGGGCCGGGGCGCGGTTCGGGCGCCGGCTCGCTGGTCGCCTGGTCGCTGACCATCACCGATCTCGATCCGATCCGCTTCGGCCTGTTCTTCGAGCGCTTCCTCAATCCCGAGCGCGTCTCGATGCCGGACTTCGACATCGACTTCTGCCAGACCCGGCGCGACGAGGTGATCGCCTATGTGCGCGCCCGCTACGGCGCCGACCGCGTCGCCCAGATCATCACCTTCGGCTCCTTCCTCGCCCGCGGCGTCGTGCGCAATGTCGGCCGCGTGCTGGAGATGCCGCTCGGCCAGGTCGACAAGCTGGCCAAGATGGTGCCGCAGAACCCGGCCAAGCCGGTGACTCTCGCCGAGGCGATCGAGGGCGAGCCGCGCCTGCGCGAGGCGGCCGAAGCCGAGCCGCGCGTCAAGACGCTGCTCGACGTCGCCCAGAAGCTCGAGGGCCTCTATTCCAACGCCTCGACGCACGCCGCCGGCATCGTCATCGGCGATCGTCCGCTCGACGAACTGGTGCCGCTTTATCGCGATCCGGCCTCCGACATGCCGGCGACGCAGTTCAACATGAAATGGGTCGAGCCGGCCGGCCTCGTGAAGTTCGACTTTCTCGGCCTGAAGACGCTGACGACGCTGTCGACGACGGTCGAACTGCTCAAGCGCCGCGGCGTCGAGGTCGATCTCGCCGCAATCCCGCTCGATGACGCCAAGACCTACGCCATGCTCGGCCGCGGCGAGACGGTCGGCGTGTTCCAGGTGGAAAGCGCCGGCATGCGCAAGGCGCTGGTCGAGATGCGGGCGGACCGTTTCGAGGACATCATCGCCCTCGTCGCGCTCTATCGCCCCGGCCCGATGGCCAACATCCCCGTCTATTGCGCGCGAAAACTCGGCGAGGAGGCGCCCGACTACATCCACCCGCTGATCGAGCCGGTGCTGAAGGAGACCTTCGGCGTCATCATCTATCAGGAACAGGTGATGCAGATCGCCCAGATTCTCGCCGGCTATTCGCTCGGCGAGGCCGATCTGTTGCGCCGCGCCATGGGCAAGAAGATCCAGTCGGAGATGGCCCAGCAGCGCGAGCGCTTCGTGCGCGGCTGTCACGACAAGGCGATCACCACGCACAAGGCGAACGAGATCTTCGACCTGTTGGCGAAGTTCGCCGACTACGGCTTCAACAAGAGCCACGCGGCCGCCTATGCGCTGATCGCCTATCACACCGCCTGGTTCAAGGCGAACCATCCCGTCGAGTTCCTCGCCGCCTCGATGACGCTCGACAAGTCGAACACCGACAAGCTTTCCGAATTCCGCAACGAGGCGCGGCGTCTCGGCATCCCGGTCGAACCGCCGAGCGTGCAGCGCTCGCGCGTCGATTTCGACGTGCGCGACGGCGACAAGGGGCTGAGCATCGTCTACGCGCTGTCGGCGGTGAAAGGCGTCGGCGAGGCGCAGGCCGCCGCCATCGTCGAGAGCCGCGGCGAGCGGCCCTTCGCCTCGCTCACCGATTTCGCCCGTCGCCTCAACCCGCGCGCCGTCAACCGCCGCGTGCTCGAAAGTCTGGTCGCCGCCGGCGGCTTCGACGCGCTCGACCGCGAGCGCGGTCACGTCCATGCCGGCCTCGACGCGATCCTCGCCACCGCCAACCGCCTGCAGGACGAGCGCGCCCAAGGCCAGGCTGCGCTGTTCGGCGGCGAGACGCAGGAGGCGCTGGCGATCCCCAAGGCGCCGCCCTGGTCGCAAACCGAGCGCCTGTCGCGCGAGTTCGACGCCGTCGGCTTCTTCCTGTCCGGCCATCCGCTCGACGCCTACGAGACGGTGATCCGCCGCAAGAAGCTCGAGACCTGGGCCTCCTTCTCACGCAAGATCAGGACCGGCGAACGGGCGAGTTCGATGCTCGCCGCCACCGTGCTCGACCGCGCCGAGCGGCGCACCCGCTCGGGCTCGAAAATGGGCGTCGTGATGCTGTCCGATCAGACTGGCCAGTACGAGGCGATCCTGTTCCAGGAGGGGCTGAACCAGTTCCGCGACGCGCTCGAACGCGGCGCCAATGTCTGCGTCTCGCTGCAGGCCAATCTCGAGGGCGAGGAGGTGCGCGCCCGCATCGTCCTCGTCGAGCCGCTGGAGGCGCTCGCCGCCAAGGTCGGCAAGGGGCTGCGCGTCTTCCTGCGCGATCCCGCCCCCGTCGCCTCGCTGGCCGAGCGGCTGAAGGGCAGGGCCGACGCGCGCGCCGACGGCGAGGTCGCCGTCGTCGTCATGGTCGAGCGCGACCGCAGCGAGATCGAGCTGCGCCTGCCCGGCAAGTATCGCGTCTCGCCCGAGATCGCCGGCGCCATCAAGGCGATCCCCGGCGTGGTGGCGATCGAGCACATGTGAGGCCGGCGGCGGTTCAGCACTGCCGCGCGTAGTCGAACACCAGCCGGTCGGTGACGAAGTCGTTGGTCGGCGCGCAGGCGCGGTAGAGCCGACGCTCGCCGGTCAGTGTCACTCGCGCGCCGTTGCGGCTGACCGGGCCTTCGACCGCATAGATCGTCTTCTCGCCCGGACAGTCGGTCGAGAACACGCGCGCCTCGCCGCGATAGATCCGGCCGTCGGTCGCGCCCCAGAACAGCGTGTCGCCCGGCTTGACGCCGAGCGCCGCCAGCCCGCGCCGCGGAACCTCGTAGACGAAGGCGCGCTTCTCGCCATTCGCTCCGAGGCGCATGAGCGAGCCGTTGTGCGTCCAGCAGGAGTCGGCGACCGCCGGTCCGACGAGGCCGAGCGCCAGCGTCAGACCGGACGCCGTCTCAGCCCAGCGCCTGCGCCGCCGCCAATACTTCCTGAGCATGTCCGGGAACCTTCACCTTGCGCCAGATCTGCGCGATCCGCCCCGCCTTGTCGATCAGGAAGGTGGTGCGCTCGACGCCCATGTATTTGCGCCCGTACATGCTCTTCTCGGTCCAAACGCCATAGGCCTCGAGCGTCGCCTTGCTCTCGTCGGCGACGAGATCGACGGCCAGCTTGTGCTTGGCCTTGAACTTGTCGTGGCTCTTCGCCGGATCGGGCGACATGCCGACGACGACCGTTCCCGCCGCCTCGAATTTCGGCTTCAGCGCGCTGAAGTCGATCGCCTCCTGCGTGCAGCCCGAGGTGTCGTCCTTGGGGTAGAGGTAGAGCACGACGGTCTTGCCCTTGAGCCCCTTCAGCGACAGCGTCGCCCCGCCGTCGCGCGGCAGGTCGAAATCGGGCGCCATCGCGCCGACCGCCGGCCCCGCCGCGGCGGGCTCGGCCGCCTTCGGAGACGATGTCTTCGCCGTCGCTTTCGCGGGCTCAGCTTTCGATGCGGCGGTCTTGGCGGCGGGCCTGGCGGCGGCGCCCTTCCCGCCGGCGCGTCCGGCGCTCGATTTTGTCGGCATGCGGCCTTCCTTTCGTCGAAAAAAGCGGGCAGGGGAACCGGACGAAGCGCGCTGTTGCGACGCGCGCCATTGTGAGAGCATCGAGTCTAGGCGCCGTCCGGCCGGTTTCAAGCTGCGGCGCGCGAGGTGGCTTTTTTGAACGATCCGGTTCAGGACGTGGAACGCCCGGTGGGCGTGCGCCGCGGCGCGCCCCGGCCGCTGCGCGCCGTCGCCGCGGCTTTCGGCGGCTTCGCGCTGGTTGCGGCGGCGGCGGCCGGCCTGTTCCTGTTCCGCCTGTCGCAGGGGCCGATGGAGCTGGCCTTTGTCGGCCGTTCGATCGAGACCGAACTCGAGCGCAGTTTCGGCCGCGGCGTCGACATCGCGCTCGACCGCGCTTTCATCGAGAACGGCGCGCACGGCCTCGCCGTCGTCGTCGACCGGCTCGCCATTCGCGACGCCGACGGCTCGCTGATCGTCGACGCCCCGCGCGCCGAAGTGACGATCGATTCAGCGGCGCTGCTTCTCGGCCGCGTCGCCCCCCGCCGGCTCGAACTGGCCGAGATCGACCTGCGGCTGGACCGTCTCGCCGACGGCTCGATCGCGCTGTCGGCCGGGCCGGACCAGTCCGGCGCGATCCCCTTCGCCCGCGGCGGCGCGCCGCGCGTCGGCGCGCGCAAGGACGGCGATCCGCCGCCCGAGCCGACGCCGCTCGGCCAGGCCGCGGCCGACGCGCTGCGCGCCTTGGCCGACGCGGCGACCGACGCCGCCGGCCCGCTCGGCGGGCTCGAGCGCATCGGCGTCACCCGCGGCAACCTCATCGTCACCGACGTCGTCAGCGGTCGAAAGACCTCGTTCCGCGGCGTCGATCTGGCGTTCGACCGGGCCGAGAGCGGCCAGTCGGCGACGGTCTACCTGTCCGCCCTCGGCCCCAACGGCCGCTGGACCGCGGTGGCCCGCGTCGGCGCGGCGACAGGCGCCGAGCGCCGTCTCGAAATCGAGATTCGCGACCTGTCGCTCGACGAGATCGCCCTGCTCGCCGGCTTCCGCGAGCGGCCGGTCGATTTCGACATGCCGATTTCGGCCCGCCTCGCCGTGACTGCGGCGGCCGACGGGGCCATCGCGGCGGCCAGCGGTCGCTTCACCTTCGGCGCCGGTTACGTCAAGCTCGACGATCCCGATCACGAGCCCTTCCTCGTCGACGAGGTGGTCGGCGGCTTCCGTTGGGACGAGGCGCGCGGCGCGATCCTCCTCGAGCCGACCCAGCTCTCGGCCGGCGACACGCAATTCGCGCTGGAAGGCGCGATCGCGCCCCCTGCGCATGCCGGCGGCGAATGGCGCGTCGAGCTGGCCTCGCGCGACAACCGGCTCGGCGGCGAACGGCCGGGCGAAACGCCGCTGGCGCTCGGCAAGCTCACCCTGTCGGCGCGCTACGCCTCGCCCGAGGCGCGCCTGACCATCGACCGGCTGGAGCTCGACGGCAAGGATGTCGGCCTCGTCCTGTCGGGCGAGGTGATCGGCGGCGACGCCGGCCCGGCGATGAAGCTCGATCTGAACGCCTCGCGCATGGCGGCGCGCAGTTTCGTCCGCCTGTGGCCGAGCTTCATCGCGCCCGAGACGCGCGCCTGGTTCCTGCGCGGCCTCACCGGCGGCATGCTCGAAAAGGGCGTACTGAAGGTCGCCTTCGACAGGCAGGCCTTCGAGCGCCTGCGCGCCCAGCAGCCGCCGGCGCAGGACGCCGTACTGCTCGAATTCGCCATTTCCGACGCGACGCTCGATTATCTGCCCGGCGCGCCGCCGCTGGTCGGCGTCGCGGGCGCCGGACGCGTCACCGGCGCCAGCGCCATCTTCCGGGCGACGCGCGCCGAGACGCTGCCCGCGCCCGGCAAACGCCTCACCGTGACCGAAGCGCTGTTCGAGGTGCCCGATTTCGGCGTCAAACCGACCCCGGCGACGCTGCGCCTCGCTGTTCAGGGCGGCGTCGACGTCGCCATGGAGCTGCTCGCCAAACCCGCCTTCCGCGATTTCTCCGACGTGCCGGCGCAGGCGCGCAACGCCAGAGGCCAGCTCGACGCGCGCATCGACGTCGCCATGCGCCTCGGCTCGGACAAGCCGGGCGACGTGCAGACGCGCGTCCAGGCCCACGCCGCCAACGTCACGCTCGAACAGGTTCTGGGCGGCGAGAAATTCGAGGCCGCCGCGCTCGCCGTGTCGGCCGACTCCGGCGGCCTGACGGTGAAGGGCGAGGGCCGCATCCTCGGCGCGCCGGCGCAGATCGAGATGAAGAAGCCGGCGGGCCAGGCCGGCGAGGCGGTCGTCTCGGTGACGCTCGACGAGGGCCAGCGCGCCCGTCGCGGCTTCGCCGTCGCCGGCCTGTCGGGTCCGGTCGCGGCGCGCTTTGCGGCGGGGCTCGGCGACGGCAAGACGCGCGGCCGTCGCGCCCAGGTCGAGGTCGATTTCACCCGCGCCGTCTTCGATAATCTCGCCGGCGCGGTGTCGAAGCCGGCCGGCCGCCCGGCGAAAGCGAGCTTCGCGCTGATCGACTCCGAAGGCGGCTACACGCTCGACAATCTGCAGTTCGAAGGCGGCGGCGCCTCGATCCGCGGCGCCGTCCAGCTCGCCGGCGACGGCCAGTTCGTCTCGGCCAGGCTCTCTCAGGTGCGCCTGTCGCCCGGCGACGATCTGCGCGTCGAGGCGACGCGCGCGGGAGAGGCCGTGAAGATCGTGGCGCGCGGCGCCAGCGTTGACGCGCGCCCCTTCCTGAAGGCCATGACCGGCGGCAAGGAGTCGGGCGGCAAGGCCTTCGAGCTCGATCTCAAGGCGACGCTGCTGACCGGTCACAACAAGCAGGCGATCGCCAACGCCGAATTGCGTCTGGCGCGCGCCGGCGGGCGCACGCGCGCGACCGAGCTTACAGGCCGCTTCGGTCGCGATCCGGTCTCCGTCGCTCTGGCGCAGGACGGGCAGGGGCTGGCCGTCGATTCGCATGACGCCGGCGCCGCGCTCGCCTTTCTCGACCTCTACAAGCGCATGGAGGGCGGTCGTCTCGTCGGCGTCGTGCGTTTCGAAGGCGAGCGCGTCGACGCCAGTTTCAACATCAAGGATTTTGCGCTGCGCGACGAGCCGGCGGTGCGTCGCCTCGTCGCCGAGAGCGCCGCGACCCGGACCGAACTCGCCGGCGCCAAGGTCGACACGCAGGTCGTGAAATTCTCGCGCCTGCAGGCGCGCCTCAGCCGCGCCGGCGACCGGTTGACCGTTCACGAGGCGGTGCTGTCAGGCCAGACCATGGGGCTCACGGTGGAAGGCTCGATCGACCTGCGCGGCGAACGCCTGCAGATGCGCGGCGCCTTCGTGCCCGCCTATGGCATCAACAACTTCTTCGCCAAGCTGCCGCTGTTCGGGCCGATCCTCGGCGGCGGCTCGAACGAAGGGCTGTTCGCGGTCAATTACCGGCTCTCCGGGTCGATGGCGGCGCCGGTCGTCGCGGTCAATCCGCTGTCGGCGATCGCGCCCGGCTTCCTGCGCCACATCTTCGGCGCGGTCGGCGGCGACGGCGGCGCGGCCGCGCCGGCGGCCCAGAACGGCGTCGACGCGACGATGCGTCCGCGCGTGCCGGCCCGGCCGCAGCCGCCGATGTCGATCGCCCCGCAGCGCTGACGCGTCAGCGCCGCAGCGTCTCCACCTTGACGCGTCGCCACAATGCCGTGGGCGGCTTGGCGCTGACCGCGTCGATGGCGCTGATCCCGGGTTCGGCCGTCGCGTTGAGGGTGAGCGCCGCCTTGGAATCGCGCAGGAAGTCGCCGAGCGCCTTGGCGACCTGTTTGGCGGCGGGTCCTTCCGGCGGCGCCTTCAGCGCCTCCGCCAGTTCGCGCGCCAGTCGTTGGCGGACCTGAGCCGGCTTCAGTTTCCGCTTCTTCGCTTCACGCGCGACATACTTGTCGACGAGGCCGGCGTCGGCGAGCCGGAGCTGTGTCGACTTCAGCGCCACCGGCAGCAACGCCAGCGCCGCCACCTTGCGGTCGGCGGTGAAGATCGCCTCGGTGACGTTGCCGAGCTTGGCCTTCAGCGAGGCCGAGCCCATGCCGGCGCCCGACAAGGCGAATTCCGTCAGCGCGAATTCAGACTCCGCCGGCCGCCACTCGGTCGCCATCGACCAGCTGATGTCGATGTTCTCGTAGCCGAAGGCGCGCTGCGCCTCGAAGCGTGGATCATCCTTGGCGCTCGACCAGCGCAGCCGCTCGATCGCCGAGGACCAGCGCACGACCCGCGCCTCCTGCGCCTTCGTCTCGGCGCGCTCGATGCGCACCTCGTTGATCGACACGCGCGCCGTCGCCGACGCGTCGTCCCGCCGCGCCGGATTCGGCGTCGTCACGACGAGGTCGCGCAAGGCGAAGCGATCGAGCTGTGGAATGACCATCGCCGGATTGAGCGATTCCAGCCGCGCCGGCTCTTTCGCGATGGCGATCAGCGCGTCGGTCGTCGCGGCGACGTCGAAGCCGGCGAGTTCGATCCGCGCCATGCGGAAGTCGCCGCCGCGGTCGCCGCGCCCCTCGATGTCGTCCGCGGCGAGCAGGCCGATGCGCCCGTCGCGCATGTCGCGCATCACGAGGTCGCGCGCCTGACCGGTGAAACGCGCCGCCGGATCCTTGGACGTCATGCGCGTCAAACCAACGCGCGTTTCGGCGACGCCGCTGGCGCGGAACAGGCCGTAGACGCCGGCCAGCGCCTGCAACGCCTCTCGTTCGTTGCCCTTGCCGTCCGGATTCAGCCGGGCGAGGCGTTGCAGCATCTCGAAGCCGGGCTCGGGCGTCGGGCCGAGCGTCACGGCGCCGCC
>JAEULW010000342.1 GCA_016793505.1 Methylobacteriaceae bacterium | reverse complement strand
ATCCGGCGAGCGGCGCGAAGAGCCTCTTCGCCTCGCTGCGTCGCGCCGCCGGCGCCGGCTGGTGGTGGGGCTTCGGCTATTTTCTCGCCGGCCTGTGGTGGCTCGGCGCCGCCTTTCTGGTCGAGGCCGACAAATTCGCCTGGGCGCTGCCGCTCGGCGTCGTCGGCCTGCCGATGGGCCTCGCTTTGTTCCCGGCGCTGGGTTTCGCGGCGGCGCGGCTGTTCTGGTCGCCGGGCGGGCCGCGCGTGCTGGCGCTGGCCGCCGGGCTCGGCGGGGCCGAATGGCTGCGCGGCGTCGTCCTCACCGGCTTTCCCTGGAACGCCGTCGGCATGGCCTTCGGCGGCAATGTGGTGCTGGCGCAGACCGCCGCGCTGCTCGGCCTGTGGGGCCTGACGCTGATCGCCATTGCGATCTGCGCCGCGCCGGCGACTCTCGCCGATCCCGGCCGCCGCGCGCTCGCCCGTTCGCCGGTCGCCGTCGCGCTGGCGGCGCTGACCGCCATGATCGCCTATGGCGGACTGCGCCTCGCCGGCGCCGGCGAGGCGAGCGTGCCCGGCGTGCGCCTGAGGCTGATGCAGCCCGCCCTGCCGCAGGACGCCAAATTCCGACCCGAGAACCGCGACGCGATCCTGGCGCGCTATCTCGACCTGTCCGACCGGGCGACCTCGGCCGAGCGCACCGGCGTCGCCGACGTGACGCATCTTCTCTGGCCGGAATCGGCCTTTCCCTTCCTGCTGTCGCGCGACGCGGCGGCGCTTTCGCGCATCGCGTCGGCGCTGAAGGGCGGGGCGGTGCTCGTCACCGGCGCGGCCCGGCAGGACGAGCAGAGCCGGGAATATTTCAACTCGATCCAGACCGTGGGCGGCGACGGCGCGATCCTGTCGACCTACGACAAGACCCACCTCGTCCCCTTCGGCGAATACATGCCCTTCGGCCGGCTGTTGCGGGCGATCGGCCTGACCCAGTTCGTGCATATCCCCGGCGGCTTTGCGCCCGGCGCGCGCCGCCGCCTGCTCGACGTGCCGGGCCTGCCGCCGGTCGCCCCGCTGATCTGCTACGAGGCGATCTTTTCCGGCGCCGCCACGCCGCCCGCCGCCGAGGGCGCGCGCCGCGCCGGGGTGATGCTCAACGTCACCAACGACGCCTGGTTCGGCGTGACGCCCGGCCCCTACCAGCACCTCGCCCAGGCCCGCCTGCGGACGATCGAGGAAGGTCTGCCGATGATCCGCGTCGCCAATTCCGGCGTGTCGGCGGTGATCGGCCCCTATGGCGTCGTCGTCGCCGCGTTGCCGCTCGGCGTCGCCGACGTGCTCGACGCCGCTCTGCCCAAGGCCGTGGAACCGCCGCTTTTCGCGCGTATCGGCCATTGGGGGGCGGCGGTTCTGGGGTTGCTGTTCCTGCTCGGCGCCGCCCTCGGGCGCCTACAACGATGAATTGATTTTCGTCGCAGGCGCAGTTTTACGTTGCGTCACCTGCGCCATGCCGCCTAAAAGACGAGCTGTCTTACCGAACCGTGTTCGTCCGGACCGTTGCGATGCCGAAAGCCGTTACCGAGGTCGACCGGGAGATGGGCGCGCGCGTGCGCAGCCGCCGGATCGAGCTCGGGCTGACGCAGGGCGCCCTCGCTTCGGCTCTCGGCGTCTCTTTCCAGCAGGTGCAGAAATACGAAAAGGGCAAGGATCGCATCAAGGCGAGCGCCCTGGCGACTCTGGCGCAGACCCTGAAAATGACCATCGGCGACCTCTACGGCGCAACGGCGCGGCTCGGCTTCGCCGAGACCGACCAGGCGCCCTTCGGGCCCGGCGCGCCGGTCGGCGACCCGATGCTCGCCGCCGAGGCGATGCGCCTCAACCGCGCCTTCCTGCAGATCGCCGACCCGGTTCTGCGGCGCGCCGTCGTCGAACTGGCGATCCGTCTGGCGGAAAGCGGCGCGGCGAAGTCGCGTTCTGATTAACGAACGCATTCCGGCAAAACGCTTGACGGAACGAACGCGCGCTGCCAGACAGGCGCGCCCCGCGCCCCCCGTCCGGGGGGCCGACGATCTTCCCGTGGAGAGCCTGTCCGTGGCCCGTTCGAATTTCCTGTTCACCTCCGAATCCGTTTCGGAAGGGCACCCCGACAAGGTGTGCGACCGCATTTCCGACGAGATCGTCGATCTGTTCTTCCGCGAAGGGCCGAAGGCCGGCGTCGATCCCTGGGCGATCCGCGCCGCCTGCGAGACGCTCGCCACCACCAACAAGGTGGTGATCGCCGGCGAGACGCGCGGCCCCTCGCATGTCACCAAGGACTGGATCGCCCATGTCGCGCGCATGGCGATCAAGGACATCGGCTACGAGCAGGACGGGTTCCACTGGGACAAGTGCGGCATCGACGTGTGCCTGCATCCCCAGTCCGCCGACATCGCCCAGGGCGTCGACGCGCTGCAGCCCGGCGCCAACAAGGAAGAGGGCGCCGGCGACCAGGGCATCATGTTCGGCTACGCCTGCGACGAGACGCCGGAGCTGATGCCGGCGCCGATCTACTACGCCCACAAGATCCTGCGCCTCATCTCGGAGGCCCGGCATTCCGGCAAGGAGGCGGTGCTCGGCCCCGACTCCAAGAGCCAGGTGACGGTCAGATATGTCGACGGCAAGCCGGTCGGCGTGACGCAGATCGTCGTCTCCCACCAGCATCTCGTCGAGTCGCTCTCCTCCGCGCAGGTGCGCGAGCTGGTCGAGCCCTATGTCCGCAAGGCGCTGCCCGAGGGCTGGATCGGCAAGGAGACGGTCTGGCACATCAACCCGACCGGCAAGTTCTACATCGGCGGGCCGGACGGCGACGCCGGCCTGACGGGGCGCAAGATCATCGTCGACACCTATGGCGGCGCGGCCCCGCATGGCGGCGGCGCCTTTTCGGGCAAGGACCCGACCAAGGTCGATCGCTCCGCCGCCTATGCGGCGCGCTATCTCGCCAAGAACGTCGTCGCCGCCGGCCTCGCCCGGCGCTGCACGATCCAGCTCTCCTATGCGATCGGCGTCGCCCGGCCGCTGTCGATCTATGTCGACGGCCACGGCACCGCGCAGGTCGAGGAGGCGCGGCTCGAGACGGCGCTCGCCGAGGTGATGGACCTCACCCCGCGCGGCATCCGCCGCCATCTCGACCTCAACAAGCCGATCTACGCCCGCACCTCCGCCTACGGCCATTTCGGCCGCGCGCCGGAGGCCGACGGCGGCTTCTCCTGGGAGAAGACCGACCTCGCCGCGGCGATCAAGAAAGCGGTTTGAGCCGCTACAGTCCGTCCCGTTCGAGCGACCGCCGCGCCCCGCGCGGCGGTCGTTTTCGTGCGGGCTTGTCCGGCGCGCCGGCGCGCCGTAAGGGCGCGGCATGAGCCAGATCGCGGACGCCCCCCGCCCCGGCCGCCGCAAGGGCGAGCGGCCCTCCGGCAATCCGCCGCCGCCCGAGGCTGCGCCCTTCTATGGCCGGCGTCACGGCAAGACGCTGCGCGAGCATCACGCCGCGCTGATGGCCGATCTGTTGCCGCGCCTCGCCGTGCCGGACGGGCCGGTCGATCTCGCCGCGCTGTTCGGCCGCCCGATGGCCGGCCATCGCCTCGAGATCGGCTTCGGCGGCGGCGAGCATCTGGCGCAGCGCGCGCAAGAGAACCCGGACGTCGGCTTCCTCGGCGTCGAGCCCTTCGTCAACGGCGTCGCCAAGGCGCTGGCCGAGATCGAGGCGCGCGGTCTGGGCAATGTCCGGATCTACGCCAGCGACGCCGGCCGGCTGCTCGACCGTTTGCCCGCCGGCGCGTTCGATCAGATCGATCTGCTCTATCCCGATCCCTGGCCGAAGCGCCGCCAGAGGAAGCGCCGTTTCGTCTCGGACCGGATGCTGACCCGCCTCGCCCGGCTCTTGCCCGCGGGCGGGCGCTTCTGCTTCGCCACCGACATCGACGACTACGCCGCCTGGACGCTGGCGCGCATCCTGCGCTCCGGCGATTTCCTCTGGCCGGCGCGCGACGCCTCGGACTGGACGACGCCCTGGCCCGGCTGGCGCCCGACGCGCTACGAGGAGAAGGCGCGGCGCGAAGGGCGGCCCAGCGCCTATCTCACCTTCCTGCGCCGCTGAGGCGCCGCCTCACTCCGGTTCGACCAGCCGCTTGTAGAGATGCCATGTCGCGTGCCCCAGCACCGGCAGCACGATCGGCAGCCCGAGAAAGAAGGGCAGGCAGGCGATGAGGATCAGCGCCACCGTGACAAGGCCCCAGCCGACCATCACGACGGGGCTTTTGATGACCGATTGCACCGAGGCGATCATCGCCGTGATGAAATCGCGGTCGCGATCGAGCAGCAGCGGGAACGAGATCACCGTCAGCGAGAAGATCACGATGGCGATCACCGCGCCCCAGGCGGTGCCGATGGTGAGGAAGATCAGGCCCTGTTGCGTCGTCACCAGCATGCGCAGGAAAGCGCCGAGCTCGATCGGCGCGAAGCTGAAGAACAGCGCCACCATCAGCCGGATCTGGTACATCCACATGACGAAGGCGAAGACGCAGATCAGCGCCATCCAGCCCAGTTCCCGCCCGCCCTGCCGGAACATGCAGGCGAGCACCGCGCCGAACGACAGCGTCTCGCCGGTCGACAGCCTGCGGCTGACCTCGTAGAGCCCGACCGCGATGAACGGGCCGATCAGCGCGAAGCCCGCCATCATCGGCATGACCAGCCAGCCCCAGCCGATCGCCGTCATGAAGTAACAGGCCGCGACGCCGCCGAGCGCGTAGACGCCGCCGAAGAACAGCCCGTAGAGCGGCGCGCGGCGGAAATCGCGAAGGCCCGCCTCGATCGCCGCGACGATGTCGGCGACGTCGGCGCGGCGCACGACGGGCGCGGGCCGCAGCGGCGCTTCCTGCGTCTCATCCATGGCGTCTCTCCCGGGCGCCGGCCTTCGTCGCGGGACGGCCGCCATCGCGGATTGCACATCGCCCGGCGCGTTGCGGCAAGCGACCATGCGCCCGCCGGGCGTGGACAATCCGTCGCAGGCCGGCGCGCGCCGCGCTCACGCCGCGCATTCGCCGATCAGCTTCGCCACGAAGGCGTCGCAGCGGGCGAGGTCGGCAAGCGCGCTGAACTCGTCCGGCTTGTGCGCCTGAGCGA
>JAEULW010000335.1 GCA_016793505.1 Methylobacteriaceae bacterium | reverse complement strand
GTCATGATCCGCTTCGCCCGCGCCGCCCTTCTCGCCGCCGCCGCCTTCGCCGCCATCGGCTCGGCCCAAGCGATCGACCGCGACTCGCCCCGCGCCATGATGATGCAGGAGCCGGCGGTGCAGGCGCGCCTCGCCAGCCTCTCCGTGCAACGCGAGCAGCCGCGCTCGACCCGCGCCATCGTCGCCGATCCGACCGGCGCGGCGCGCGGCACGATCACCATCGACACCGAGGGCCGCCGTCTCTACCTCAGCCTCGGCGAAGGCCGCGCCGTGTCCTACGGCGTCGGCGTCGGCCGCGAGGGCTTCGAGTGGAAGGGCCGCGTCTCGATCGGCCGCAAGGCCGAGTGGCCGGACTGGACGCCGCCCGCCGCGATGCTGAAGCGCCGCCCCGACCTGCCGGCTTTCATGCCCGGCGGCGAGGACAATCCGCTCGGCGCCCGCGCCATGTATCTCTACTCGGGCGGCAAGGACACGATCTACCGCATCCACGGCACCAACGAGGCCGACACGATCGGCGAGGCGGTGTCGTCGGGCTGCATCCGCATGCTCAACGACGACGTCGCCGATCTCTATGACCGCGTGAAGATCGGCACGCCGGTTGTCGTGATGTGATCATCGCGTTGTGATCGGCGGCGCCGCGCGCCGGCGTTGCCCGCGACCGCTCATGAAGGCATTCTCCCGGCCGGGAGGATGCCTTCATGAGTTTCAACACGCTCAATGAGCCCGAGCCCGCCGGCCTGCCGGCGCTCGATCGTCGCGGCCTGATGGCCGGCGTCGCCGCGGCGAGCGGCTTTGCGCTCGCGGTGCAACCGGTGTCGGCGCAGACCATCACGACCGACGCGGCCGGTCTGACCGCCGGCATGGTCGAGGTCAACGCGCCGGACGGCAAGGTTCCGGCCTTCCGCGCCTATCCCGAGGGCAAGCCGGCGGCGCCCGTCGTGCTGGTCGTGTCGGAAATCTTCGGCGTCCACGAACACATCAAGGACGTCGCGCGCCGTCTCGCGAAGCTCGGCTACTACGCGATCGCGGTGGAGCATTTCATCCGCCACGGCGACGTGCGCACGGCGCCCGACATGGCCGGCGTGCAGGCGATCGTCGGCAAGCAGGTGGACGCCTCGGTGATGCGCGATCTCGACGCGGCTGTCGCCTTCGCCAAATCCGAAGGAGCGCTCGCCGATCGGCTGGCGATCACCGGCTTCTGCTGGGGCGGGCGCATCACCTGGCTCTACGCCGCGCACAATCCGGCGCTGAAGGCCGGCGTCGCTTGGTATGGCCGCGTCACCGGCCCGACCGACGCCATTCGCCCGAAGCATCCGCAGGATGTCGCGGCGCAGATCAAGGCGCCGGTGCTCGGCCTCTATGGCGGTCAGGATCAGGGCATTCCCGTCGCCGGCGTGGAGAAACTCGTCGCCGACATGAAGGCGGCGGGCGGGCGCGCGGAATTGATCGTCTATCCCGACGCGCCGCACGCCTTCCACGCCGACTATCGCCCGAGCTACCGCGAGGCGGCGGCGAAGGATGGCTGGGCGCGCCTGCAAGCCTGGCTCAAGACGCACGGCGTCTGACGCCGACGCGCGAACGGGCGCGCCCGCCGCGCGTTGCAGCGCGTCGCTCGAAAGCGAACACGGGTTGGCGCGCCGCCACGTCGCGGCGCGCCAGGCGCGGGCCTCGCCTCATTTCTTCGGCAGGAAAGGCTGCGGCCGCGGCGTCGCGTCGCTCGACGGCGGCAGGATCGGCAGCGCGAAGTTCGGCTGGTCGCCGGTCAGCGTCTTCAGGAAGGCGACGATCTGACCCGTCTCCTGCGCCGAGAAATCCTTGCCGAGCTGGATGCGCCCCATCACCCGCACGGCCTCGGTCAGCGTGTTGGCCGAGCCGTCGTGGAAATAGGGATAGGTCAGCTCGACATTGCGCAGCGTCGGCACCTTGTAGTTGAAGCGATCGGCGTCCTTGCCAGTCACAGCGAAGCGGCCGGTCGCCGGATCGTCCTTCTTGAATGGCTCGACCACGCCCATCTTCTGGAACGAATTGCCGCCCACCGCCTCGCCATTGTGGCAGGCGACGCAACCGGAGTCCTTGAACAGGGCGTAGCCCGCCAGTTCATCCACCGACAACGCGTCCTTGCGGCCGAGCAGCCACTGGTCGAAACGCGAATTCGGCGTCACCAGCGTCTTCTCGAATTCGGCGATCGCCAGCGTCACCTGATCGATGTCGATCTTGTCCTTGCCGAACACCTGCTTGAACTCGCGCACATAGGCGGGAATTGATTCGAGCACGCCGAGCGCCAGCGTATGCGAGAAAGCCATTTCGCCGGGATTGGCGATGGGCCCGCCGGCCTGGGCCTTCAGATCGGCGGCGCGCCCGTCCCAGAACTGCGCCAGGTTGAGGCTGGAGTTGAGCACGGTCGGCGCGTTGATCGGGCCCTGCTGCCACTGGTCGCCGATCGAGGTCGGGATGTTGTCGCTGCCGCCCATCGACAGGTTGTGGCAGGAGTTGCAGGAGATCCAGCCGGACTTCGACAGGCGCGGATCGAAGTAGAGCTTCTTGCCGAGCTCCACCATGCCGAGATTGATGCTGCGCGGCGGCCGCACCGGCTCGATCGGCTCGTCCGTCTGCGCGATCGCGATCGCAAAGGACGCGGCCGAGCAGGCCAGCGTCGCCGCGACAAGGGTAAGCGCCCGTTTCATCGTCGGTCTCCTTGATGCACCGGCGCGAGACTAGTTGCGCAGATGTCAAAAAAATTGATCTAAATCAATGACTTAATTGATTTTCGCTATAGTCTCGATAGCGTAGGGCTATAGCGATCGCAAGCCCCGCGAAACACAGGATTTTCGGAGCGCCGGCATGACCCTCGTCGAATTGCGCTACATCGTCGCACTCGCGATCGAGGGCAATTTCAGCCGCGCCGCCGAACGCTGTTCGGTGAGCCAGCCGACGCTGTCGGTGGCGATCGCCCGCATCGAGCAGGAGCTCGGCGTGGCGTTGTTCGAGCGCGCCAAGGGCTTCGTCAGCCCGAGCCCGGTCGGCGCGGAGATCGTCCGCCAGGCGCGCATCGCCATCGCAGAAGCCGAGAAAATCCGCGACATCGCCCGCACCGGCCGCGACCAGCTCGCCGGGCCGCTGCGCCTCGGCGTCATTCATACGGTCGGGCCCTATCTTCTGCCGCCGCTGATCGTCGAACTGAAGCGCATCGCCCCGACCATGCCGCTGGTCATCGAGGAGAACATGACGGCGGCGCTGCAGGAGATGCTCGCCGCCAACGAGATCGACGCGGCGATCATCGCCCTGCCCTTCGATCCGCCGGGTGTCGCGACGCGCGCGCTCTACGACGAGTCCTTTCTCGTCATCGTGCCGCACGGCCACGCCTGGCAGGGACGCGAGGCCATCGATCCCGGCGAAATGCGCGGCGACGAGGTGCTGCTGCTGAAGGCGGGCAACTGCTTCCGCGATCAGGTGCTCGGCGCCTGCCCGCAGGTGAGCAAGGCCGAGACCGACATTCATCTCGGCTACTCGATCGGCACGCTGCGCTGGATGGTCGCCTCCGGCCTCGGCGTATCGATCCTGCCGGCGAGCGCGTTGCAGCGTCCGCACGCCAGCGAACTCGTGACCGTCATTCCTTTCTCGCCGCCCGAGCCGTCGCGGCGCATCGCGCTCGCCTGGCGCGTAGGGTTCACGCGGCCCAAAGCGCTCGAGGCGCTGGCCGACGCTGTCCGGGCGCTCGACCAACCGGCCTTTCGGCATGTCGAACCGGCGCAACGCCCGCCGCGCATCGAGGCTGGCGGGTCGGGCCCGGCTTCGCTACACCGGCAGGCATGACCGATCATTCCCTGATCTCGCGCGTCGCGCCGATCGAGGCGGGCGCGCATGTCGTCGCCGCGGCCTTTCTCGCCGATGCGCCGGCCCTGGCCCTCGCCGACGGCGCAGCGCTGCTCGGCGCGCCGCAGGCGCCGCGGCGCATCGCGCTGCATCCTGAGGCGACGCTTCTCGTCGCCGCCCATGACGCACGGCGCCTCGTCGCCGGCGGCGATGACGGCCGCGTCGTCGCGCTGTCCGCCGACGGCGCGACCACGCTGCTCGGCGATGAAAAAGGCCGCTGGATCGACGCGGTGGCGCTGCGCGCCGACGGGGCGACCGCCTGGTCGGCCCAGCGCGAGGTGCGCGCCCGCGACGCCGCCGGCGCGACAAGGAGCTGGACCGCGCCCTCTTCGGTGCGCGGCCTCGCCTTTTTGCCCAAGGGCTATCGTCTCGCCGCCGCGCACTACAACGGCGTCTCGCTCTGGTTTCCGAACGTCGCCGGCCCGCCCGAAGCGCTCGTCTGGAAAGGCTCGCATCTCGATTGCGCCGTCTCGCCGGACGGGCGCTTCGTCGTCACCTCGATGCAGGAGAACGCCCTGCACGGCTGGCGCCTCGCCGACCGCAAGGACATGCGCATGACGGGCTACCCGTCGAAGACGCGCAGCTTCTCCTGGTCGCATGACGGAAACTGGCTCGCCACCTCGGGCGCCGACGCCGCCATCGTCTGGCCGTTCCGCGACAAGGACGGGCCGATGGGCAAGGCGCCGAGCGAATGCGGCGCGCGCCCCGCCAAGGTCTCGACCGTCGCTTTCCATCCCGGCGCGCTGGTTCTGGCGATCGGCTACGAGGACGGCTGGATCATCCTGTCGCGACTGACCGACGCCTCCGAACTGCCGGTGCGCGCGCCGGCGCAGGAGAACAGGGCCGGCGCGATCACCGCGCTCGCCTGGGACGCGAAGGGTCGACGCCTGCTCTTCGGCGCCGCCGACGGCGCCGCAGGCCTGCTCACATTGCCGGATTGAGGCGCCGCCACGCGGCGGTTGCGCCATGCCGCCATCGGTTTAGCATCTGGCCGTCGCAGGGCGATCAGGGAGCTGCCAGATGACGACTGAACAGAGGGAACGCGGCAATTCACGGCGCGACGCGCTGAAGCTCGGCGCCGGCCTCGGCCTCGGCGCGAGCGCCCTCGCCGCGCTGGCGACGCCCGCGATCGCCCAAGGCGCGAGCGACAGCACGCTCGACCGCGTGCGCGCCTCCAAGACATTGCGAATCGCCGTTCTGCCGGGCGAACTGCCCTATTTCAACAAGGATCTGGCCTCCGGCGAGTGGAGCGGCTTCGCCATCGAGATGGCCAAGGACATCGCCAGGACGCTCGACGTGAAGCTCGACTACACCGAATCGACCTACGGCAATTCGGTGCTCGAACTGCAGTCCGGCAAGATCGATCTCGCCTTCGCCTTGTCGGCGACGCCGCAGCGCGCGCTGGTGATCGACTTCACCTCGCCCGTCTTCTCCCATCCCTTCGGCGCCGTGCTGAAGAAGGGGCTGACCGCCAAGACCTGGGACGACCTCAACAAGAAGGAGATCCGCATCGCCGTCGACGTCGGCTCCGCCAACGAGACGGCGGCGCGGCGCTTTGCGCCCAACGCCGACATCAAGGCGCTGAAGACGCGCGACGAGGTGATGCTGGAGCTCGCCTCCGGCCGCGTCGACGCCGTCGTCAGCGCGCTCATCCTCGGCCTGACCGCCGTCGCCAAGAACCGCAATCTCGGCTCCTACAGCCTGCTGCAGAAGCCGGCCGTCGCCATTGCGAGCTGCATGGGCGTGCGCAAGGAAGCGGACAAGAAGTGGCGCGATTTCCTGTCGACATGGGTCGAATACAATCGCGGCATCGGCCAGATGCGCGAATGGTTCCAGAAGGGCCTCGCGCTCTCCGGCGTGCCGGCGGCCGATCTGCCGGTCGAAGTCGACATCTGACCTCGGCGCGGGCGCGCGCTGCGCGCCCGCTTTCCTCTGTCGCGCGGCTTGCCCGGATCGGACGACGATGAACTACGTCTGGGATTTCGCGCTGCTGACCAAATACAGCCGGCTGTTCTGGATCGGCATCGGCTGGACGATGGCCTATACGATCGGCACGGTCGTGCTCGGCACGCTGATCGGCCTCGCCGTCGCGATGTTGCGCCTGAAGAAGTGGAAGCTGATCGACTGGCCGGCGATGGCCTATATCGAGATTTTCCGCTGCACGCCGCTGCTCGTGCAGATCATCTGGTTCTACTACGCCTTCCCCGTGGTGATCGGCGTCAACATCCCGCCGCATGTCGCGGCGGTCTCGGTCCTGTCGCTCTATGGCGGCGCCTTCTATGCCGAGATTTTCCGCGGCGGCATCGAATCTCTCGAGCGCGGCCAATGGGACGCGGCGCGCGCCCTCGGGCTCAAGTCGTGGTTGGTGCTGCGTCTCGTCATCCTGCCGCAGGCGATCCGCCGCATGCTGCCTCCTTATGTCAACCAGTCGATCATCCAGCTGAAGAACACGTCGCTGGTCTCGGTGATCGCGGTTCCCGACCTGCTCTACAACGCGACCTTGATCAACGCCGACACCTATCGCCCGCTCGAGGTCTATACGGTGGTGGCGGCGATCTATTTCATCATCCTCTTCCCTGCGACGCTGCTGGCGCAGCGACTCGAAAGAAAGCTGGCGGCCGGTCATGCATGAGACGATCGAAGCAACGATGACGCGCGATCTCGTCATCGACCGCATGGTGGTGACGCTGACGCGCTGGCCGCTGCGCATGAAGCGCCGCCACGGGGTCGGCGACGTCGAACGCTCGATGCCCGGCGTCATCCTCGAATTGAGAACGCGCGGCGGTCTCGTCGGCTGGGGCGAGGCGGCGCCCTGGTCGGTTTTCTCCGGCACGGCGGAAGCGAACGCCGCAGCGCTCGACGTCTATTTGCGGCCGTTGACGCTCGGCCGGCCGGCGAGCGCCGTGCAGTCGATCCTCGACGAGGCCGATCACGCCGTCGTTGGCCACGCCGAAGCCAAGGCGGCGCTGGAGATGGCGCTCGACGACATTCGCGGCAAGGCGCTCGGCGTCCCGGTCGCCGAATTGCATGGCGGGATCGTGCGACGCGACATTCCGCTCTCCGTCTCCGTCGCCAATCCG
>JAEULW010000123.1 GCA_016793505.1 Methylobacteriaceae bacterium | reverse complement strand
GGCGACGCCCTGCGGCGAGCGGATCGCCAGGAAGCCGTCGCCCAGCACGCCGACGTCGAGCGGGCTGTCGGTGCGTTGCAACCCGCCGGGCAGGCG
The DNA here is from genome assembly GCA_016793505.1 of Methylobacteriaceae bacterium. Classification (GTDB taxonomy): domain Bacteria; phylum Pseudomonadota; class Alphaproteobacteria; order Rhizobiales; family Beijerinckiaceae. The sequence goes on along the minus strand of JAEULW010000123.1, from coordinate 19,118 downwards.
CGACAGATAGGTTTCTTCTGTGGCTACGAAGGCAGTCGGCTGCTCGCCGGTGCGGGCGAGTAGCGTGTCGAACTTCGCCTGCTCGGCGCGGAAGCCGGGAGTGCTGACATTGGCGACGTTGTGCGCCACCGTCGCCAGCCGGTCGCGCAACGCCAGCTGCGCCGACAGGCCGACATAGAGGCTCCCCTGCATGTCAGCCGCCCGTCCGCAGCCGGGCGATGCTCATCAGCGTGTCGACGCCGACGCCGGTTCCCGCCGAGGCGTCGATCAGCATCGCGGCCGGGCTGCTCTTCGCCGGTCCGGCGGCGATGTCGTAGAGCGCGGTGAAGCGCTGCAGCAGCTTCTCCATCGCCGCCGGCTCGCGCAGCGTCGTCACGTCGATCTTGTCGGCGATCATCGCCGCCTGCGCGTCGATCGAAGCGCCCGACATCGAGGCTGGCAGGGAATAGGCGGTCTGCACCACCTTCAGCAGCGCCGGATCGCCGAGGATCTGCATCGGCGAGACGAGATCGGCGGCCTTGCGCTGGAAATACAGCGCCAGCCGCACGCCCTCGTTGGCGGCGCCCTCCGTCTCCTCGAGCGTCTGGCGCAGATAGCGTTGCACCGTGCCGTTGCGCGCCTCACCCAACGTCATCGTGAACGGGCCATAGCGTTCGAAATTGAACGTTTCCGCGAACTGTTTGTAGCGCACGTCGGAGAGTCGGTTGGCCATGCTGGCCGGATCGCTGAGCCCGCCCTCCAGCAGCTTGCGCATGAACCCCTTGGCGTAGGCCATGTCGCCGAGGCCGTGCGCCTTCATCGCGAAGGTGAACAGGCGCGCGTCGGCAAGGAAGTCGTCGATCGATTTCACATTGCCGATCTTGGCGTTCCAGTAATCGATCTCGCGCGAGGCGGGCGGCGCCTTGGCTGTGCGGTCGAGCGCGGAATCGAGATCGGACGCGACCAGGCGATAGGAGGTGTAGGTGGTCAGCATGCGGCGCCTCGCTGATGCGGCTGTCGCAGGCTGCGCGCCCCGCCTTGCGCCGGCCTGACGCGCGGTCGTCAGCCCGGCGCAAGGCGCGCGCCGGCAGGGTGGCGCGACAAGAACGGGATGCGCACGTGACCTTCGGAATCGGACTGGTTCTGGCCATGGCCTGCATGCTCGGCGGCTTCGCCGCCATGGGCGGCCATCTCGAAGTTCTGGTGCAGCCCTGGGAGCTCGTCATCATCGGCGGCTCGGCGCTCGGCACCTTCATCGCCGCCAACACCATCCCGACGATCAAGGACTCGGGCAAGGCGGTGATGGAGGCCCTGCTCGAGAAGAAGCCCAAGACGTCCGACTTCCTCGAGATCCTCGGCCTGCTGCACGCCCTGATGCGCGAATTGCGCGCCAAAGGCCGCAACGAGATCGAGGCGCATGTCGACAATCCGGCCGAGTCGGCCATTTTCAACAACTACCCTTCCGTAACCCGCAATCATGATCTGACGACCTTCATCTGCGACTACATGCGTCTCATCATCATCGGCAATGCGCGCCCGCACGAGATCGAGGCGCTGATGGATGAAGAAATCGAGACCATGATGCACGACAAGCTCAAGCCCTACCAGGCGATGACGGTGGTCTCCGACTCGCTGCCCGCGCTCGGCATCGTCGCCGCCGTGCTCGGCGTCATCAAGGCGATGGGCGCGCTCGACCAGTCGCCCGAACTCCTCGGCGGACTGATCGGCGCGGCGCTGGTCGGCACCTTCGCCGGCATCTTCATGTCCTACGGCATGCTCAGCCCGCTCGCCAACAAGATCAAGGCGACGCGCGTCTCCCAGGAGCGGCTGTTCATCGTCGCCAAGCAGGTTCTGCTCGCTTTCATGAACGGAGCCATGCCGCAGATCGCCGTCGAGCACGGGCGCAAGGTGATCTCCAGCAAGGAGCGCCCGACCATCGACGAGGTCGAGACAGCGACGATCGAAGGCGGAGGCGCAAGTGCTAAAGCCGCCTGATCCGCCACGCGGCCTGGCCCTGCTGCTGCGCCATCACCGGCGCGGCGACGAGTCGATCCGCCCGCTCGCGCAGGCGGTTGCGCGGCGGCTGTCGGCCGATGTCGGCGCGAAGCTCGGGCTGCGCATCGGTCTTGCCGCGGAGGACGAGATCGGCGACGCCGACGAACTCGAGGTGGGGCAGGGCGTCGAGGCGCGCTATGCCGCCGGCGGCGCCGTGGCGACTCTGCGATTCTCGCAGGCGGCGATCTACGATCTGATCGAAGCGATGTTCGGCGGCGACGGCTCGAACCCTGTCTGGCGCGAGCCGCGCGAGCCGACGGCGCTGGAACGCGCCATCTGCCAGAACGTCGCCGAGGCCCTGGCCGAACCGATGGGCGAGGCGTTCGGCGCCTCGGGCCTCGCCTTCGACGGACTGGAGGACCGGCCCGGCGCCCCGCGCGAGGGCGGCGTCGAGATCGCGCTGCGCATGCGCGTCATCGGCCGCGAGAGTCGCATCGTCTTGCGCGCCCCGTCCGCCTGGCGCGGCGAGGCGCAGGGCGAGACGCGCCGCGAAAGCGCCAGGGGCGCGATCGGCGATTGCGTCGCGGATGTCGAGCTTCCCCTGCGCGTGCTGCTCCGCGATCGCAGCCTGTCGATCGCCGATGTGGCCGATCTGCGCGAAGGCCAGATCCTGTCGCTCTCGGCCACGTCACGCTCGCCGACCCTGCTCGAGGCGTCCGGCGTCGGCATGTTCCACTGTCGCCTCGGCCAGAGCGAGGGACGCTACACGGTGCAGATCGAGCGCGCGCTGGCCGCGCCTGCCGCTGACGCCTGATCCGGAGATCGCCTGCCATGTCGGACGCTGCGACCGCCCCGCCCCGCGCTCCGCGCGAGATGCCCGATCATGTGTTGCGTATCCGCGTCGATGTCGATGTCGTGCTCGGTCATCTGCGCATGCCGCTCGCCGAGGTGGTGACGCTTGGTCAGGGCGCGGTGATCGCGCTGGATCGCAAGCTCGGCGATCTCGTCGACGTGGCCGTCAACGGCCGCGTCGTGGCGCGCGGCGAGGTCGTCGCGCTCGAGGACGAGCCCGATCGTCTCGGCGTCGTCATTCGCGAGCTCGTGCGTCCGGGCGCGGCGGCGGGCCGCTAGAGCCGATCACGGTGAACGCGCCCATCCCGCACAATCTCGGTGGCGTCGAAAAGGCGGCGGCGCTGCTGCTCGCCATGGGCAAGCCGCTCGCCTCGCGCCTTCTCAAGCATTTCGACGAGGCCGACCTGCGCCGCCTGACGCAGGCGGCGGCCGGTCTGAAGCCGCTGCCGACGACGTCGCTGGAAAAGCTCGTCGACGAATTCGCCTCGAACTTCTCCGCCGGCGCCGACGTGATCGGCGACCCGGAGGCGGCGCGCAAGCTGCTCGACGAGGTGCTGCCGCCCGAACTCGTCTCCGACATCATGGCGGACGTCACTGGCGGCTCGAAGGAGTCCTTCTGGGTCAAGGCCGCCAACCTGCCGGACGCGCGCCTCGCCGCCTGTCTGCAGGAAGAGCACCCGCAGGTCGCCGCCTTCATTCTCGATCGCTTCGACAGCGCCCGCGTCGCCGCGCTGCTGGTGCTCTTGCCGCCGCAGCGCCGCGATCTCGTCGCCGAACGCCTGATTGGTCTGCGTCGCGTCTCCGACCGCGTGCTCCACCTCATCGAGGTGGCTCTCGAGCAGGACCTGTTCGGCGCCGAGGCGACGGCCGCGCCGGCTCAGCCCGAGGCGCGCCTGCTCGAGATCGTCTCGAAGCTCGATCGCGAAAAGGTCGAGGAGATGATCGTCGCTTTCGAGACGACACGCCCCGCCGTGGCCCGCAAGATCCGCGAAAAGCTGTTCTCCTTCGCCGACATCGTCGCGCTCAGCCAGCGCGATCGCATGGTTCTGTTCGACAAGGCGCCGACCGAATCGGTCATCCTCGCGCTCAAGGACACGAGTCAGGAATTCCGCGACGCCGTGCTCTCTTCGCTCGCCGCGCGCGCCCGCCGCATGGTCGAGGCCGAGCTGAAAAACGCCGATTCGGTGGCCGACAAGGATGTCGCCGCCGCCCGCCGCGCCATCGAGCGCATCGTCGTCGATCTGATCGACCAGGGCGCCATCCAGCGGCCGCAGGCCGGCGGCGACGGCGCGGCATGAGCGAGCCGACCGATCGCGACGATCGCACCGAGGAGCCGACCGAGAAGAAGCGCTTCGATTCGGTCGAGCAGGGCAATGTTCCGCTGTCGCGCGACGTCGTCACGGCGGCGAGCCTGGCCGGCGCCTGGATCGCCGCCGTTTTCGCTGCGCCAATGGCCGCGCCCGACGCCGTTGTGGCGCTCGGCCGAATGCTGGAGGGGGCGCATACGATTCGCCTGAACGGCGCAGAGGATGCGGCCTCGCTCACGCTGCTCGTGCTGCGCGAGTGGAGCGCGGCGGTGGCGCTGCTCGCCGCGCCGGTCGCACTGACGGTCGTGCTCGCCCATGTCGCGCAGGCGCGCCCGCGCGTCGTCGCCCGCCGCATCGCGCCCAAATGGTCGGCGCTCTCGCCGCGCCAGGGCTGGAGTCGACTGTTCGGCCGGGAGGGAGGGGCGCTCGCGCTGCGCACGGGCGTCAAGATCATCCTCGTGCTGATCGCTGTGGCGATCGTCGCGCGCGGGCTCGGCGAACTGGCGCTCGCCACGCTGACGCGCCCGGCCGCAACCTTGCCTGCTGCGGCGACGGAGATGATCGACCGCGCCTTCAAGAGCGTGCTGGCCGTCGCCTTCGTCGCCGCGATGGCCGACATTCTCGTCTCCCGCCTCACCTGGCTGCGCGATCTGCGCATGACGCGCAACGAGGTGAAGGAGGAGAACCGTCAGGCCGAGGGCGATCCGCACGTGCGACAGCGCTTCCGCTCGCTGCGCATGGCGCGCTCACGCCGCCGCATGGCCGCCAGCGTGCCGAAGGCGACGCTCGTCGTCGCCAACCCGACGCATTACGCCGTCGCGCTGCGCTATGTGCGCGGCGAGACGCCGGCGCCGCTCGTTCTAGCCAAGGGCCGCGATCATCTGGCGCTGCGCATTCGCGCCATCGCCGAGGCGCATGGCGTGCCGGTGATCGAAGACAAGGCCCTCGCAAGGTCGATGCACGATCAGGTGACGGTGGACCGGATGATTCCGCCCGCCTTCTATCAGGCGGTCGCCGAAATCATCCACATTCTCAGCGCGCGCCGCGCGCCGACCGCGGGAAGGGCCGGATGACGATCAGCCGGGAGACGGTGTCGGAACGCGCCGAGTGCGAGCGTCTTCTCGCCGAGGCGTTGCGGCCGGTCGCATCCGAACTGCGACTTGTCGATCTCGACGAGCTGATCTTCTGCGTCAAGGCCGGCGAGCACGCCAACATGGCCGATCTCGTCGCCTCCTGCGCCGAGCTCTATTTCCGGCCGGGCGCGATCGACTTCGCGCTCGGCGCGCAGGCCCGCGCCTCGTGGGAGGGCAGCGCCTGCGTCTCGCTCGACATCGAGTTCAAGCAGCAGCCGGTCACGGCCTTCCTGCGGCTCACGCTCGGTCCGGAGCGCGGCGGCGTCGAACTCTTCGGCGTTCACGCGACGGGCCGCGCGCCCGCCCAGGCGTTGGCCCCGATCCTCGCCGAGGCGATCGAACGCGCCCGGATCGCGCCGCCCTCCGGCGCCGGCGCGACAGCCACGGACAAGCCGGGCGCGCCATGACTTGCAGGACATGATCGCGCAAGGCCATTGCTGACATGACCGATCTCTTCGCGCTCGCCGATCGTCGACTCGACTGGCTTTCGACGCGGCAGGCGACCATCGCCGAGAACGTCGCCAACGCCAACGCGCCCGGCTATCGACCGCGTGATCTGCGCGCCTTCACGGAGGCGCTCGATTCGTTGTCTGCGCGTCTCGCCCGCACGCATGTCGCCCATCTCTCGACCGGCGCGCGCGACGATGCGGGCGGTCTTCGCCGCTTCTCGGCGCCCGGCTGGGAGACCCTGGTGTCGGGCAACGCCGTCGCGCTGGAGCAGGAGCTGATGCGCGCCGCCGACACCAACCGCGCCGCGGCCGTAACCACGACCGCGTTGCGCAGCTTTCATCGCATGACCATGTCGAATGTGAGGGGCTGACCGCGTGTCCGATCCGCTCGCCGCCACTTTCCGCATCGCCTCCTCGGGGCTCGAGGCGCAGTCGACGCGCCTGCGCGTCGTCGCCGAGAACATCGCCAACGCCGAATCCACCGCCTCGACGCCGGGCGGCGACCCCTACCGACGCAAGCTGGCCTCGTTCGAGTCGACGCTCGATCGCACGCTCGAGGCGCGTCTGCTGAAACTCAAGCGCATCTCCGACGACGAGCGCCCCTTCCGCATCCAGCACGATCCCTCCCATCCCGCCGCCGACGACAAGGGCTTCGTCAAGCTGCCCAATGTCGACATGCTGGTCGAGCTCGCCGACATGAAGGAGGCCAACCGCTCCTATCAGGCGTCGCTGCAGATCTACCGGCAGGCGCGCGAACTCCACGCCATGACGCTCGATCTTCTGAAGGCCTGACCATGACGCCGATCGCCCTCGTCTCCGCAGCGCCCGCGCTTGTCGACGCCGCGACGCGCCTTGCGCCCGACGTCGCCACATCGTCCGCCGGCTTCGCCGAATTCGTCGCGCGCACGGCGCAGGAGGCGGCCGCCGCCCTCGGCGCCGCGGATGCGGCGGCGATCCAGGGCGTCAACGGCGCCGCCTCCCTGCAGGAGGTCGTCGGCAAGCTGATGGCGGCCGAACGCACGCTGCAGACCGCCATCGCCCTGCGCGACCGCTTCGTCGCGTCGCTGCAGGAAGTCTCCCGTATGCAGATCTGACGCGGCGAAAGGTCGACGCACATGATGAGAGCGCTTCATATCGCCGCCACCGGCCTCTCGGCGCAGCAGATGAACGTCGAGGTGATCGCCAACAACATGGCGAACATCAACACCACCGGCTTCAAGCGCGCCCGCGCCGAGTTCACCGACCTGCTCTACATGGCCGAACGGCTGCAGGGCGTCTCGCAACGCGGCGAGGAGGGCGTGGTGCCGGAAGGCGCGCAGGTCGGTCTCGGCGTGCGCACCGCGGCGATCCGCAATCTGCACATCCAGGGCACCATCGCTCAGACCGGCAACAAGCTCGATCTGGCGCTCACCGGCCGCGGCTTCTATCAGATCCAGGGGCCCGACGGCGAGACGCTCTACACCCGCGCCGGCGCCTTCAACACCAATGGCGCCGGGCAGATCGTCACGCTCGACGGCTATACGGTGCAGCCGGCGATGAACGTTCCGCAGAACACGCTGGAAGTCATCGTCAGCGAATCCGGCGCCGTCAGCGCCCGCATCGCCGGACAGACGGATCTGCAACAGCTCGGCCAGATCGCGCTCGCGAACTTCGCCAACGAGGCCGGGCTCGAGCCGCTCGGCGGCAATCTCTACCGGCAGACGATCGCCTCCGGCGCGCCGACCACGGGCAATCCGGGATCGGAAGGCTTCGGCGCCATCCGTCAGGGCTATCTCGAAAGCTCGAACGTCGATCCGGTCAAGGAGATCACCGAGCTGATCTCGGCCCAGCGCGCCTACGAGATGAACTCCAAGGTCGTGCAGGCCGCCGACGACATGTCGTCGACGCTGTCGCGGATCATCCGCTGATGCGCTTCGCGGCGGCGGCCCTCCTGTGTGGACTCGCTTCGGGCGCGATGGCGCAGGAGCTTCTCGTCACGCCGCGCGTCGTCATCTATCCGCGCACCGTCATCCGCGGCGACATGGTCGAGATGCGCGAGATTGTCATCCGCCGCATCGGCGCGGCGCCGCCGGCGGAGCTGTCGGAGGTCGTCGGCAAGGCGGCGCGTCTCACGCTGGTCCCCGGTCAGCCGATCCCGCGCGATGCCGTCGGCGAGCCGCAGATCGTGCAGATCGGATCGAGCGTCGCCTTGCGGTTCCGCGCCGCCGGCGTCGAGATCGCCGCCGCGGGCGTCGCGCTTCAGGCGGCTGCGGCGGGCGAACGGGTCCGCGCGCGCAACGCCGCCACCTCGGTCATCGTCACCGGCCGGCTCGCCGCCGACGGCACGGTTCACATCGAGGATCAGCCGTGAGGCGCGACGCGCGTCTTCTCGCTCTGGCGCTGGCGGCGATCTTCGGCCTGGCCGCGCCGCTCGAGGCCGCGCGAATCAAGGATGTCGTCACCGCGCCGCGCATGCGCGACAACCAGCTTGTCGGCTATGGCCTCGTCGTCGGCCTGTCGGGCACCGGCGACAGCCTGCGCAACGCCGCCTTCACCGAACAGTCGCTGCAATCCATGCTCGATCGCATGGGCGTCGCGGTGAAGGCCGGCGCCCTGCGCGTGCGCAACGTCGCGGCCGTGATCGTCACCGCCGATCTGCCGCCCTTCGCCAATCGCGGCGCCCGGCTCGACGTCACGGTCTCCTCGCTCGGCGACGCCTCCTCGCTGATGGGCGGAACGCTGGTGATGACGCCGCTCACCGCCGCCGATGGGCAGACCTACGCCGTCGCCCAGGGCCAGCTCGTCGTCTCCGGCTTCGCCGCCAAGGGCGAGGCCGAAAGCGTCAGTCAGGGCGTGCCGACCGCCGCGCGCGTGCCCAATGGCGGAACGATCGAGCGCGAGCCGCCCGGCGCGCTCGCCGACGGGCCGCTCGCGCTCGAATTGCGCAATCCCGATTTCCGCACCGCCACGCAGATCGCCGACGCCATCAACGCGCATACGCGCCGCCGGTTCGGCCGGGATCTGGCGCGCGAACGCGATCACCGCACCGTCCTGGTGGCGCGCGCGCCGCAAATCTCGACGGCGCGCTTCATGGCCGAGATCGGCGACCTCGAGGTGCAGCCCGACGCCCCGGCGCGCATCGTCGTCGACGCCCGCACGGGCACGATCGTCATCGGGCAGGATGTGCGCGTCTCGACCGTCGCCATCACCCATGGCGGCATCACCGTGCGCGTCACAGAAGCGCCGCAGGTCTCGCAGCCTGCGCCGATGTCGCAGGGCGAAACCGTCGTCACGCCGCGCACGCAGGTCGAGGCCGAGCAGACGGGCGGCCAGATCGCCGTCCTGCAGGGCTCCAATCTGCGCACGCTGGTGCGCGGCCTCAACGCCATCGGCCTGAAGCCGACCGGCATCATCGCCATCCTGCAGGCCCTGAAAACCTCCGGCGCGCTGCAGGCCGAGCTCGTGGTGCAATAGCCCGTCAGCCCGAGGCAAGCGCGGCGCGCCACTGTCGCGCCGACATGTCGCGCATGATGCAGACGTCATTGATCGCCGCGCTGGTTCTGGCGCCGCTCGTCGCCGTGGCGGCGGGCCGTGACGACGCGCCGGCGCCGCCGCGCGAGGCGGGCGCGCCGCTCGACATCCGCGCGCGCGCGGCGCGCCCGCCTGCCGCGCCGGTCGCGAATGTCCAGCGGCGCAAGCCGCTGGCTGAAACGCCGGCGAAGCCGCAGCCAGGCGCCGCCCCGCGTGAAGCGCCCCTTCCGACGCCCGCCGTCGCGCCGATGTCGCGCCAGGCCATGGAGGCGGCGATCGAGGCCGCGGCCCAGCCGCCGTCGCGCGCCGTCGAGACCGCGCCCGCCCCGCCGCCGCCCGCCGCGCCGCGCACCGCGGCGCAACCCTCCGCGCCGGCCGCGGGCAAGAGCGAGACGCGCGTCGACCCGCGGCCCGTCGCCGCTCTCGCCGCGCCCTCGCCGACGCCGACGCTCGCCGCCGCCTATTGCAAGGTCGTGCAGGACGAGGCGCAGGAGGCGCGCGCCGCCTATCAGGCGCGCAAACTCGCCGAGATGGAGGCCCGTCTCGTCGAACAGATCGAGCGGCTGGAACGCCGTCAGGACGAGTATCGGCGCTGGTTCGAGAAGCAGGAAGAGACGCGCCGCAAGGCCGAGGACGCCGTCGCCGCGATTCTGGCGCGCATGCGGCCCGACGCCGCGGCGGCGCAGCTCGCCGTGATGGACGAAACCTCCGCCTCGGCCCTGCTCGCCAAGATGAACGCGCGCAACGCCAGCGCCGTGCTGAACGAAATGCCGGCCGCCAAGGCGGCGCGCCTCGCCGGCGCGATGACGCCGTCGCCGCCTTCGCGAGGAGCAAACCCTTGAGACCCTGGATCACCCTGCTTCCGGCGCTGTGTCTCGCCGCCTGTTCCGCAGACATCGCCGACGTCGGCCGCGCCCCGTCGATGACCGCCGTCGGCTCGGGCATTCTGCAGACGCCGCAACCCGCCGTCATGAGCTACGCCATGCGCTCCGAACGCGTCGGCGGCGACTCGCTGTGGGACGGACGCAACGGCGATCTGTTCCGCGATCGCCGCGCCGCCCGCGTCGGCGACATTCTCACGGTCAACATCTCGATCAACGATCGCGCCAGCCTCGGCAACACGTCCGACCGCTCGCGCGACTCCAAGGTCTCGAACAGCCTCGAAATCCTGCTCGGCCTGTTCGGCCTGTCGAAGAGCGGCGACGCCTCGCTCGACATCGCCTCGCAATCTTCGACCAAGGGCAAGGGCGCGATCAACCGCTCCGAAAAAATCCAGCTGTCGATCGCCGCCGTCGTCACCGACGTGATGGCGAACGGCAATCTGATGATCTCCGGCTCGCAGGAAGTGCGCGTCGATTTCGAGTTGCGCACCTTGCAGATCGCCGGCGTCGTGCGTCCGCGCGATGTCGCTCGCGACAACACCATCGCCTACGACAAGATCGCCGAGGCGCGCATTTCCTATGGCGGGCGCGGCCGCATCACCGAAATGCAGCAGCCCGGCGTTGTGCATCAACTCTATGACCGCCTGACGCCGTTCTGAGGCCGCCGCCGACATGAAGGCTCTCCTGCTCGCTCTGCTGCTCGGCACGGCCCTGTCCGGCGCGCTCGGCGTCGGCTACGCGCGCCTGGCCAAACCGCCCGCCGCCCCGGCCGCGCAAGGCGAAGCCGGAAAGCCCGCCAAGGGCGACGCCGCGCCGCAGAAGAAAGCCGAAGAGCCGAAGGACAAGAAGGACGAGAAGACCGCGCTGCGCAATGGCGCGATCGAACTGCCGCCGATCGTCTCGAACCTCGCCGCGCCGGAAGGCGTGTGGGTGCGGCTCGAAGGATCGGTGGTGGTCGAGGGCGTCGAGGAAAAGGCCGTCGACCAGCTCAAGCGCGACGTCACGGCGGACATCCTCGCCTATGTCGCGACTCTGTCGCTGCCGCAGCTTCAGGGCTCGCTCGGCCTGCAGCATCTGCGCGAGGACATCGAGGAGCGCCTCGCCCTGCGCTCCAAGGGCAAGGCGCGTGAATTCGTCATCCACATGATGGTGGTGCAGTGAGACGCATGTTCATCGCGGCGGCGCTGCTGGCGCTGTCGGCGGCCCCGGCGCTGGCCCAGGCCGCGGCGGGCGACACGGCGTCCGGCCGCATCGTCCAGACTTTCGCCCTGCTGACGGTGCTCTCGCTCGCCCCGATCCTGCTCGTCGTGGCGACCAGCTTCACGCGCTTCCTGATCGTCTTCTCCTTCCTGCGCTCCGGCCTCGGCCTGCAGGGCGCTCCGGCCAATCTGGCCCTCATCGCCCTGTCGCTCTTCATGACCGTCTACGTCATGGCGCCGACATTCGATCAGGCCTGGAGCGAGGGCGTGCAGCCTTATCTGGAGAACCGCATCAGCGAGAAGCAGGCTTTCGATGCGGCGATCAAGCCGTTCCGCGGCTTCATGCTGTCGCAAGTCAGGGATCGCGATCTCAAACTGTTCTCCGATCTGGCGGTCGACTCGCTCAAGGTCGAGGATCGCGCTTCCGCCGATCTGCGCGTGCTCGCGCCGGCCTTCATGATTTCTGAGCTGCGGCGCGGCTTCGAGATCGGCTTCCTCATCGTCCTGCCCTTTCTCGTGATCGACATGATCGTCGCCATCGTCGTCATGTCGATGGGCATGATGATGCTGCCGCCGAGCGTTTTGTCCCTGCCGCTCAAGGTGATGTTCTTCGTGCTCATCGACGGCTGGAACCTGCTCGCCGGCAGTCTCGTGCGCTCCTACGGCTGACGCGCGCGAGCCTTTAACGCTTCCGTAAGCATGTCTGTTTACCATGGCGGCACGTCGGGTCGGGCGCGCGTATCGCCCGGAGGCATGAAGCCGCCCCGTCGTTCCGGCGAGATCCGGCATGTCCCTCTGTTGCTTTCCCGGGGACATCGTTTCCATGCTCAGTCTGCTCACCAACGCCGCGGCGATGACCGCGCTCCAGAACCTGTCTCAGACCAACCGCAACCTCGAAGTGACGCAAAATCGCATCTCGACGGGTTTGCGCGTCGGCTCGGCCTCGGACAACGCCGCCTACTGGTCGATCGCCACGACGATGGACTCCGACAAGGGCGCGCTCGCCACGGTCAAGGATGCGCTCAATCTCGGCTCGGCGAACATCGACGTCGCCACGGCCGGCCTCAATGCCGCGCTTGAGCTGAGCAACGAGATCAAGAACAAGCTCGTCGCCGCCACGCAGCCGGGCATCGACCGCACCAAGGTGCAGGACGAGATCACCGCGCTGCAGGACCAGCTCCGCTCGGTCGCCGATTCGGCAGTTTTCTCCGGCCAGAACTGGCTCTCGGTCGACAGCTCCGCCGCCAGCTACAATGCGATCCGCGCGGTCGTCGCGTCCTACTCGCGCGACAACACCGGCGCGATCACCATCAACACGATCGACATCGACATCTCGACCAAGTCGCTCTACGACGTGAATGGCAATCTTGGCATCATCGACCAGGATCGCACCGTCGGCGGCTCGACGATCTCGGTGGCCGCCATCGACATCTCTGCGCTCACCGACTCGGCCGCCGACATCACGACGATCAACGAATATGTCGAGATCGCCGACGCCGCACTGACCGACATCGTCTCAGCCTCGTCCTCGCTCGGCGCCTCGAAAGCGCGCGTCAAGACGCAACAGCAGTTCGTCAAGGATCTGACCGACTCGATCACGCGCGGCATCGGCGCCCTCGTCGACGCCGACATGACCGAAGAGTCGACGCGCCTGCAGGCCCTGCAGGTGCAGCAGCAACTCGGCGTGCAGTCCCTGTCGATCGCCAACCAGAATTCCCAGACGATCCTGTCGCTGTTCCGCGGCTGATCGGCCGCGCGCGCCGCCGCCAGGCGGCGCGCGCCGCGCTCACGCTTCGTTCACCATGTCGGCGGAAGAGGCCGCACAACAGGAGATTGCAACGGCCGCATTAGCGACTCGAAAAGGCGCGGCGCGCAGGATGCCCGGCATGACAGGTCGGGCCGCAGAAGACGCCCGAAGGCATGACGCCGCCTTGTCGTCCCGGCCCGGCCGGAATGCCCCGTTCACACTCATGACAGGGACATATCTCCATGCTCAGCCTCCTCACCAACAATGCGGCGATGACTGCGCTGCAGAATCTGTCGCAGACCAACCGCAATCTCGAGACGACCCAGAGCCGCATCTCCACCGGCCTGCGCGTCGGCTCGGCCGCCGACAACGCGGCCTACTGGTCGATCGCCACGACGATGAAGTCCGACAACGGCGCGCTCGGCACGGTCAAGGACGCGCTGAACCTCGGTTCGGCGACGATCGACGTCGCTTCGGCCGGCCTCAACGCCGCCAAGGATTTGACCAACCAGATCAAGAACAAGCTCGTCGCCGCCACGCAGCCCGGCATCGACCGCGCCAAGGTGCAGGACGAGATCACCGCGCTGCAGGACCAGCTCAAGAGCGTCGCCGACTCGGCGGTGTTCTCCGGTCAGAACTGGCTGTCGGTCGACAGCTCGGACGCGAACTACAACGCCACGCGCGCTGTCGTCGCCTCCTTCACGCGTGACGGCGCGGGCGCGGTGACGATCAACACGATCGACATCGACATCTCGACCAAGACGCTCTACGACGCCAACGGCAACATCGGCATCATCGACAAGGACCGCACCGCCGGCGGTTCGACGATCGCGGTCTCCGCCATCGACATCTCGGCGCTCACCGACTCGGCCGCCGACATCACCACGATCAACGAATACGTGGCGATCGCCGATGAAGCGCTGGCCGACATCGTTTCGGCCTCGTCCTCGCTCGGCGCCTCGAAGGCCCGCGTCTCGACCCAGCAGCAGTTCATCAAGGATCTGTCCGACGCCATCACCAAGGGCGTCGGCGCGCTGGTCGACGCCGACATGACGGAAGAGTCGACGCGTCTGCAGGCGCTGCAGGTGCAGCAGCAGCTCGGCGTGCAGTCGCTGTCGATCGCCAACCAGGGCTCGCAGACGATCCTGTCGCTGTTCCGCTGACGCGACCGGCGTCTGACGCCGACGGATGCAACGCAGGGGAAGGCGCACGCCTTTCCCTGCGTTCGCGTCTTGCGCGCCCATGCTCGCGCAAGCATCGCATCGCACGGTCCGCCCCGGACGAAAGGCGGAAACGGTGGAGCAGGCGCTTCGACAACTGGCCCAGATGCGCGCCAATCTCGCGGCGCTCGGCGCGCGGCGCCTCGCCATTCTCGGCGTCGTCGGCGCGCTCGTCGCCGCGCTCACGACGGGCGCCGCCTGGCTCGCCAGCCGGCCATCCTGGGAAACGCTCTATGTCGGTCTCGACCGTCAGGATGTCGGGCGCATCGGCGCGACGCTGCGCGAGGCCGGCATCGCCTTCGACACCAGCGCCGATGGCGCGACGGTCTATGTGAAATACGGCGCCACCGCCCAGGCCCGCATGTTGCTCGCCGAGCGTGGTCTGCCGCACGGCGCCTCCGGCGGTTACGAACTGTTCGACAAGCTCGGCTCGCTCGGCCTGACCTCCTTCATGCAGGAGGTGACGCGCATCCGCGCCATCGAGGGCGAGCTCGCCCGCACCATCCAGCTCATCCGCGGCGTCAAGGCGGCGCGCGTCCACATCGTCGCCGCCGACGAAGGTTCGTTCCGGCGCGCCAAACAGGCCGCCTCGGCCTCGGTGGTGATCCGCACCGACGGCGGCGCCGATCAGTCCGCCGCCGCCGCCATCCGCAAGCTGGTCGCCGCCGCCGTGCCGGGCATGACCGGCGATCAGGTGACCGTGCTGTCGAGCGAGGGCGTCATTCTCGCCGCCGGCGAGGACGCGGCGGAGGCCGGCCCGACGCGCCTGCGCCAGCTGGAGACCAGCGTCGCCAACGAGGCGCGCGACAACATCCGCCGCACCCTGAGCCCGCTGCTCGGCGCCCACAATCTGCAGGTCAGCGTCGCCGCCCGCCTCAACGCCGACAAGCGCCAGACCGACGAGACGATCTTCAATCCCGACTCCAAGGTCGAGCGCTCGGTGCGCGTCATCAAGGAGAGCCAGAACTCGCAGAACGCCAGCCAGTCGCAGGCCACCACCGTCGAGCGCAATCTGCCGAGCGATCGCGCCCGCGCCGGCGACGGCCGCCAGTCGACGGAGGAGAATCAGAAGCGCGAGGAGCTGACCAACTTCGAACTGTCCTCCAAGCGCGTCTCGACCACCAGCGCCGGCTATGCGATCGAGCAGCTTTCCGCCGCCGTCGTCGTCAACCGCGCCAGCCTCGCCTCGGTCAGGGCCAACGCCGCGCCGGAGGCGATCGAGGCGGAGCTCAAGGATCTCGAGGCGCTGGTCGCCTCGGCCGCCGGCCTGCGTCGCGATCGCGGCGATATCGTCAAGGTCTCGGCGATCGATTTTTCGGCCGCCGATCCGCAGACCGCCGCGCCCGCCGGCTTCAGCCCCGTCGATCTGCTGGCGCGCCACGCCGGCGCGCTGGTCAGCGCCGGCGCCGGCCTCGCCATCGCGCTGCTCGTCTTGACGATGGGCGTGAAGCCGTTGACGCGCGCGCTGATGGCGCCGCCGCCGGCCCCGGCGGCGCCGGCGGTCGAGGCGCCGGCGATCGCCATCGCGCCGATGCCTTCGCCGGAGACGCCGGCGATCGCCATCGGCATCGGCGCCGAACCGGCCGTGACGCTCGAGCCGCCGCGCCGCATCGCCCAGCGCAAGCTCGAGCAGATCGTCGATCTCGACGAGGATCTCGCCGCCGAAATCCTGCGCCAATGGGTGCGTGAGGAGCAGGCGGCGTGAGCGCGCGTCCGCTCGCCAGTCTGCTCGCGACGCTCGATTCCGGCGGTCGCCGCGTCGAGCCGGCGCGCATCGATCCGGCGCTGATCGAGGCCGCCGCCGAGGCGGCGCGGCGCGTCGGCTACGAGGAGGGCCTTGCCGAAGGCGAGCGTCGCTTCGCGGCCGAGAAGCTGCGCGTCGCCCAGGCCGCGGCCGAAAATCTCGCCGCCGCCCGCGCCGCCTGGGCCGGCGAGGAGAGCGCCGCGCTGCGCGCCCGCGTCGACGAGGCGTTGGCCGAGATCGAGCGCCGGCTTCTCGAAGGCGCGGCGGCGGCGTTGCGCCCTGTCGTAGCGGAGGCCGTGGCGCGCCTCGCGGTCGAGCGGCTGGCTGTCGAGGCCGCCCGCCTTCTCGCCGCCGCCGAGGGCGAGGCCGTGCTGCGCATCGTCGCGCCGGCCGACATGATGGCGTCGCTGCGCGAACGCTTCGGCGAGTCGCCGCGCGTCGAATGCGTCGTCGGCGAGGGGCCGGACGCGGTCGCCTCGCTCGGCCGGGCCGTCGTCGAAACGCGCCTTGCGCGCTGGGCCGGCCGGCTGCTCGCGCCGGAGTCGTGAGCGATGTCGTCGCGCGATCCGAACGTTCACGAGATCATCATCGTCAAGCGCCGCGGCGGCGGACATGACGATGGTCACCATGGCGGCGTCTGGAAGATCGCCTTCGCCGATTTCATGACGGCGATGATGGCGTTCTTTCTCGTGCTGTGGATCGTCAACTCGACCAGCAAGGAGACGCGCTCCTCGATCGCCCGCTACTTCAATCCGATCCGCCTCGCCGAGACGACTCCGGCGCGCAAGGGCCTGCGCGATCCCAAGGAGTCGGATTTCGACGCCGCCGCCGACGATCGCGGCAATTCGCAACCCACCGGACCGACGCAGAAGCCCGACAACAAGGAGAGCGCCGCCGAGCGCACGGACGCCAAGCCGGACGACGCCAAGCCGGCGCGCGACGCCAGCGACGCCAAGGCCAAGGGCGCCGAGGCCGGCAAGGGCGACGTCAAGTCGAAGGCCAAGACGCCCTCGGAGGGCAAGGCGACGGCGGACGGCGCCAAGGCCGAAGCCAAGGGCAAGGCGGAAGGCGGCAAGACGCCCGAGGCCCGCAACGCCGACGGCAAGCCTGATCCGAAGGCGAAGCCCGCCCCGGTCGAGCGCGCGCAGGACTCGAAGGGGCCGACGCGCCTGCGTCCGCCGCAGGAGGGCGCAGGGGCGCTGCGCGGCGGCCCCAATCCGGACGGCGAGCCGCCGCTCGCCAATCGCCAGCCGATCCATGACGAGGCGGCGATCTCCGCCGACCCGCAGGCCGTGCTGGCCGAAATCGCCGGCGGCGCCATGATCAGCGCGCCGGGACCGAAGAAACCGTCGCCGGCCTCGCCGCCGCAATTCCGCGATCCTTTCGCCGCCAGTTCGCCGGTGCTGACGCCGCGCCCGCGCGCGCAGGAACAGGGGTCCGCCGAGACGCCGCGCGAGTCCGTCGTCGGGCTTGGGTTCCGCGACGCCGCGCTCGCCGGCGACGAACCCTCCGAGACGCCGCGCTACGCCCGCCGCCAGACCGAGGAGGACGGCGTCGAGCGCGACCAGGGCGGCGGGCCGAAGCCCGAGCCGCTGCAGGGCGCGGGGCCGAAGCCTGAACCGCTGCAGGGCGCCGGGCCGAAACCCGAAGCGCTGCAAGGCGCCGGCCCGAAGGAAGATCCCAGGGACGGCGCGGGCCCGAAGCCGGAGCCGCAGCAGGGCGCCGGTCCGCGTCCGGAGGCGAAGGCGACCGCCGCGAGGCCCGCGGCGCCGGACGCCGCCAGAGCTGCGCCGAACGGCAGGGATGAAGCGGCTCGCGCCGCCGACGGCAAATCGCCCGAAGCGTTGCGCGCCGAGATCGTCGCCGCCGCCGCCGAGATCTTCGGGCCCGCGCGCGGCCCTTCGATCGAGGTCTCGCGCACGCCCGATGGCCTGCTCGTCAGCCTGACCGATTCGAACGCTTTCGAGATGTTCGCCATCGGCTCGTCCGAACCGCATCCCCGCGCCATCGCGCTGATGGAGAAGATGGCCAAGGTCGTCGAGCGCACGCCCGGCGCGCTGGTCGTGCGCGGCCACACCGATGCGCGGCCCTGGCGCAAGGGCGTGTCGGACAATTGGCGCCTGTCGGCCTCGCGCGCGCACATGGCCTACCAGATGTTGCTGCGCGGCGGCTTCGACGCAAAAAGGCTCGAGCGTCTCGAGGGCCTCGCCGATCGTCTGCCGCGCAACCCCGCCGATCCGCTGGCGCCGGAGAACCGCCGCATCGAACTGCTCATCCGGTCGAAGGCCTGATCATGGCCCGCGCGCGCGCCCTGACGCTCTGTCTTGCCGCAGGTCTGGCGCTCGCCCAGCCCGCCGCGGCCGCCTCCGCCGCCAAGCCCGAGGCGAAAACGGACGGCAAGCCGAACGCGGCGGCTGCGTCCGCCGAGCCGCTGCCCGTCGATACGGGGCCGCCCGCGCCCTGGCGTCTGCTGCGCGCGCTGCAACGCCTGCAGGTTCAGATGGCCCAGGGTTCGACC
Source organism: Methylobacteriaceae bacterium (assembly GCA_016793505.1). Classification (GTDB taxonomy): domain Bacteria; phylum Pseudomonadota; class Alphaproteobacteria; order Rhizobiales; family Beijerinckiaceae. Next base: position 584 of record JAEULW010000123.1, on the reverse strand, counting down.
GTCGCCCAGCAGGCGCAGGCGGGCCTCGTCGCCGAACTGACGCGCGGCTTCGCAGCGGCCGACGCGGCGCTCTGGTCGGATCGGCGCAACGCCGTCGCCGCCCTCGCGCTTCTGCTCAGCGGCGCCGATCCGCGCGATCTGCGCAAGCTCCACGACGACGGCGCCTTCGGCGACCATGCCAGCCTCGTCGCCGCCGGCCTCGCCTTCGCCGAGGGGCGCACCGCCCAGGCGCGCGCCCTGCTGGAAGAGATCGACGAGGCCGATCTCGGCCGCATCGTCGCCGCGCAGGTCGCGCTCGTCGCCGCGACGCTCGCCGCGCGCGACGATCCCGAGCGCGCCAACGCCCTGTTCGACAGGGCGCGGCTTCTGTCGCCCGGCACGCTGGTCGAGGAGACGGCGCGGCGTCGGCAGGCGCGCCTCGCCGAAGAACGATCCGACGAGACGCGCTTCATGCGCCTGGCGGCGCAATATGCGCGTCGCTACGGCCGTTCGGTCTACGCCAGCGATTTCCATGTCCGTCTGCCGGCGGCGTTGACGCGCATCGCGCTCGCCGGCAAGCGCGACGATCTCGAGGCCATCGAGCC
>JAEULW010000041.1 GCA_016793505.1 Methylobacteriaceae bacterium | reverse complement strand
TGCTCGCCGCCGGCGCGGCGGCCGCCGCCGCGGCGCTCGCCATGGCGTTGCCGGTCGCGCTGCTGCGCGCCCCGCAGGAGGCCGACCGCGCCGCCGCCCGCGCGCTGCGCGCCGGCGCGCCGCCGCTGGTTCCCGAGCGCGGCGCCTGAGACGTCAGACCTGCGGCAGCATCGCCTCGAGCGTGGCGAGCCGGTCCGCCTCGCTCGCCGGCTTGTCCCAGCGGATGCGGGCGATGCGCGGAAAGCGCATGGCGACGCCGGATTTGTGCCGCGTCGAGCGGTTCAGCCCTTCGAAAGCGATCTCCAGCACGAGGCCGCGCCCGGCCCCGGCGCCGACGACGCGCACCGGGCCGAAGCGCTCGACCGTATTGTCGCGCACATAGCGGTCGAGGGCGCGCAGCTCGGCGTCGGTGAAGCCGAAATAGGCCTTGCCGACCGGCGTCAGCTCGGCGCCCGCCGCGCCGTCGCGCCAGACGCCGAAGGTGAAGTCCGAATAGTAGGACGAGCGCTTGCCGTGGCCGCGCTGGGCGTACATCAGCACCGCGTCGACGACATGCGGATCGCGCTTCCATTTCCACCACAGGCCCTTCGGCCGACCCGGCACGTAGGGGCTGTCGAGGCGCTTGAGCATGACGCCCTCGATCGCCGCCGCGTCGCGCGCGTGATCGGGCTCGAGGCGCAGCCGCGCGATGTCGTCCCAACCGGCGAAGGCGATCGCCGGCGACAGATCGAGCGCCGGCGCGTCGAGCCGCGCGATCAGCGCTTCGAGCCGGGCGCGGCGCTCGCAGAAGGGGCGCTCGCGCAGATCCGCCTCGTCCTCGGCGAGGAGATCATAGGCGCGCACATGCGCCGGATGTTCGGCGATCAGCCGCGCCGAAACGCTCTTGCGGTTCAGTCTCTGTTGCAGCGCGCCGAAACTCTGCACCGCGCCCGCGCGCACCACCAGCAATTCGCCGTCGAGCGCGAAACGCGCGCCCGACATCGACAGCAGCGACGCGACGAGATCGGGAAAGCCCGCCGAGATGTCCTCGCCGGCGCGCGAATAGAGCCGCGCGATCGCGCGGCCCCCCTGTTCGGCGCGGATCGCCTGCACGCGGATGCCGTCCCATTTCCACTCCGCCGAAAAATCGGCCGGCGACAGCCCGTCGAGATCGCCCGCCTCGACCGGATGGGCGAGCATCGGCGCGCGGAACGGCGCGGGGTCCTGCGTCTGCGGCCGCGGCCCGCGCCCCTCGAGCCAGGCGAAGAGATCGGGATAGGGCGGCGAAAGCCCGTGCCAGACCTCCTCGATCTCGTCCGGCTCGCGCGCCCCGAGCGCGGCGGCGGCGGTCTTGGCGAGCCGCGCCGACACGCCGACGCGCAGGCTTCCGGTGATCAGCTTGAGCAGCGCCCAGCGCCCGGTCTCGTCGAGCGCGTCGAGCCAGCCCGCCAGCAGCCCCGGCAGGTCGCGCTTGCCGGCGCGCGACAGCCGCTCGACGATCTCGGCGAGCGTCGGCGCAAACCCCTGTTCGCCCGCCTCCGCCGGGGCCTGCGCGGCGCGCGGCCAGAGCAGCGCCACGGTCTCGGAGAGATCGCCGACATAGTCGTAGGAGAGACGGAAAAGCGCGGGATCGACGCGCTCCTCGATCAGCGCGCGGATCAGCCCCGGCTTGGCGTGAGCGAAGACGAGAGAGCCGGTCAGCGCCGCCAGCGCCATGCCGCGTTCGGGATCGCCGCGCCGGGAAAAATAGTCGGTCATCAGCCTGAGCTTGCCGTTGCGCGACGGCTCGAAGGCGAGTCGGTCGAGAAGCTCGGCGAAGCGGTTCACGCCGCGCTCTCCTGCGCCGCGCCGTCGCCGGCGTCCTCCTCGCCATAGCCGACGAGCCGCAACGGTCGCGCCGCAAGGCCGCGCGTCGTCGCCCAATGGGCCAGCGCGTCCTCCTCGCCATGCGTGATCCACAGTTGCGAACAGCCGGTCTCGACGATCGTCGCGCAGAGTTCGTCCCAGTCCGCATGATCGGAGATCACGAGCGGCAGTTCGACGCCGCGCTGGCGGGCGCGGGCGCGCACCCGCATCCAGCCCGAGGCGAAACAGGCGACGGGGTCGGGAAAGCGTCGCGCCCAGGCCTCCTGCATCGCGGACGGCGGACAGATCACGATCGCCCCGGCGAGCGCGGCGCGATCGGCGCCCGTCGCCTTGCGGACATCGCCGAGTTCGACGCCGTCTGCGCGGTAATACTCGGTCAGCCGCTCCATCGCGCCATGCAGGTAGATCGGCCGGTCCCAGCCCGCCTCGCGCAACAGCGCCATGACGCGCTGCGCCTTGCCGAGCGGATAGGCGCCGACGAGATGCGCGCGTTCGGCAAACAGCGCCGCCGAGGCGACGAGCTTCTCGACCTCGCGCAGCGCCGGCGGATGGCGGAACACCGGCAGGCCGAAGGTCGCCTCGCTGACGAAGAGATCGCAGCGCAGCGGCTCGAACGGCGCGCAGGTCGGATCGGCGGCGCGCTTGTAGTCGCCCGACACCACCGCGCGGAAGCCGCGCCATTGCATGAGAACCTGCGCCGAGCCGCGCACATGCCCGGCCGGATGCAGGCTGACCTCGACCTCGCCGATGCGCGTCACGGCGCCCGGCGCGGCCGCCTGCGTCGCGCCGGCGAAGCCTGCGCCATAGCGGATCGCCATGATGTCGAGCGTCGGACGCGTCGCCAGCACGGCGCCATGGCCGGCGCGGGCATGATCGGAATGGCCGTGCGTGACGACGGCGCGTGCGGCCGGGCGCAGCGGATCGATGAAGAAATCGCCCGGCGGGCAATAGAGCCCTTCGGCGGCGGGGATCAGCAGGTCTTCGGCGCGCATCGCCTCAAGATAGGGGCGATCGCGGCCTTGGCGAGGCGCCGCTCAGCGCTTGCAGACCATCTCCTGCGCCGGACCGACGACGGCGCAATCCTCGTCATGCTCGCCATGGGCGCGCGCGATGGTCAGGCCCGGCGCGGCCGACAGCGTCGGCAGGCCCGACAGCGCCGCGAGCGCCGTCTCGTCGATGATGCGAGGCTTGGCCGTGATCGTCAGCGGCGAGGCGTCGGACGGGCCGGGCGTCGCCGCCACGATCGCCGCCGACAGCGCGGCGGAGACGGCGATGACGGCGGCGATCGGCAGGCCGAGGCGGGCTTTGCGGGTCGCGAGGCGGGTCATGGCGGGTCTCCGTCGGCTTCGATGCCGGCACTCTCGCGCGCCGCGCCGGCGCCTTCTGTGCGTCGGCGCACAGGAGAAACGTCCGCCGCCTTGGCCGGTTCCGGGCTGGATCGCTGCGGCCCGGGCGGCTATGCAGCGCCGGGGCGGGGGAGAGCGCGGCATGGGCGGGGCGGTCGGGAACAGATGACGGCCTCGCTCGCCGCCTTCCTGGCGCTGGTCGTGCTCGGCACGTCCTTCCTGTCGGGCGTCTTCGGCATGGCCGGCGGCCTCGTGTTGCTCGGCGCGCTGCTGCTGGTCTTCGACGTCGCGCCGGCGCAGATCCTGTTCGGGGCGACGCAGTTCGCCTCCAATGGCTGGCGCGCCGTGCTGTGGCGGGCGCATGTGCGCTGGGACATCGTCTGGCGCTATGTCGCCGGCTCGCTGGCGGCCTTCGCGGCGATGGGACTCGTCGCCTTCATTCCCGACAAGGGCTGGATGTATGTCGGCCTCGGCGCGACGCCCTTCCTCGTGCGGCTGCTGCCGAAGAGCCTCGATCCGGACATCGAGCGCCCCGGCGCGCCTTATCTGTGCGGCGCCGTGATCATGGTGACGCAGCTGCTCGCCGGCGCGGCGGGCAACGTGCTCGACCTGTTCTTCCAGCGCAGCAGTCTCGACCGCAAGGCGATCGTCGCCACCAAGGCGGTGACGCAGACCGCCGCCCACGCCCTGCGCGTCGCCTATTTCGGCGCCTTCGCCGAGGCTTTCGCCCAGCCCCTGCCGTGGTGGGTCTTCGCCGGGGCGATCGCCATCGCCATGCTCGGCAACACGCTCGCCGCGCGCGTGCTGCACGCCATGTCCGACGCCGGCTTCCGCCGCTGGAGCTGGCGCATCATCGCGGCGGTGAGCCTGACCTATCTCGCCCGCGGCCTGTGGATGGTGGTCACTGGCTCGACCACATGATCCGCGCCATCCAGGCGATCTCTTCGGCCTTCAGCACGCGGTCGGCATGCGCCGGGTTGAGCGATTTCAGCTCGATCGTCTTCGGCGTGCGGCGCTTCAGCTCCTTGGCCAGCACCTCGCCGTCGGTGGTGCGCACCACGACGCGGTCGCCGCGCCGGAGCGGGGCGGCGGGCGAGACGATGATCACGTCGCCGTCGCGATACAGCGGCTGCATCGAGTCGCCGGAAATCTCCAGCGCATAGCTGTGCTCGTCCGACACGTCCGGAAAGCGCACCTCGTCCCAGCCCGATCCCGCCGGAAAGCCGGCGTCGTCGAAGAAGCCGCCGGCGCCGGCCTGGGCGAAGCCGAGCAGCGGCAACGCCCGCATCCGCCCCTGCCGCGCGCCGCTGACGAGGCCGACGAAATCGTCGAACGACACGCCCGTCGCCTCGAGCGCCTTGGCGACCGATTCGGTCGACGGCCAGCGCGACCGCCCGTCCGCCGTCACCCGCTTCGAGCGGTTGAAGGTGGTGGCGTCGAGCCCGGCCTTCTTGGCCAGCGCCGAGGCGCTCAGCCCCTGCCGCGCCGCCAGCGCGTCGAGCGCCGCCCAGATCGTCTCGTGCGTCAGCATCCAGTCGTCTCCGCCGCCGGAGGGATACTATTCCTAGATTAGGACATACCCCGCCGCGCCGGGCGAGGCAAGTCCGTTCTGTCGCGTTTCTCAGCCCTGCCGCAGACTCTCGCGGGCGATGATCAGGCGCTGCACCTCCGAGGTTCCCTCGTAGATGCGGGTGATGCGGGCGTCGCGCGCATGCCGCTCGAGGCCGGCCTCGCGCACATAGCCCGAGCCGCCGAACAGCTGCAGGGCGGTGTCGGTCGCCCGATGCGCCGCCTCCGAGGCGAACAGCTTGGCCATCGAGGCCTCGCGCGCGAAGGGCTCGCGCCGGTCCTTCTTCGCCGCCGCCGAGAGGATCAGCAGCCGCGCCGCCTCGAGATCGGTCTCGCGGTCGGCGATCATCCATTGCACGCCCTGGAAATCGGCCAGCGCCTGGCCGAACTGCCGGCGCTCCTTCACATAGGCCTTCGCCTTGTCCATCGCCGCGCGGGCGATGCCGAGCGACAGCGCCGCCACGCCGATGCGCCCGCCGGCGAGTTCGCCGACGGCGATGCGGAAGCCGTCATTCTCGCGCCCCATCATCGCCGCGGCAGGGACGCGGCATTTGTCGAAGATGACGACATTGGTCGGCGAGCCGTGCTGGCCCATCTTCTCCTCGCGCCGGCCGACGACGAGGCCGGGCGTCCCCGCCTCGACGAGGAACACGGAGATGCCCTTGCCCTTCGGCCGGGCCGGATCGGTCACCGCCCAGACGACGAAGACGCCGGCGAATTCGGCGCTCGAGATGTAGATCTTCTCGCCGTCGAGAATGTAGCTCTCGCCCTCGCGCCGCGCCTTCAGCGTCATCCCCGCCGGGTCCGATCCGGCGCCCGCCTCCGTCAGGCAGAAGGCGCCGGCGGCGTAGGTCCCGTCGGCGAGGCGCGGCAGATGCGTCTCCTTCTGCGCCGGCGAGCCGCAGGCCTGGATCACTTCGCCGACCATGTTGGTGACCGAGGTCGTCACGCCGGTGGCGGCGCAAGCGTAGCCGATCTCCTCGATGGCGAGCGCGAAGCCGACCGCCCCGGCGCCGCTGCCGCCGAAGGCCGGGTCGACGTTCAGCGCCATGAAGCCGTTGTCGGCGAGCAGCTTCAGATTGGCGAGGAGTTCGGCGCGGCCCTCGCCGCGGTCGAGCCGGTCGGCGACCGGCGCGAGCCTGTCGGCGGCGATGCGTCGCGCCGTGTCGCGCAGCGCCTCCTCCTCTTCGGAAAACGCGAAATGCATGATCAGTCCTCGAGCCTGGTGCGGACGCTAGCTGCCGCTGCGGCAGGCCGCAATTGGCCCTGCGTATTGATGCGTCAGCATTCTTCGATCGTCGTCACGCTCTGTTTAGGTTGATCGAACGGCGCGCGATTTTCAAATGGCGTCGTGACAATTCGAGGCATTCGGGAAAGCTCTTCGCAGCCCCGCGTGAACACATCATTTGCCCTGATTTGCATCGGGGGCTCTGCATGAGGGCGGTTTCATTCTTTCGCAACGGCGTCGCGACGTGTCTGAAGCGTCTTGCGAGGAACCGCGACGGCAACGTCACTGTGACCTTCGGCATGACGGTGCTGCCGGCGATGCTGCTCGTCGGCTCGGCGATCGACTACACCACCGCCACCGCCGACAGGAGCGTGCTGCAGGCCGCGGTCGACGCCGCCGCGCTCGGCTCGGTCGGCGCGCCGGCGGCGGAGCGGGCGGAGGTCGCCGGCAAGATCCTGCGCGCCAACACCTACTCCAGGTCGCTCGCCAACGTGACCTATCGCGTCATCGACGCCCCCAACGGCGTGCGCGTCGAGGCCCAGGGCGTGACGACGACGGCGGTGATGAAGCTCGCCGCGACCAATCATGTCGTCGTTCACGCCGGCGCCACCGCGATGGGCCTGCGCCGCGACAATTCCTGCATCCTCGCCATGGCCAGGAACCTGCCGACGGCGACCGAGGCGCTCGATTTCAACGGCTCGCCCTCGGTCGCGCTGACCGGCTGCGGCATGATGTCGAACGCCTCGATCTCCTGCTCCGGCCACTCGACCCTCGCGCCCTATGCGGCGGCGGTCGGCTCGGTCAACGGCGCCTGCCCGAACCAGTCGCCGGGCCGCGATCCGGTGCCGGACATCTACGCCTCGCTCACCAGCGAGATCCAGCTGCTCTGCGGCGCGACGCGCAACAGCACCAACTGGAACGCCGGCGCCGCGCTGCCGCTGCCGGGCATGATCCCGGTCGTGCGGGCCGGCTATGTCGAGTATCACATCTGCGGCGAAGTCTCCTTGCGCGGCGCGGGCCTGCTCAACACCGCGCCGGCCGGAACCGACGTCGTCATCGTCGTCGAGAATGGCGATGTCACGCTCGACAACAACGCCGACGTTTCCTCGACGCGCATGACCTTCGTGCTCACCGGCTCCAGCGCCTATTCGCACCGCGTCGCCTGGCCGAACGGCAACGGCAAGAGCGCGCGCTGGGCCGTCTCGCCCACGACCGATCTGCGCAATCCCTGGCACGGCGTCTCGGTCTACCAGGATCCGCGCCTGCCCGTCTCGACGATCGACATGGTGTGGGGCCCGGCCGCCAGCTTCGACGCCGACGGCGTGGTCTATTTCGGCGCCGCCGCGCTGACGATGAACGGCAACGCCTCGTCCAACAACAGCCTGTGCACCAAGATCGTCACCAACCGCCTCACCTCGAACGGCAACATCGACTTCCGCTTCAGCCAGGACACGGCGGCCTGCCGCGGCCTCGCGGTGACGCAGTGGGAATCGCCGCCGCACCTGATCCGCTGAAGCCCTTTGGAGCAAGGGAGCCGCGACCCGCCCGGGCCAACGGGCGGGTCGTTCACATCGAAACGGTGCTGTGGCATGGTCCTTCCGGGCGGCGACGACGCCCCGGGAGGATTTTTCATGTTCAAGGTCATTTGCGCCGCGGCCCTGGCGCTCGCGGCGGCGCCGGCCGCCTTCGCGCAGGACGCGACGGGCACCTGGCTGCGCGACACCGGCGCCTCGCGCGTGCGCATCGCCCCCTGCGGCGAGGCGCTCTGCGGCACGCTCGTCTGGCTGAAGGACGCCGACGGGCCGGCCAAGGTCGGCCAGCGCATCTTCTACGACATGAAGCCGAGCGGCGCCGGCGCCTGGGCCGGCAAGGCCTTCAATCCGGAGGACGGCAAGACCTATTCCGGCAAGATGACCCTGTCGGGCTCGACGCTGACCACCGCCGGCTGCGCCCTCGGCGGCCTCGTCTGCCGCTCGGTCACCTGGAAGCGCGTCAACTGAGGCGCCTTCCGCCCGCCGCC
>JAEULW010000325.1 GCA_016793505.1 Methylobacteriaceae bacterium | reverse complement strand
GGCGAGCAGATCAAGATCAAGGCGAGCAAGAAGGTCGCCTTCCGCGCCCTCAAGGAGCTCAAGGAAGCGATCTGATCGCCCGACCTGGAGCTGATTGCGCCGCCGCGTCCCCGACGCGGCGGTTTTTCTTTGCCCGCGGCGACGATTTGCGCGAGCCTGCGCGGCGCCCGGCGATGCGGCCGCGGCCGCCGGAGAGAGGTCATGTCCTTCCTGAAAAAACTGTTCGGTCTCGGCGGATCCGGCGATAGCGGCGGCGAGTCGCCGGCCGCCGCATCCGCCGCCGAGGCGCAGGAGCACGAGGGCTTCCGCATCCGCGCCACGCCCTACAAGGAAGGCGGTCAGTTCCAGCTCTGCGGCGTCATCTCCAAGGAGATCGACGGCGCCCTTTGCGAGCATCGCTTCATCCGCGCCGACCGTTTCGCCTCGCTCGAGGATGCGGTGCAGATGACCTTCATGAAGGCGCGGCAGATCATCGACCAGCAGGGCGAGCGCATCTTTCAGGAGCGCCGCTGAGGCGGGTCAGATCGAGTCGCCGCCGATCCAGGCGATGGCGAGCAGCGCCCCGCAATGTGGCCGCAGCAATTGCGCAGCTTCTTCAAGATGGCTTCCTGAGGTCGCCACGTCGTCGACCAGGATCAGCGGCTCGCTCACCGGCCGCGACAGAGTCAGCGGCGGGCGGCGCGCATTGTCTTTCGGGTGCGAAACGCCGGACCGGCGCGGCGCGATCAGCGCCTGCACGACCGGCGCGCCGATCGCCGCCGCCAGCGCCCGCGCGATCTCGACCGACAGGCACGGGCCGGCGCTGTGCCCGCAGGGCACCGGCACCACGGCGCGGAACGCGGCGACGCCGATCAGGCTGCGCGCCTCCTCCTCCAGTTCCGCGGCGATGAGGCGCGGCATCTCGTCGGGGATGTCAGCCTTCAGCGCGCGCAGTCCCTTGATCTGGTATTCGCGGATCGGCCGCCGCCAGGCGCGCAGCGTGATGTAGCTGAGTTCGTGGCGCGTGCGGATGCTGCGCTTGCGCACCAGCGTTTCGTGCAGGAAGGCGAGCGTCGGCTCGCTCGGCGCGGCGGGCGCGGCGGCGCCGCGGTCGACGCTGATCGCCAGCCGCCGCGCCAGCGCGTCCAGCGTCGTCACCTCGCGCAGGCGCACATGCGCGAAATAGTCTGTCGTGTCTTTCGGGCTGAACGGCGAGACCGTCAGCTGGAAGACGCGCCGGCGCTGGCCCTCCTCGCGCACGATCTCGATGTCCGGCGGCGACAGCCGGCGCGCCAGCGCCTGCCGCGCCAGCGGGACGATCGCATCCGCCGCCGGCGCGTTCGTCGACGCCAGCGCCTGACCGGTCAGCCTCGCCTCCGGCGTTGCGCTCAGCGCCGCGAAGGCGCCGTTGACGGCGATGATCGTCATCTGCGCGTCGAGCAGGCATTCGGGGAATTCGGCCCTGCCGATGCGGGCCAGCGCCTCGGCGAGCGGAACCGCGACGGTGACGTCGTTGTCCGGATCGAGCAGCATCGGCGCGATGGCGACGAATTCCTCGCGCATCACGGCGATGATTTCGTTCAGCAGTCGCTTCTGCCGCGTCCGGAACGGCGCCCCCGGCGCCTTGGCGAGGATCAGCAGCGCCAGCGAATGATCCGCCGCGACGACGACCGGCGCGCGCACGAACAGGCCGCACGACATCAGCCCCAGCGCATGCGCCGAACGCTGCGCGTCGGCGCGGGCCGAGGCGTCCGGCGCCAGCACGAGGTCGTCCGGGCCGTAGTTCGCGCTCTCGAAGGACCAGGGATAGCGGCGGAACGGCGCGGCGAGGCCGCAACTCGCCACCACTTGTGAAACGCCGGCCTGGTTGAGCGTCAGCGCCGCCGCGTCGGCGGCGAACAGCCGGGCGGCCGTGGCGCACAGCGCGTCGAGGGACTGTTCGCCGCGCCCTTCGAGCCGGTCCGGAGCCGCACGCCGTCCGGCGGGCCCCTTCTTCCCCGATGTCATGCGCCGATCGCCTCACCCTGTCCGGGTGAAATCTACACGACCCGGCGCGCTCCGGCGAGAGCCGGCGCAACGTGCGTTTGCGCCGCGAGCCTGCGCAACCGGCGCACCGCCGCCGCGCCGCGCAGGGCGTCTCGGCCCTGCGCGTCGACGAGTTTCTCCGGCGGCGCCGGCCGCCCGTAGTGATAGCCCTGCAGGAACTGGCAGCCTTCGGCGATCAGGGCGTCGCTGACCCGCTGTTCCTCGACGCCTTCGGCCACCACCGCCATGCCGAGATCGCGCCCGAGCGCGGCGACGGCGCGCACCAGCGCGGCGTTCGTCGGGTCGGCGTCGACGCTGGCGCAGAACGAGCGGTCGATCTTGATCGTGTCGAAGCGGAACTGCTGCAGATAGCTGAGCGAGGAATAGCCGGTGCCGAAGTCGTCGAGCGCGAAGCGAAGGCCGATCGCCCGCAGCCGGTCGAGCATGCGCATCGTGCGCCGGTCGTTGCCGAGCAGCGCCGATTCGGTGATCTCGACCTCGAGCCGATGCGGCGCGACGCCGGTCGCCGCCAGCGCCTCCTCGAACACCTGCACCAGATTGTCCGACCTGAGCTGGACGGGCGACAGATTGATCGACAGGCCGACATCTCCGGGCAGCAGCGCGACGATCTCGCAGGCGCGCCGCACGACCCAATCGCCGATCGGCACGATCAGCCCCGTCGTTTCGGCGATCGGAATGAACTCCGAGGGGGGAATGTAGCCGCGTTCCGGATCGGGCCAGCGCAGCAGCGCCTCGTAGCTGGCGACGCGCCCCGTCACGGCCTCGACGATCGGCTGCAGATGCAGCTGCAGGATGTCCGACGCCATCGCCTCGCGCAGCGCGCTTTCGAGCGCCTTGCGGCTGGTCAGCGCCTCGTCCATCTCCGGCTCGAAGAAACAGAAGGCGCCGAGGCGCCCCTGCTTGGCGCGATAGAGCGCCATGTCGGCGCGCCGCTGCAGGTCGTGCGCGGCGCGGCCATGATCGGGCAGGATCGAGATGCCGACGCTGACGCCGACATCGACGCGCGCGCCTTCGATGTCGTAGGTTTCGGACAGGCTGCGCACCAGCTCGTGCGCGAGTTCGGCGGCCTGCACGGGGTCATCGATGCGATGCTGCACGACGGCGAATTCGTCGCCGCCGAGACGCGCCGCCACGCCGCGCGCGCCGACGACGCCCAGCAGACGCCGCGCCACGGCGCGCAGCAACTCGTCGCCGGCGGCGTGCCCCATCGAGTCGTTGACTTCCTTGAAGCGGTCGAGATCGAGAAACAGCACGGCGGCGCGCGCCGCGCCCTGCGCGTCGCGGATCGCGCCCTGCAAGGCGTTGGCGAAGCGGGCCCGGTTGGCGAGGCCGGTCAGCGCGTCGTGTTCGGCGCGGTGATCGAGCTCCTCCACCATCATGCGGATCGAATGGTCGGTGCGTCGACGCTCGCGGTCATATTCCTCGTAGGTCTCGACGACGAGGCCGAGCAGCCGTTCGATGTCGAGCGCGCCGTCCGGCCCGCGGGCGCGACGCAGCTGGCGGGCGAGCAGCGGATGGTCGCCGGTCATGCCGCGCGCTCGGTCAGCGTCATCACCGTCATCGTCTGGTTGTGCAGTTCGCAGCAGCCGGTGCGCGCATGCGGCGAGAACTCGCCATAGGAGTAGAAGCCGGCGGCGACGAAGCCGGGCGGCAGTTGCGATTGCACCGCCTCGATCTCGGCGCCGGTGTTCTGGCCCATCGCCAGACGGCGGCCGATGCAGCTGACCATCAGCGCCAGCCCGCCGCTTCGCGCCTCGGGCGACGGCGCGAGGCCGTGCGTCGCCTGCGCGCCGGCCATCTCGGCGCCGGCCGTCAGACTGGCGATGCTGCCGCGCATCAGCTGCGCGCTCCAGCCTTTCGGCATGTCGCCGGCGAAGGTCATCGCGCCGCTCGCCCGGTCGATCGACAGGATGGTGCGCACCAGCTCCTGAGTCGGCCTCTCCGGATTGCGGATCAGCAGCGGGAACAGCAGCGCCGTTCCCGGCAGACCGTCGATGTCGGCGCGATCGAGATAGCGCGTATAGAGATCGAGCGCCGGCCGCCCGTCGAGCTCCTCGAGCACAGCTCCGCTCGATCGCGTCACCACGCGCGAGGGGCCGAACACTTCCCAGCCGCCATTGCTGCCATGTCCGATGCGCACCGCCTCGCCATAGAAGCCGAGGGCGGCGACGTAGCCGGGTTGCGGCGGTCCGTCGAGACCGACGAGCGTGCGCGCGAAGGCCGCGCCGTCGCCCGCCATGCCGCCGCAGATCGGAATCTCCCGGGCGAGCGCCCCGGACAGGCCGGCGATCAGCTCGCTGCCGTTCACGGCGAGCCCGTCCGACAGCACCAGGATGGCGGCGAGACCCGGCGCGTCGAGACGGCGCGCCAGCTGCGCGCCGACCGCCTGCGACTGGCTGGCCTGCGCGATCGGCGCGCCGGCCGACTTCAGCCGCGTGCGCTCGAACCGCAGCGCCGTGCAGGCGACGGCCTCGTCGGACACGTCGCTGTCGACGATCTGCCCGCCCGAACTGCAGCCCATCAGGATCGCGCCGGGGTAGGCGGCGCCGAGATCGCGATGCAGCGCGCCGTCCTCGAGCAGCCCGCGCGGACCGAAATACAGCACGAGATCGATCGCCGCCGCGTCGGCGGCCGGCGGAGCGCAGCCCTGTCGCGGGCGCCAGAGAAAGGAGCTGACCTGCATGACCGGAGGCGACCTTCGCGCAAGATACAATTCAAGGTTGCATCCTACAGGCGCGCTCTTAACGCGCTGTTGCGCCGATCCGACGCTTTCACGGGCTGACCTTGCGGCACGCAACGCTGCCATGCGGCGGCCGATGCGCGTTTGACAGGACGCCGCGCGCGATGGTCGAAAGAAGCGATGCGCCTTCTTTTTTCGACCCGCCTCGCCGAGCCCGAGTCGGGTTACGCGTGGATGCGCCTTGCCGTCGCCACGCTGGTCGGCACGGTGGCCTGCATCGGCACCTGGTCTGTCGTCGTCGCCATTCCCGTGGTCGAGCAGGAGTTCGGCACCGCCCGCGCCGGCGCCTCCTTTCCCTATTCCTGCGCCATGGCGGGCTTCGCCTTCGGCACGCTGGCGATGGGCCGACTCGCCGACCGCTGGGGCGTCGTCGCCCCGGTGCTGCTGGCCGCCGCGCTGCTGCTGATCGGCTATGCCGGCGCCTCGCAGGCGCGCGACATCTGGCAGTTCGCGCTGCTGCATGTGCTGGTCGGCCTCGGCGGCTCGGCCGGCTTCGCCCCGATGATGGCTGACGTCTCGCACTGGTTCACGCGCCGGCGCGGCCTCGCCGTGGTGGTGGCGGCGACCGGCAGCTATCTCGCCGGCGCCATCTGGCCGCAGCTCTTCCAGCTGGCGATGGCCGCCTGGGGCTGGCGCAATGCGCATCTGGCGGCGGGCCTCGTCACGGCGGCGGTGCTGGTCCCGCTCGCCTTCGTCTTTCGCGTGCGCCCGCAGGCGAGCGTCTTCGCCAGCGCAGAGGCGGCGACGCAGGCCGCCCGCAGCGATCTCGGCCTGTCGCCGCGCCTGTTGCAGACGCTGCTGGCGGCGGCCGGCTTCTGCTGCTGCGTCGCCATGTCGATGCCGCAGGTCCACATCGTCGCCTATTGCGGCGATCTCGGCTACGGCGTGGCGCGCGGCGCGCAGATGCTCGCCGTGATGCTCGGCCTCGGCATCGTCAGCCGCGTCGCCTCCGGCGCGCTGGCCGACCGCATCGGCGGCGTCGCGACCCTGCTGATCGGCTCATTCATGCAGGCGATGGCGCTGTTCCTCTATTTGTTCTTCGACGGCCTCGCCTCGCTGTTCCTGATCAGCGCCATATTCGGCCTGTTCCAGGGCGGCATCGTGCCGATGTATGCGGTGATCGTGCGCGAATTCATGCCGCCCCGCGAGGCCGGCGCGCGCATCGGCGTCGTCATCACCATGACCATTCTGGGCATGTCCTTCGGCGGCTGGTTCTCAGGCTGGCTGTTCGACCAGTTCGGCTCCTATCGCGTCGCCTTCCTCAACGGCCTCGCGTGGAATTTCGTCAATCTGGCGCTCGCCGCCTGGCTCTTCGCCGCCGGCGCCCGGCGCTTGCGCCCGGCCTGAGGCCCCGTACCATTTTGCGGACTGACGAAAATGCGGGACGAGGGATGAGCGCAACCGACGCCAGTGCGATCGACGAGGCCCCGCGCGGCGAACTCACCGTCCGCCTCGTCGCCATGCCGGGCGACACCAACGCCAATGGCGACATCTTCGGCGGCTGGGTGCTCTCGCAGATGGATCAGGCCGGCGGCATCGCCGCGGTCGAGCGGGCGCAGGGCCGCGTCGTCACCGTGGCGATCGACGCGATGACCTTCATCCGCCCGGTGCGCGTCGGCGACGTGCTCTGCGTCTACACGGCGATCGACAGGGTCGGCCGCACCTCCATGAAGCTGCACATCGAGGCCTGGGCGCAACGCTTCCGCAGCCATGTCCGCGAAAAGGTCACCGACGCGACCTTCACCTTCGTCGCCATCGACGATCAGGGCAGACCGCGGCCGGTGCCGGCCGGGTAGTCGTCACGCCTCCGCCGCAATTTACAGGTCTGCTGCGGGTGAAACGCCCGTGGGAGACTCCATTGGAACCGAACGCGCCCGCCTCTGACGCGTCCGCCGCTGCAGGCGACAGTCTCGCCGCCGCGGCGCCCGAGGTCGCGCAGGCGGCGCAGCAGGAAGAGCAGCAAGCCCAGGCCGGCGGCGCGCTCGACGTCGTGGCCGAAGTCGCCGACGTGGCGGCCAGCGGCGTGATCGAGATCGTCACGGAAGGCGCGGCCGCCGCGGCGTCCGCCGCCGTCGATGTCGTCGGCTCGATCATCGGCGGCGTGTTCGACGGATTGTGAGCCTCACGCCGGCGCGCGCACGCGCGGGCGGTTGTCTTCCTCGACGCCGCCGCAGCGCAGGACCGCGAGCGCCGCGCGCGTCAGCGCCTCGGCATGCGCGCCGAGCGGGCCCTTCAGTCGCCCATAGAGCTTGAACACTGCGGGCTGCACCACTGCGCCGAGCGCCATCGCGGCGGCGAGGTCGGCGTCGCTTTCGGTGATCTCGCCGCGCCTGTAGGCCTCGCGCATCAGCCCGCGCAGCGCCTCCACCGCGTTGCCCTCGGCCTCTTTCGGCACGAAGCGCAGATGCGCATGCTGGTTGAGCAGCAGGAAGGCGAAGACGTCCGGCTCCTCGTCGAACAGCCGGCAGAACAGCGCCACCAGCGCCCGCGCCTTGTCGCGGAACGGGACGGGCCGGCCCGCGATCTCGCGGATCGCCTGCGCCAGCGCGCCGTAATGCTGCGCGAAGATCGCCTGCGCCATTTCCTCCTTGGAGGCGAAATGCCGGTAGAGCGCCGCATCGACCACGCCGACCGCCGCCGAAATGTCCTTGATCGATGCGCCGTCGACGCCTTTGGCGGCGAACAGGCGCAAGGCTTCGCGCTCGATCGCCAGCCGCGTGCGCGCGCCATCCCTTACGCGCTTGTTGGACAGA
The DNA here is from genome assembly GCA_016793505.1 of Methylobacteriaceae bacterium. Lineage (GTDB taxonomy): Bacteria > Pseudomonadota > Alphaproteobacteria > Rhizobiales > Beijerinckiaceae. The sequence goes on along the minus strand of JAEULW010000325.1, from coordinate 4,307 downwards.
GCGAGACTCATAGCGCCCTCACGCCGCCGCGCGCGCGAGCTTCTCGCGCACCATCTTGTCGAGCTGCACATAGTCGGTCTTGCCGGAGCCGAGCAATGGAACGGCGTCGACGATCATCACTTCCGACGGCGCCATCAGCTCCGTCGCGCCTTTCGATTTCAGATGCGCCTGCACGGCGGCGCGCTGCGCGTCGGCGCGCGTCGTCACCATGACCAGACGCTCGCCCTTGCGCGGATCGGGAACCGAAACCATCGCGATGAGATGCTCGGGCGCATAATCGGCGAGCAGATGCTCGACCTGGGCGAGCGACACCATCTCGCCGGCGATCTTGGCGAAGCGCTTGGCGCGGCCCTTGATCGTCACGAATTTCTGCTCGTCGACGGTGACGATGTCGCCGGTGTCGTGCCAGCCCTCCGGCGGAGGTTCGAGAAGTCCCGGATTTTCCGGCCTGTAATAGCCGAGCATGACGTTCGGCCCGCGCACGTGCAGCCGGCCGCCGACGTCGATGCCGGGCACGGCCTCGAGCCGGTATTCGACGCCCGGCATCAGTCGCCCGACCGTGCCGACGCGGTTGAACATCGGATCGTTCACCGCCAGCACCGGCGAGGTCTCGGTGACGCCGTAACCCTCCATGATGCGCAGGCCGAACTTGTCGTGATAGACGCGCCGCGTCTCCGCCTTCACCGGTTCGGCGCCGGCGACGACATAGCGCAGCGAGCGGAAGTCGTAGGGATTGGCCGTGCGCGCATAGCCGGCGAGGAACGTGTCCGTGCCGAACAGGACGGTCGAATTCGAACCATAGACGAGTTCGGGAATCTGCCGGTAGTGCAGCGGCGAGGGATAGAGATAGAGCCGCATGCCGGTGAGCAGCGGCAGCAGCATGCCGCCGGTCATGCCGAAGGAATGGAACACCGGCAGCACGTTGAAGACGCTGTCGCGCGCGGTGATGTCGTAGCGCGCGACGATCTGCTGGACGTTGGCGAGCAGATTGCGATGCGACAGCACGACCGCCTTCGGCGCGCCTTCCGAACCTGAGGTGAAAAGAATGGCGGCGGGATCGCCGGGGTCGCGTCGATGCAGCGGCCGCCCCGCCTCGATCAGCCCGCGCAGCTTGTCGACCAGCGTGATCTGTTTACGCAGATCTTCGAGATAGACGATCGTCTGCGCCTCGGCCATCGCCGTGACGATGGCGCCGAGATTGGCTTTCTCGACGAAGGCGCGCGACGTCAGCACCGTCTTGACGCAGGCCGTGCGACACGCCCCGAGAATATTGGCTGCGCCGGCCGTGTAGTTGATCATCGCCGGCACGCGGCCGGCCGCCTGCAGCGCGAAATAGGTCACCGCCGCGCCGTTGGCGTTGGGCAGCATCAGGCCGAGCGCCTCGCCGGGCGCGGAGATCGCCGCGATCTTGCGGCCGAGCACGGCCGCGCCGATCAGCGCCGTGCGCGCCGTCAGCTTGCCGGTCACCGGATCCTCGAGCAGGTCGCGCTTGGCCCCATGGCTGCGCACCGAGTCGGCGAAGGCCTCGATCAGCGTGCCGTCGAGCCGCGAGGTGGCGAAATAGAGGTCCGACATCACGTCGTAGAGCGCCGCGCCCGCCGCATGACGGCGCTTGCGGCCGCGCAGCTCCGCGTCGATCGTCAGCTTGCGCGGCGGCAGAAACGTCACGCGCGTCTTCGGGAACAGGCTGCGGCGCACCTGTCCGTCGGTCAGGCGCGAGAAGAAGCTGCGCTCCAGCCCGTCGATGCGCACCGGCACGATCGTCGCCTCCGACTTGTCGGCGATCATCGCGGCGCCGTCATAGACCTTCATCAGCGCGCCGGTGATGGTGATGCGCCCCTCGGGAAAGATCACCAGGCGATGGCCGGCCTTGACCTCCTGGATCAGGCCGCGCGTGCCGAGCGGCTTCGTCGGGTCCATCGGGAAGACGCGGGCGATGCCGAGGAACGGCTTCACCCACCAGCGTTTGGCGATGCCGCTGTCGATGGCGAAGACCGGCTTGTCCTCGAGCAGCGACAGGATCAGCGGCGCATCGAGGAAGGAGACATGGTTGAGCGCGATCACCGCGCGCTCGCCCGCCTGTTTCAGATGCTCCATGCCGCGCACCTCGACGCGGTGGAACAGGCGGAAGTAGAGGTTCAGCGCATCGCCGGCGAAATTCGCCGGAAGTTTGCGGAACAGATAGATCGCCCCGGCGATGTTGACGGCGCCGAGCGCAACGAGAAGCACCGGCTCGCCGAGGCCGATCGCGCTCGACTGCGCCAGCGCCGCGATCCCCGCGCCCGCCACCATGAACATGGCGTTGAGCACGTTGACGCCGGCGATGACGCGGGCGCGCCGGTCCTCGCCCGCCCAGGCCTGCACCGCCGAGAACAGCGGCACGACGAACAGGCCGCCCATGGCGGCGAGGCCCGCGACGTCGATCGCCACCCGCACGCCGGCGGCGCTGGCGAAGAAGGCGGAGAGCGACATCTCCCCGCTCGCCTTCAGCCCCTGCGTCGCCAGCCCGAGATCGATCAGGAAGGCCGCCATGCCGAGCGCCGCGAAGGGCGTCAGCACCAGCAGGATGCGGCCATGCGCGATCACCGCCGCGGCGACCGAGCCGACCGCGATGCCGATCGCGAACAGGGCGTTGACGGCGGTCTCGACCGCGATGCCGCCGCCGATGCGCGTCTTGACCAGCACCGCCACCAGCGGCAGCGCCACCGCGCCCGTCATCCAGAAGATGCTGAGGCCGATCGCCCCGACCCACAGCCGCCGGTCGGCGCGCAGATGCGACAGCAGCCGTCCCGTCGAGGCGAAGATGTTGGGATCGACCTTCAGCCCCGGCGCCGCGGCGACAGTCGCCGGGATGAAGCGCGCCGCGCCCCAGCAGGCGAGCGCCACCGCCATCAGTTGCGCCACCACGGTGATCGGCGCGCGACCCTCTTCGGCCGCAAAGCCGCCGACGACGATGCCGAGCAGGATGGCCAGGAACGTCGCCGCCTCGACCAGCGCATTGCCGGCCGGCAGCTCCTGCGTCTTCAGATGGTCGGGCAGGATGCCGTATTTGATCGGCCCGAACAGCGCCGCGACGACGCCGAGTCCGAACAGCGCGGCGAACAGCAGCGGCAGCGAGGCGAACCAGAAACCGGCCGCCGCGATCATCTGCACGAAGATTTCCGCGAACTTCAGGCGGCGCGCGATCAGCGCCTTGTCATGCGCGTCGGCGATCTCGCCGCCGAGGCCGGAGATCAGGATCGAGGGCAGGATGAACAGGCCGATCGCCAGCGTCACCAGCGGCGCCGCCGAGGCCTCGCCGATCCGGAACAGGATCAGCATGGCCAGCATGTTGCGCACGAAATTGTCGTTGAAGGCCGAGAAGAACTGGCACCAGAACAGCGGCGCGAACCGCCGCGACGTCATCAGCTCCGCAAACATGCGCATCCTCCCGGCGCCGTCCTCGCGCCTAGTGAGTATTCACTAACATATGGGGGAGCGCTGTCAAGCTTCCGGATTTCGGGGCGGTGGAAAAGGTTGACGCGGGCGTTCTTCGCCCTCGCGTCGAAGTGCGGCTCGGGCGTCCGGCTCAGCGATGCGCCGGGCCGCGCGCCAGCAGCGTCTCCACCTCGGACCGGACGGGCGCGCCGGCGCGTCCGCCGAAGCGCGTCACCTTGACCGCCGCCGCCGCGCTGGCGAAGCGCGTCGCCGCGTCGAGGCCGGCGCCCTCGGCCAGCGCCACGGCGAGCGCGCCGTGGAACACGTCGCCGGCGCCGAGCGTGTCGACCGCCTCGACCGCGAAGGCCGGGCAGTGGCGCAACGTCTCGCCCTCGAGCCAGAACACGCCGCGCGCCCCGTCGGTCGCCATCACGATCGCGTCGGTCATCGTCGCGGCGCGGCTGAGCCCGGCCTCGAGATCGTCGAGCCCGGTGGTGCGGGCGAGGCCGCCGGCCGAGAAGGCGACCAGCGTCGCGCTGCGCAACAGATCGACCGGACAGCCCGGCAGATCGCCGTCGAGCACGGCGGTCAGGCCCGCGGCCTTCGCCCGCGCCAGCATCGCCGCCGACCCTGCCGCCCAGCGCGTGTCGCCGAGCGCGACGCGAACGTCCGCGGGGATCGCCGGCAATTCGCCCGGCGCCTCGGGCAGGGCGGGATCGACATGATTGACGATGATGCGCTCGCCCGCCGCGTCGACCAGCACGGCCGAGACCGGCGAGGTGCAGCCCGCATGGCGGCGCGACAGCGACATGTCGACGCCATAGGCCTCGAGTTCGGCGACGATCGTGCGCCCGACCTCGTCGTCGCCGAGTCGCGTCATCAATCGCGTC
>JAEULW010000307.1 GCA_016793505.1 Methylobacteriaceae bacterium | reverse complement strand
CATGCCCGAGCACATCGATCTCGACGTCTCGGGCGTCCTGCGCCGCGACATGACCATCCCGCAGGCCGGCGACGCCCTCATCGACATGATCGTGCGAACCGCCAACGGCAGAATGACCGCAGCCGAAGCCCTCGGCCACAGGGAGTTCTCCATGACCAAACTCTACAGATCCGCGTGAGGGGTCGCGGCGGCGCGGCGTTCACCCGGATGCGCCGGCGAGCCGCACGGCCTCGCCGGTCCTGACCGAGGTCTCGGCCGCGAGCCCGATCCTGACCGCGGCGAGTCCATCGGCGAGCGTCACGTCGACAGGTCCGCCCTCGAGCATCGCGGCGCGAAAGCCGAGGTGCTGAAAATAGGTCGAGCCATGATGGTCGCCGGCCCTCAGCACGGCGTGATCGACCGCGACGGCGCGGCGCACGGGCCCTTTGGGATCGCGCGGCGAAAACACGATCTCGCTCTCGCGCTCCTGACCGCCCGGCCAGAAGCGCGCCGGGCCGGGAATCAGCGCCTCGATCCGCGCCCGATCGCCGGTGGCGGCGATCTCCTCCTGGAACCAGGCGCCTTCGGCGAACATGCACAGATCGAGCGAGGCGCGCATGCCGTTGGCGAAATCGACGACGACGAAGGCGTTGTCGATGATGTCGGGACGCCGGCCGTCGTAGCGCTCGTCGAGGTGGTTCACGCTCGCCGCGCCGGAGGCGTAGACGCGGACCGCTTCCGAGCCTGTCACCAGCCGCATCAGATCGAAGAAGTGGCAGCACTTCTCGACCAGCGTGCCGCCGGTGCGCGCATTGAAGCGGTTCCAGTCGCCGACCTTCTCGAGAAACGGAAAGCGGTGCTCGCGGATCGCGAACATCGTCATGGCGCCGATCTCGCCCGCCGCCACGGCGCGGCGCAATTCGGCGACCGGCGGCATGTAGCGATATTCCATCGCCACCCAGATCGGCGCGCGGTGGGTGCGGGTCAGCCCCTCCAGCGCGGCGCAATCCGCCTCGCTCGTCGCCACCGGCTTTTCGACGAGCACGCCGAGTTCCGGCGCCGTCGCGAAGATGTCGCGCAGCACGCCGACATGCGTGTCGTTCGGGCTGGCGATCACCACGCAATCGACGAGACCGCTCGCCAGAAGATCGCGATGGTCGGAAAAGCGTCGCGGCGTATGGCCGAGATGGGCTTCGACCTCGGCGGCGGACAGCGCCGCCTGCTCCGGCGTCGGATCGGAAATCGCCGTGACGCGCGATCCCGGGATCAGGCCGAGATTGCGGATGTGCTCGCGGCCCATCATGCCGGCGCCGATCAGGCCGTAGCGAAGTTCTTTCGTGGTCATGCGGTCAGATCCAGAACGGGCAGGCCCTTGCGGGCGGCCCAGGATTCGAGAACGCCGCGATGGTCGCCATAGACGATCGCGACATGATGCTCGAGCGCCTCGTCGATCAGGCGTTCGCGCGCGGCGCCGACGCCGCCGTCGAGCGCGACGACCGCCGAGGTGCCGGTGAAGGCCATCGGCGCGCGGCGGACATCGCCGGCGCCGAGCGCCAGGAACAGGCCGTTGCGCGCCTGCGACAGACGCGCCAGCGTGATCCGCCCCGGCTTCAGCGGAAACTGGGCGAGCAGCGGCATCCGGCGATTGGAATGGATCTGCGCCTCGGCCGGATGCTCGGGATCAGCCATCGACAGAGGCGCCGAGCCGCAATGCCAGAGCACGCCGGTGTCGTCATGGGCGTCCATGTCGACGATGTCGACGAGCCAGGCGGGGGCGCCCGCGGCCTCCTGCATCATCAGGGCGGTGAGGGCGCCATGCACGTCCGCCTCGCAGGCGCAGGGCGTGCCCGCCTCCGTCATCATGCCCATCGGGCCGCAGACGGCGCAGCCATATTCGGTGAAGGTCTCCGGCCAGCAACGCACCGCCAGCGCGTCGAGCTTTCTCTCGTCGCGGATCGCCTCGAGCGCGGCATGCAGCGCCAGCGAGCGGCCGAGTTGCGCCTGATCGACATCGCCGAGGCCGCGATATTGCGTCGTCGCCGCGCGGCGGCGCGTCTCGGTCTCGCTGTCGGGAACGGCGCGGGCGCGGGCGAAGGTTTCGCCGAGCCCGATCGGCGCCACCGCGACGCCGCCGAGACCGGCGAGCACGCCGGCGTCGTAGCGGCAGGTGTCGAAGCCGGCGGGATGTTCGCCGACGAGGCCGATGCGGCGGTTGGCGAGCTTCGCCTCGAGCGCCTCGGCGCCGCCCTGGGCGCCCGCGTCGCCGGGGCGCGCCGGCCGCAGGCGGGTCGCCGGCGCCGAAGCGGGTCGACCGAGCCCGGCGAGAAAACCGGCGAGGCCGTCATCGTCCGGCGCGCCGTGGAGCCAGGCATGCGCCAGCCCGGCCCGCCCCAGCGCATGCGCCGCCAGATTGAGGCCGCAGAAGGCGTTCAGCCGCAGACGGCCGCCGGACCGCGGCTCCGGGAAGGCCCAGAGCGCCAGCGGAACGCCGGCGAAGCGCCGGGCGATCTCGACCGTCGTCTGCGCGTCGGTGAAGGTCGTCTGCAGGATGAGCACGGCGGCGATGTCCTGCGCATCGATCGCGGCGATGGCCGCCCGCGCCGCGTCGGCGTCGAACAGCAGGCCGCGCGGCCCGACCGTGGCGAGGCCCGCCGCATCGATGGCCCTGAACGCGGCGGCGGCGCATTCCTCGGCATAGGGGATGTCGAAGGTCGGCCGGGCGAGGGCGAGTACGAGAACCGGTTTCATGCCTCGCGCCCCGTTCCCGGATAGGCGTGACGGAAATTCTCGTCCGCGTCGGCGAGCGCGACGCCGCCCCAGTTTCGCTGCCACGGCGCGGCCGAAGCGTCGGTGAGACGGTTGATGTCCTTCATGTAGTCGACGCCGCGCCCGGCGAGACCCTGCCGGATGGCGGCGAAATCGGGATAGGCCCTGAACGCCTCCAGCCAGATCGCCCGCCCCGCCAGATAGCCCGAGGCGCCGGCGGCATAGGCATGGCTCAGGACATTGCGGAACTCGGCCATGCCCGCCCCCGCCGACAGCATCACCCAGGGGCGCTTGCAGAGCCGGCCCATCTCGTCGAACAGCGCCTGCACGCCGGCCGCGCCCTCCGCGCCCGCGCCCGGGCAGTCGCGCGCCGGCACGGGGCTTTCCAGCTTGAAGATGTCGATCCCGTAGTCGGGCCGGGCGAATTCCGCGACGCTCTGCAGCACCAGATCGGCGCGCTTGTCCGCCATCTCGATGTACTGCGTCGTCTGGTTCTTCTCGCCGGGCAGCGGGTAGACCAGCAGCTCGAAGAGATAGGGGATGTCGTGGCGCTGGCAGGCTTCGCCGACCCTGAGCGCGAAGGCCTTCTGGTGGTCGTTGACGGCTTTCGACGCGTCGGGCCGGTACCAGGCCAGCACCTTCACCGCATCCGCGCCGCAGCGCCGGATCTTGTCCACCGACCAGCCGTCGATCTCGCGCGACAGGCGCCCTTCCGCCGTTTCGGTGAAGGCCGAGTCCTCGAGCGTCATGATCAGCCCGAGTCGCGGATCGAGCGTCTCGGCCGCGGCCATCGGATAGGCGAAGTTCGGATCGAGCAGCATCGCCGTCGACTGGCCCTGCAACTCGGCGACGAGCATCGTCTTGAACCGCGCCACCTCGGCCCAGGGGGCCGCGCCGCCATGCGCGGCGGCGATCGGGCCGATGATCGGCGGACGCTGATCGACCGCCGTCATCTTGAACCGGCCGGCGGCGTCCGCCATGCGCCGGATGCCGCGCAACTTGCCCGCGCTCAATGTCTTCATCCTAGTCCGTCTCCGTCCTTGCCTGTCGCCGCGCGCCGGGCTCGTGGGCCGGCGGATAGCGGTTGACGCTGCATTCCGGTTGGTCTTATATCTTTTAGAAGACTTGGGCGCAACGAGCACGCCCGGGCAGGGGGGAAAGAATGGCGGCGATCGGGATTGAAAATCTCGTCAAGGCCTATGGCGCGACCCCGGTCATCCACGGCGTCAGTCTCGCTGTGCGGGACGGCGAATTCGCCGTTCTGGTCGGCCCGTCGGGCTGTGGGAAATCGACTCTGCTCAGGATGATCGCGGGGCTGGAGAGCGTCACCGGCGGCGAAATCCGCATCGGCGATCGCCTCGTCAACGACCTGCCGCCGCGCGAGCGCGACATCGCCATGGTGTTCCAGGATTACGCGCTCTATCCGCACAAGAGCGTCGCCGAGAACATCGGCTTCGGCCTGAAGATGCGCGGCGCCGACGCCGCGACGATCGACAGGAAGGTGCAGGAGGCCGCGCAGATCCTGCAGATCGGCCATCTGCTCGGTCGCAAGCCCGGCCAGCTCTCCGGCGGCCAGCGCCAGCGCGTCGCGATGGGCCGCGCCATCGTGCGCGAGCCCAAGGTGTTCCTGTTCGACGAGCCGCTGTCCAATCTCGACGCGCATCTGCGCGCCGAGATGCGCGCCGAGATCAAGAAGGTGCATCAGCGCTTCGGCACGACGATCATCTATGTGACGCATGACCAGGTCGAGGCGATGACGCTGGCCGACCGCATCGCCATTCTGCGCGGCGGCCATCTCGAGCAGTTCGATACGCCCGACACGATCTACCGGCGTCCGGTCTCGACCTTCGTCGCCGGCTTCGTCGGCTCGCCGGCGATGAATTTCATCGCTGCGACGGCGGCGCCGGACGGGGCTGGCGTGCGCCTGCCCGGCGGCGTCGATCTCGCCGCGCCGGAGCCCCTGCGCCAGCGCATCGCCGGCGTCGCGGGCAAGGCCGTGACGATGGGCCTGCGGCCCGAGCATATCGGCCTGCACGCCGGCGGCGGCCCGGCCGTGCCCGGGCGCGTGCTGCTGGTCGAGCCGCTCGGGGCCGAGACGCTGGCGCTGGTGCGCATCGGCGACGTCGAGGCGACAGGCCGCTTCTCGCCCGAAAGCGGGCTCCGCCCCGGCGCCGACATCGCCCTCGGCCTGCAGCTCGACAGGGCTCATGTCTTCGATCCCGACACCGGGCGCACCCTGACCGCGCCCGCCTGACAGCACCGATCAACGTGGAGGAAGAAATGGAACACGGTCTTCTCCGGCGCAGCATGGCGACGTTCGGCCTTGCGGCGGCGCTGACGCTCGGCGGCGCGACGCTCGCCGCGGCGCAGACGACGCTGCGCATCTTCACCGGCGGCCAGCAGCGCCCCGACGTGATGCGCCAGATCGTCGACGTCTACATGAAGAACAATCCGAACGTGAAGGTCGACGTCGAGGTCGGCGGCGCCACGTCCGAGCAGCAGCAGCAATATCTCAACACGGTGCTGGCCTCGAAGGATTCGGCGCTCGACCTCGTGCTGATCGACGTCATCCGCCCGGCGCAGTGGTCGGCGGCGCAATGGGCCGAGCCGCTCGATACCTATCTCGGCGCCGAGAAGGACGCGGTGATGGCGCGCTATCTGCCCGCCTATCGCGCCGCCAACATCGTCGGCGGCAAGGTGATCGCCCTGCCGTATTTCGCCGACGCGCAGTTCCTCTACTATCGCAAGGACCTCTTGGAGAAATACGGGCTGCAGCCGCCGAAGACCTGGGACGAGCTGAAAGCCGCCGCGCAGAAGATCATGGCGGGCGAGAACAACCCGAACCTGCGCGGCTTCGAGACCGCCGGCGCGCCGATCGAGGGCACGGTGTGCACCTATCTCGTGCCGATGTGGGGCGCGGGCGAGGACCTGACCAAGGACGGCAAGCTCAACCTCGCCGGCGATGCGGCGAAGAAGCCGTTCGCGCTGTGGGCCGATCTGAAGGCGGCGAACGTCACCCCGCCCAATCTCGCCGAGATCCCGACCGACCGCATCCGCCAGAATTTCCAGGCCGGCAATCTGATCTTCGCCATGACCTGGGGCTATGTCTGGAACCGCGCGCAGAACGACGCCGACTCGACCGTGAAGGGCAAGGTCGGCGTCGTGCCGCTGCCCGGCTTCACCGCCGACAAGCAGGCGACCTGCATCGGCGGCTGGCAGGTCGCGGTGTCCGCCTTCTCCAAGAACAAGGCGGAGGCGGCCAAGCTGGCGCGCTTCCTGTCCTCGCCGGACGTGTCGAAGATGCAGGCCGTGCTGGCCTCGCATCTGCCGGTGTTCCCGGCGGTCTACGAGGACAAGGACGTGCTCGCCGCCAATCCGTGGTTCGCGCAGGCGCTGCCCGTCGTGCAGGCGGCGCGCAGCCGGCCGGTGACGCCGCGCTACACCGAAGTGTCGGAGATCATCCGCACCAACATGAATGCGTTCCTGGCCGGCACCAAGGCCGCCGACGCCGCGCTCGCCGACATGAACGGCCGGCTCGGCGCGATCTTCCGCTGACGCTCGCCCCCCGCCGCGCGTCGGCGGGGCCGCCCTGCGCGCCGGAGGCGCGGACCGCATGTCGACGATCAAACATCGCCTGACGCCGCTCGAACGGTCGGAACGCCGGCTCGGCTTCGCCATGCTGGCGCCGGCCTTCCTGCTGCTGGCCGCCGTTGTGGTCTATCCGATCGCCGATCTGATCCGCGCCAGTTTCACCTTCCTGCATCTCGCCCAGCCGTGGATGGGCAATCCCTTCGTCGGCTTCGACAACTACGCCAAGGCGCTCGGCGACGAGCGTTTCCTCGAGGCGGTGTGGCACACCGTGCTCTACGTGATCGTCACCGTGCCGGGCGCCGTCGTCGTCGGGCTCGGCCTCGCGCTGCTGGCCAACAAGCCGTTCACGATCAAATGGCCGGTCAGGCTCGGCCTGCTGCTGCCCTGGGCGCTGCCGCTGGTGTTCTCGGGCCTCATCTTCCGCTGGTTCTTCGAATACAATCAGGGCATCGCCAACGCCATCCTGCGCGGACTGGGCTTTGCGCCGCTGAACTGGCTGACCGATCCGACGCTCGCCTTCCTCACCATCTGCCTCGCCATCATCTGGAAGGCCTCGAGCTTCGTCGCGCTGGTGCTGCTCGCCGGGCTGCAAACGATCCCGAAGAGTTATTACGAGGCGGCGGAGGTGGACGGGGCGTCGGCGTGGCAGCAGTTTCGCGAGATCACGCTGCCGATGCTTCGGCCGGCGATTTTCGTGGCGCTGATCTTCCGCACCATCACCGCGATCCAGACCTTCGACATTCCCTACGCGATGACCAATGGCGGGCCGGGCAACGCCACCGAGACGCTGGCCATGTACATCCACAAGACGACGGTCGATTTCCTCGACATCGGCTACGGCTCGGCCCTGGCGGTGCTGATGTTCATCGTCTCGGCGGTGATCACCTCGGGCTATCTGCGCTACACGCGCCGCGATCCGGGGAGGCATTGATGCCGCGCCTCGGCAATCGCCGCACGATGATCGTTCTGGCCGGCCTGATCGTCGCCGCCAACGGCTTCTTCCCGGCGCTGTGGATTCTCTTCACCTCGTTCAAGACCGAGGCGGAGCTGATGCGCGTGCCGATCACCATCTGGCCCGCCGCGCCGACCTTCGAGAACTATGTCCGCGTGTTCGTCGATCAGCCGATTCTGCGCTTCCTGTTCAACTCGGTGGCGGTGGCCGTGCTGTCGACGCTGCTGTGCGTCAGCGTGTCGTCGCTCGCCGCCTATGCGCTGGTGCGCCTGCGCGTGCCGGGGGCGGGCGTGATCCTGTCGATCCTGCTCGCCATCGCGATGTTCCCCCTGATCTCGCTGATGACGCCGCTGTTCCAGGTGATGCGCGATCTCGGCCTGCTCAACACCTGGTGGGCGCTGGTGTTTCCGCACGCCGTCCTGTCGATGCCGGTCTGCATCCTCGTGCTGATCTCCTTCTTCCAGGACATTCCGCGCGATCTCGAGAACGCCGCGATGATCGACGGCTGCACGCGGCTCGGCGCGCTGTGGCATGTCGTCATTCCGCTCACCGCGCCGGGCGTGTTCACCGCCGCGATCCTCGCCTTCGTCAATTCATGGGACGAGTTCCTGCTGGCGCTGACGCTGTCGCCGCGCGTCGCCAGCCGCACCCTTCCGGTCGGCATCACGCTGTATCAGGGCGAGTTCTCGTTTCCCTGGCCGATCATTTCGGCCGCGCTCGTCGTCGCCATCGTGCCGATCTGCATCGTCATCGCGCTGTTCCAGGAGCGCGTGGTGAGCGGCCTGACCAGCGGCGGCATGAAGGGCTGAGGCGAAGCCCCGCTCTAGCCCAGAGCCTCGATCTCGCTGACGAGCTGGCCCGGCACGCGCAGGCCTTCGGCGGCCGCCTTCCGGCGCAGCGCGATCCGCCGGAAGCCAGGCAGGCGGGCGCCGTCCTGCGCCGTGATCTGGCCGGCGAGGCGGGCGAAATGCGCCGGCGCATCCGCGCCGCCGACAAGACGCGGATCGAAGGCGACGAGAAGCTGCCCGGTCTCAGGCGGGCCGCCCTTGTCGTCGAGGAAGGAGGAGGCGTCGGCGGCGTAGCGCGCGCCGGTCAGCCCCGCGGCCAGCAGTTCGACCATCAGCGCCAGCGCCGTGCCCTTGGCGTCGCCGATCGGCAGCATCGTGCCGGCGAGCGCTGCGGCGGGATCGGTCGTCGGCGCGCCATCGCGATCGAGCGCCCAGCCCTGCGGAATCGCCTCGCCGCGCTGCTTGGCAGCCAGAATGCCGCCGCGCGCGACCTTGGACAGCGACAGATCGACGACGATCGGCGGCGCGTCCGGCAGCGGGCAGGCGAAGGCGATGGGATTGGTGCCGAACACCGCCGTGCGCCCGCCCCAGGGCGCCATCGCCGCCGGCGTATTGGCGAACAGCAGCGCGACGAGGCCGCGCTCGGCGAGCTTCTCGACATGATGTCCGGCGACGCCGCAATGATGCGAGCGGCGGATGGCGACGGCGGCGACGCCCATCTCGGCCGTCGCCGCGGCGAGCGCGTCGGTCGCCAGTTCGAGCGCCGGATAGGCGAAGCCGCAGGCCGCGTCGACGCGCAGCAGCGCCGGCGTGACGCGTTCGAGCACCGGCCGGGCGAAGCCGTCGATCTTGCCGCAGCGCGCCTGCGCCGCGTAGCTCGGCGCGCGCGTGAGGCCATGCCCCTTCAGGCCGTCGGCCTCCGCCGCCACGAGCAGGCGCGCCACCAGCGCGGCCGTGTCGGGCGCCGTGCGGCAGCGTTCGAGCGCGCCGGCGACCAGCGCCTGCGCGGCCGCCAGACTGAGGACGACGTCGTTCATGCCCGCGCTCCCAGCGCGTCGAGAACCTTGGCGGCGATCAGCGTCGAGACGCGGACGTTCGATTCCTCGGTGACGCCGGCGATATGCGGGGTCAGGATCAGGTTCGGGCAACCGGCGAACACCGCGCCGGCCGCTGCGGTCAGCGGCTCGACGGCGAAGACGTCGAGCGCCGCGCCGGCGAGGGCGCCCGCTTTCAGCGCCGCGGCGAGCGCCGCCTCGTCGACCACGCCGCCGCGCGCCGCGTTGAGCAGCACGGCGTCCTTGCGCATCAGGGAAAGGCGCGCCGCGTCGATCATGTTGCGCGTCGCCTCGGTGAGCGGCACATGCAGCGACACCACGTCGGCGGCTTTCAACAGCGCCTCGAGATCGCAGCGCTGCGCGCCGCGCCAATGCGGGCTGTCGGCCGGCAGCAGCGGATCGAAGGCGATCGCGGTCATGCCGAGCGCCTCGGCGCGCCGCGCCACTTCGCGCGCGATGGCGCCGAAGCCGATGAGACCGATGACGCGGCCCGACAGCTCGCGCCCCATCAGCCGGTTGCGCGGCCACTCGCCGGCGATCACCGCGTCGGTCGCGTGATAGGCGCGGCGCAGCAGCATCATCGCCGCGGCGATCGCCCATTCGGCCACCGACAGATCATTGGCGCCGGTCGCCGGGATCACCGGCAGGTTGCGCGCCGCGCAGGCTGCAACGTCGATATTGTCGAGCCCGACGCCGAGGCGTCCCACCACTTCGAGCCGCGCGCCGGCCGCCAGCAGCGCGCCGCGCACCTGCGTGCGGTTGCGGACAATCAGCGCCCGCGCCGCCGGCATCAGCGCCAGCAGCGCGTCGGGCCGGTCGACGAGGCCCGGATCATAGATGGTCTCATGCCGGCCGCGCAGCGTCGCGACCGCGCTCTCGTCCATGAATTCGGTGATGACGATCTCGCTCACGGCCTCACGCGGATCTGTAGAGTTTTGTCATGGAGAACTCTCTGTGGCCGAGGGCTTCGGCTGCGGTCATTCTGCCGTTGGCGGTTCGCACGATCATGTCGATGAGGGCGTCGCCGGCCTGCGGGATGGTCATGTCGCGGCGCAGGACGCCCGAGACGTCGAGATCGATGTGCTCGGGCATG
>JAEULW010000285.1 GCA_016793505.1 Methylobacteriaceae bacterium | reverse complement strand
ACGACACGCTGATCGAGGCCGACGGGCTCAGCGCTCCAGCCAGCAGGCGTCGCCGTAGGAATAAAAGCGATAGCCCCGCGCGATCGCATGGGCGTAGGCCGCGCGCATCCGCTCCAGCCCCGAAAACGCGCCGACCAGCATGAACAGCGTCGAGCGCGGCAGGTGGAAATTCGTCACGAGCGCATTCACCGCGCGGAAACCATAGCCGGGCGTGATGAAGATCGCGGTGTCGCCGGCGAAGGGGCGGAGCCGGCCGGTTTCGTCGGCGGCGCTTTCCAGAAGGCGCAGCGCCGTGGTGCCGACCGCCACGATCCGCCCGCCGCCATCGCGCGCCGCGTTCAGCGCCTCGGCGGTCGCCGCATCGAGGCGACCCCATTCGGCATGCATGCGGTGCTGCGCGGTGTCGTCGACCTTGACCGGCAGGAAGGTGCCGGCGCCGACATGCAGCGTGACGCGATGCAGCCGCGCCCCCGCCGCCTCGATCCGCGAGATGAGGTCGGGCGTGAAATGCAGCCCCGCCGTCGGCGCGGCGACGGCGCCGGCCTCGTCGGCGAACATCGTCTGGTAGTCGCGCTCGTCCGCCGCGTCCCCGGCGCGGCGATGGGCGATGTAGGGGGGCAGAGGCATGTGGCCGAGCCGCGCGATGGCCTCGTCCAGCGCGGCGCCGGCAAAGGCGAAGCCGAGCAGGACTTCGCCGCCCTCGCCCTTCTCCAGCACCTCGGCGTCGAGCGAGGCGAGCAGGCAGGCCGTGCTCTCGGACGCCTCGCCGAAGCGGATGCGCTCGCCGACCGCCAGCTTCTTGGCGGGCCGCGCGAAGGCGCGCCAGCGCTCCTCGCCCTCGCGCTTGTGCAGGGTGATTTCGATGCGCGCCGCCGCCTCGCCGCGGATGCGCACGCCATTCAGCCGCGCCGGGATGACGCGCGTGTCGTTGACGACGAGCGCGTCGCCGGGGCGCAGCAGCGACGGCAGATCGCGCACGAGGCGATCCTCGAATGCGCCGTGCGCGCGCACGACCAGCATTCGCGCCGACTCGCGCGGCGAGGCCGGCCGCAGCGCGATGCGGTCCTCCGGCAGATCGAAATCGAAGAGATCGACGCGCATTGGCGGCTTGGATCTGCCGTAGGTCTGTCATTGCGAGCGCAGCGAAGCAATCCACGGCGCGCTCTCCGGCGCAGCATGGATTGCTTCGTCGCTGCGCTCCTCGCAATGACGGATGGCGGGCGCGCTCAGCTCATCTTCGCCGAGACGATGCGATCGGGATCGCGCACCGGCTCGCCGCGCTTGATCTTGTCGACATTCTCCATGCCGGAGACGACCTTGCCCCAAACCGTATATTTGCGGTCGAGGAAGGTGGCGTCGTCGAAGCAGATGAAGAACTGCGAATTGGCCGAATCCGGATTGGCGGCGCGCGCCATCGAGCAGACGCCGCGCACATGCGGCTCGGCGTTGAACTCCTGCTTGAGGTCCGGATATTTCGACCCGCCTGTGCCGGTGCCGTGCGGGCAGCCGGTCTGCGCCATGAAGCCGTCGATGACGCGGTGAAACGCCACGCCGTCATAAAACCCTTCGCCGACCAGCTTCTTGATATGGGCGACATGGTTCGGAGCGAGGTCGGGGCGCATCTCGATGACCACCGAACCCTTGGTGGTCTCGAGCGTCAGCGTGTTGCCGGGTTCAGCCATGAGAAGCTCTTTCAGTTGGAGGAGCGGCGTCCGGGCGCCCGTCTATCGCAGCCGGGCGCCCGCGTAAACCGAGGCCGGGCGCCGGGAGCGGCCAATGATCCCGTCCTTCGACTTGGCTCGGCGACGAGGTCCTGGACGGCTCGAAGATGCAGAAGCGCCTCACTCTGAGCGAAGTCGAAGGGCGAGGCGCGTCGGGTTCAGATCGCCAATTCCGCCGCCGACAGTTTCAGACGAAGCAGGATCGGCCGGCCCGCGATCGCCGCGCCAAGAGCCGGGGCGACCGGAATCGGCGCGCACGCCGCGACCGCGCGCATCGCGGCGGCGCGCGCTTCTTCTCGCAAATCGGCCGAGCCCGCCTTCAGGGCGACGATGCGCGGCGGGCCGAGCAGCGCGCCGTCGCGGCGGATGGAGAAGCGCAGCGTCGCCTCGATGGCGCGCTTCGCCGGATCGGCGGGCGGAGTCCAGCAGCGCGCCACATGGGGGCCGATCTGCTCGATCCGCGTCAGCGGCGCGGCCGGCGCCGGCGCGCCGGACTGGGCGAGCAGCGGCGCCGATCCCGGCGCGGCGCCTCCCGGCCGGCCGAGGCGCGGATAGGGCGCCGGCAGGAGCCGCTGACGCGTCCGGCCCGGCAGGGTCGCCGGATCGTCGAGCGCGTTCGGCCCGTAGGCGTTGGGATAGGGCGTCGGCAGCAGCCGCTGCCCGCGCGGCCGGACGAAATGGGTCGGCGGATCGCGCCGCGCGCCGGGCAGGGCGTCGGGATAGGGCGTCTCGATCAGCCGCTGCGGCCCCGGCGGCTGGTATTGCGCCAGCGCGCCGCCGCCCGTCAGACAGATCAGGGCGGCGGCGAGCGTCCGCCTCACTTGTCCGCCGCGACCTTCATCTTGACGATCTTGTCCGGGTTGGTGACCGTGCCATTGTCGGCCTGCGAGCCCTTCTTGATCTTGTCGACGAACTCCATGCCGGAGGTCACTTCGCCGACGACGGTGTATTTGCCGTTCAAGAACGAGGCGTCGGCGAAGCAGATGAAGAACTGCGAATTGGCCGAGTTCGGATCGTTCGAGCGCGCCATGCCGACGGTGCCGCGCTTGAAGCCGGCGCTGGAGAATTCCGCCGGGATGTTCGGCAGTTTCGAGCCGCCCATGCCGGTGCCGGTCGGATCGCCGGTCTGCGCCATGAAGCCGTCGATCACCCGGTGGAACACGATGCCGTCGTAAAAGCCCTGCCGCGCCAGCGCCTTGATCTGCGCGACGTGCTTCGGCGCCAGATCGGGCCGCATGCGGATGACGACGCGCCCGTCCTTGGTGTCGAGATGGATGGTGTTCTCCGCGTCCGACCCCTGCGCGAGGGCCGGCGAGGCGGCGAGGACGGCGGCGGCGGCGAGCAGATCGCGGCGACGAATCGACATCGGCAAATCCCGTGCGGGTGAGGAACGAGGGTTGCGTAACACGGAATTGCGGCGGCGCAAGGCGCTCATCTTTCCCCGCCCAGCAGCGGCGCGATCGCCGCGATCATCGCGCGCGCCTCCTCGGCCGACATCGGCGCTGGCGCGGCGGCGAAGCGGCCGATGATCGCGAGATAGAGGAACCGCGAGCGCCATTGCGCCGTCGCCGGCGCGACGCCGGCCTCGACCAGCCGGTCGGCGACATAGCCGTGGCGACGCGCGTCGACCGCCGCGACGATCGCGGCGACCCCGGCGTCGCGCGCCGCCCAGTCGCGCATCGCCCGTTCGAGCCGGCCGTCGGCGGCGAGCGTGATGGCGAACAGGCGCCTCAGCTTGTCCGCCGCGTCGCCGCCGCCGGCCTCGACCTCGTCGATCACTGCCCCCGTGGCGCGCGCCCGCCACGCCTCGGCCAGCGCCGTGAGCAGCGCCGGCCGATCGGCGAAATGCCAGTAGAACGAGCCCTTGGTCTTGCCCAGCGCCTTGGCGAGGCGCTCGACGCGCACCGCCTCGAGCCCGTCCTCGCGCAGCGCGCGCAGGCCCGCGTCGATCCATTCGGCGCCGGCGGCGCGCTCGTTCATGGTCGCTCCATACGGTTGCGTATTGACAGGCGCAGACTGCGCCGGCATTGTCTCCATACGCAACCGTATGGAGACCGGACGTGACTCATCCGCTTCTGCTGCTCGCCGCCGCCTTCATGGCCGGCCTCGCCGTCGCCCATTCGCTGCTTGGCGAGAAATGGCTGATCGGCCCGCTTGTCGCCGAGGAGACGCGCGCCGGGTTGCTGGTCAGGAGCCGCTTCGCCCTCCGCGTGCTGCGCTTCGCCTGGCATCTGACCAGCGTCGCCTTTCTCGGCCTCGCCGCGCCGCTCGTGGTCTACGCCTTCGCCGCGATCGACGCGCCGGCGCGGCTGGCGCTGCGTCTCGTCGGGGCCTCGCTCCTCGTCATGGGCGCAGTGGTGCTGGCGAGCTCGCGCGGTCGCCATCTCGCCTGGCCCTTCTTCCTCGGCGCCGGGGCGATCGCCGCGACGGCGTGATCAGGCCCTCGCGAGGGCGGCGACGAAAAACCCGTCCGTGCCGCTCGTCGCCGGCGACAGGCGCAGGCCCGGGCCGTGGCGCGAGGCGAAGCGGGCGAGCTCCGGCAGAGCCGCGCGGCGGCACAGCGCCGTCGCATCCAGCGCCGAAAACCCCGGATGGGTCGACAGGAACGCGGCGACGCGCGCCTCGTTCTCCTCAATCAGCACGGAGCAGGTGACATAGAGGACGAGCCCGCCCGGCTTCACACAGGCGGCGGCCTCGCCCAGCACGCGGTCCTGATCGGCGATGCGCTGTTCGAGCGCGCCGGGGCGCACGCGCCATTTGGCGTCCGGATTGCGCCGCCAGGCGCCGGTCCCGGTGCAGGGCGCGTCGACCAGAACGACATCGCAGCGTTGCGCCAGATCGCCGATCGCGCTGGCCCGCCCCTTCGGCGCCCGCACCTGCACATTTCGCGCCCCGGCGCGCTCGAGTCGCGCATAGATCGGAGTCAGGCGGCGGCCGTCGGAATCCGTCGCGTAGATCTGGCCGCGATTCTCCATCTGCGCTGCGAGCGCCAGCGTCTTGCCGCCGCCGCCGGCGCACAGGTCGAGAACCTGATCGCCGGCCCGCGCCCCGGCGAGCAGCGCGGCGAGCTGCGAGCCCTCGTCCTGAATCTCGATCTGGCCCTTCACATAGGCCGGCTCGGCGGCAAGCGCCGGAGCGCGCTGCTCGGCGGCGAGCGCGATGCGCAGCCCGACCGGCGACAGCGACGTCGGCGCGACGCCGAGATGGGCGAGGGCGGCGAGCGCTTTCTCGCGCGTCGTCTTCAGCGTGTTGACCCTGAGATCGACCGGCGCGCGACGGGCGAGCGCCTGCCCCTCCGCGACCGCCGCCTCGCCATAGGCGGCGGCGAAGGCCGGCGCGAGCCATTCGGGATAGTCGCCCGCCACATGATCGGGCGCGCCCTCGAGCGAGGCCGCGGCGAGACGGGCGCGCTCCGCCTCCGTCAGCGCCGCCGGCGCATGGCCCTCGCCCGAGAACAGCGCCGCGATCGCCTCGACGCCGAGCCCGCGCGCCCGCGTGAGCGCGCCGAGCATCGTCGCCCGCGCGCTCTCCGCGCCCATGATCCAGCGCGCCGAGGCGCGCAGCCGCAGCGCGTCGAAGACGAGATCGGCGATCGCCGCGCGGTCCTTCGAGCCGGCGAAACGGTGGGAAAGGCCCCAATCCTTGAGCGCATCCGCCACCGGGCGACGACGCGCCTCGACATCCTCGAGCACCTCTATGGCGGCGGCGACACGGGCGGCGGGAATCATGTAAGCGACGGCCTCGCGACATGTTTAGGCCGCAAAGGCGGCCGTGATTTGGCGCGGTCGCTGCGTCCCACACAAGACGCGGCGACGCAACCCCGGCCGCGGCCGGACCATCATGGGGTTTCCGGAATGACCAGATTGCTCCGCCTCGCGACGGCTCTCGGCCTCGCGCTTTCGATCGCCGCCTGCGCCACGCAGCCGCCGCCGCCCGACCTGACGCCGCCGCCGAAGAAGTGCGATCCCAAGACCCAGCTCGAATCCGGCCGCAAGGTCTGCTGAGGCGGGCCGGGGGCGCGGGCTTCGGCCCGCGCCGCTCACGGCGTCGGCTTCTTGACCACCGCGCGCTCGTCCGTCGGGACGCGCGGGGCGCGCGTGCGGATCGACATGCGCCACACCGTGAAAACCACCAGCGCCGCGTGCAGACAGGCGTTCTGCGCAAACAGCGCCGGCGGCCCGAAGCGTCCGACCAGCCAGGCCGAGACGGTCGGAAACAGGATCGCCCCGGCGCAATAGAGGAACAGCAGCGCCGAGGCGATCTCGACGCCATGTTCGGGGCCGACGCGGTCATTGGCGTGCGAGGCCGCCAGCGAATAGAGCACCATCGTCGTCGCGCCGATGGCGAACATCAGCGCCAGCAGCATCGTGAAGTCCGGCGCGCGCGCCACGACGAGGATCGCCTCGACCACCGCGCCGGCGGTCGCGCACCACACCAGCACGAGCCGCCGGTCGAACCGGTCCGACAGTCGCCCGACCGGATAGACGGCGAGCGCCGAGCCCAGGATCGTCGCCGTCATCATCACGCCGACCTGGCCCGGCGCCAGCCCGACCTGCAGCGCATAGACCGGCGCGAGCGACCAGTAGGAGCCGTTCGCCGCGCCGACGAGGAAAGCCGCCGCGGCGGCGACCGGCGCCATGCGCGACATCCAGCCGATGCGCACCCGCGCCGAGCCCGGCTCGCCCGGCGGATCGGCCTGCGTGATCGACAGCGGCAGCAGCGCCAGCGCGAACAGCGCCGCCGTCGCCGAGAACAGCGCGAAGGACTGCGCGCCCTCGAGGCCGAGGAATTGCTGGCCCGAAGCGCTGCCGGCGAAATGCACGACCTGGTAGACGGCGTAGACGCGGCCGCGGTTCTCGTTCTCCGCCTTGGCGTTGACCCAGGATTCGATGACCGCGTAGAGCCCGGCGAAGGCGAAGCCGATGACCCCGCGCAGCCCGATCCACGCCGCCGGCTTCACCGCGATCGGATAAAGCAGCACCACGACGACGGCGACCGCGACGAAAGCGGTGAAGGCGCGGATGTGGCCGCTCCAGCGCACGATCGCCGGCGCCGCCAGCGTGCCGGCCAGCATGCCGCCGAAATAGACCGAGCCGAGCAGGCCGATCGACACGTCGGAAAAGCCCTCGATCTTGGCGCGCAGCGGCACCAGCGTCGAGACGAGGCCGTTGCCGGCGATGACGAGGAAGACCGACGCCAGCAGCGCCGCGATGGCGGACGGAAAGGGCAGGGCGGGGCTCCTCGCTGGCGCGTCTCATGGCGCGGCGTCTGGCCGACGACATTGGACTCTCTGCGGCGCGGCGGCAATGTCGTTGCGCCTTCTGTGCGTTCCGTCACAGCATCGCGGCGTGCGCGCGCGCACCCTGCGATACGGGCGGGCGTCCGAAGCGAGGCTGCGATGGCGCATATCGTGCGGGAAGCCAGTTGGGGCGTGATCGACATCGTCGTGCACGAGGGCCGCGTCTTCGTGCAGGAGCGCTGGAAGTACATTTTCACCGAGGATCCGGGCGTCGCAGCCTGGACGCTGGCCGAGAAGCGGCGTTTCCACAACGCCGTCGACAAGCAGATCTGGGCGGCCTGGAGCAACCGCGTCCGGCTGACCGCCACCGGCACGGCCCGCTTCGCCCGCGACAATCCGCGCGTGCCGGTCAATTTCGACGTGCGCTGGGTGACGCGCGGCGAGCATTGGACCGTCAATGTGCGCAAGCTGCCGGCCGGCTCGACGCCCACCACCTTCATCAGCAACGTCGACCGTCCGCTGATGCACGTCAATCTCGACAGCGCCGACCTCGACGCCTACGACGTCTCCAACTCGGCCGGCGCCTCGCGTCGCTTCCGCGCCGTGCCGCACGAATTCGGCCATACTTTCCCCGGAGTCGACGACGAATATGTCGCGACGTCGCCGCATGCCGGCGACGCCGACAGCATCATGAACATCGGTCGCGAGGTCCGCGCCCGCCATCTCCAGCCGCTGATCGACGAGTTGAACCGGATGGTTCCCAATTGCACGTTCTCCGCCTGACGCAGCAAGGGATGCCGAGATGATCGACAGGCTCGACCGTCGCGCGGCGCTGGGCGCGATCGCCGGCGCGCTCGTCGGCGCGCCCGCCGCCCTGGCCGATCAGCCCTTGCCGGCGGCGCGCGATTTCGAAGTGCGCTCGCCGGCAGGCCGCTTCTTGGCGCGCCTCGCCGTCGCCGGCAAGACGGAGATGTGGCGGC
>JAEULW010000250.1 GCA_016793505.1 Methylobacteriaceae bacterium | reverse complement strand
CGCGGCGATGTGCGAGAGGTAGAGCGCCTCCTCGACCGCGGTGTTGCCGCCGCCGACCACGACGACATTCCTGCCGCGGTAGAAGAAGCCGTCGCAGGTGGCGCAGGCCGAGACGCCGTAGCCGCGGAATTTCTCCTCGCCCGGCAGGCCGAGCCAGCGCGCCTTGGCGCCGGTGGCGATGACCAGCGTCTCGCCGGTATAGATCGCGCCGCTGTCGCCGGTCAGGCGGAAGGGGCGGCGCGACAGGTCGGCGGCGACGATGTGGTCGGCGATCAGACGGGCGCCGACATGCTCGGCCTGGGCGCGCATCTGCTCCATCAGCTGCGGGCCCTGGATCGCCGCGGCGAAGCCGGGATAGTTCTCGACGTCGGTCGTCGTCATCAGCTGGCCGCCGGTCTCGAGACCGGCGACCAGAACCGGCTTCAGCATGGCGCGGGCGGCGTAGATCGCCGCGGTGTAGCCGGCCGGCCCGGAGCCGACGATCAGCACGCTGGAATGAATCGTCTCGACGGGCATCGGCGGGTCCTGCGGCGACGGGATGCGGCGGGAATCGGCTCGGCGAGCCATGCGCCCGGCGCAGAGCTCAATGTTTAGGAGCGCTGCGGCGGTTCGGCAAGGCGCCGCGCGCCTCTTCCCCCCGGATTCGGACCGGAACGGGTGGTTTTCCGCTCATTTCGGCGTGACTCGCCCTGCGCCGGCCCGGAAATCGGCATAGCGGCGGGCGATCGCTGCGGCCACCTCGGCCGTCGAGTCGAGCGGCGCGCAGCGCCAGCGCTCGAGCGCGCCGGACCAGCGCCGCGCCGCCCCCGCCGCGACCAGCGCGTCGAGAAAACGCGTCATCTTGGCCGAGCCGCCGGACGGCTCGTAGACATGCACCGGCGCGCCGGTCGCCGCCGCCTCGCCGACCATGTTGGCGCTGTCGGCGGTGACGAGGATGGCGTCGGCGGCGGCCAGCATGGGCAGATAGGGATTGTCGCCCGTCCCGTCCCACAGCCAGACGCGCCCGGCCGGCGCGCCGGCGAGGGCGACGCGCAGCCGCTCCAGCAGCGCCGCCGGGGTGCGCCGCGAGGGCGTGATCATCAGGCTGTGCCCGGCCGCGACGAGGCCGGCGGCGATGTCGGCGAGCGCCGCCATGTCGGCCGGGGCGAAGCGATGCGTGCGGCTGTCGCCGCCGAGCAGAAGCGCGACGCGCGGGGCCGGCATCGCGGCGATGCGCGGCGGCGGCGCGGCGCGCGCGGCGGCGAGCCGCGCCGGCGTCAGCGGATGCGGCGAGAGCAGCGTGACGACGGCGTTCGGCCCGCGCCAGCGATCATGTTCGGGCAACCAGATCAGATCGAAGCGGGACCGGCCGACGCGCGGGTCCTGCAGGAAGACGGCGAAGGTCGCCGGCGACCGGCGCTTGAGATCGCGCAGATAGGGGACGGCGACGCGCCCCGAGGCGAGGGCGATGTCGGGAAAGGGCGGGCGCGGCCGGTCCAGCGGATCGACCGGGCCAAAGGGCGCGGCCGCAGCAAACAGCCGGCGCGGCGCCAGCGGCCGGATGTCGGGCGCGACGCCGAGCGCGGCGGCGACGCCCTCGCAGATCACCTGATTGCCCTTGCGGCCGGCGAAGATCGCGACGCGCGTTCCCGCCGGCAGGCGCGGGCCCGCCCGGTCCTCGCCCTCATGCGCGGCCGCGTCCATCGCCGCCGGACATAGCATGCGTCGAAACCTCGGCAAGCGCTGCACGTCTGCTTAACCTTGCGACCGGGCGGCGGCGCGGCGCTTAACGCTTTCTTGCGGCGCTGCGGGCTGTCATCGGCTTTCCCGGAGACGCCCATGCCCTCGCTCGCCCTCGACATTCGCGGCCTCGTCAAGCGCTTCGACCGGCCGGCCGTGGACGGGCTCGATCTGCAGGTGCGCGCCGGCGAGCTCTACACGCTGCTCGGCCCGAACGGGGCGGGCAAAACGACGACGCTGCGCATGGTCGCCGGCCTGCTCGATCCCGACGGCGGGCGCATCGAGGTGTGCGGCATCGACATCGCCGCCGATCCGATCGCCGCCAAGCGCGTCGTCGCCTGGCTGCCGGATGAGCCGCTGCTCTACGACCGTCTGACGCCGGTCGAGTATCTGCAGTTCATCGCCGGCCTGTGGTCAGTGTCGCCGGACGTCGCCGCGACGCGCGGCAGGGACCTGCTCGGCCTGCTCGGCCTGTGGGAGCACCGCGACGAGCGCTGCGAGGGTTTTTCGCGCGGCATGCGGCAGAAGACGGTGCTGGCCGGGGCGCTGCTGCGCGAGCCGAAGCTGATGATCCTCGACGAGCCGCTGACCGGGCTCGACGCGGCCGCCGCGCGCCTCGTCAAGGACCTCTTGCACGCCCGCGTCGCCGACGGGGCGACGGTGATCCTGACGACGCATATTCTCGACGTCGCCGAGCGCATGGCCGACCGCATCGGCATCATCCGCGCCGGCCGGCTCGTCGCCGAAGGCACGCTGGACGAGTTGCGCCAGCGCGCCGGCCTCCGGCACGAGACGCTGGAGGAGCTGTTCCTCGACGTCGTCGCCGGCCGCGCCGAGGCGGCGTGATGTCGGCCTCGCCCTCGACGTTCTGGCTCGCCCGCCACGAACTGATGCTGATGCGCCGCGACGTGTCGCGGCTGCGCCGCAAGGTCGTCTGGATTCTGCTCGGCGTCTTCGCCTCGATGCATCTCGTCGGTCTCGCCATGCTGCGCGCGCTGCGCCGGCAGGAGACGACCGAGACGCAGTTCACGATGATGCTGTCGATCGGCCTCGCCTTCATCTTCGGCCTGATGCTGGCCAAGGCGCTGACCTCGGCGGTGCATGCGATCCATGGCCGGCGCGATCTCGACCTCCTGTTCTCCGCGCCCGTGCCGACGCATCGCGTCGTCGCGGTGCGCATGCTGGCCGTGGCGCTCGGCACGGCGCTGCCGTTCCTGTTCATCGTCGCGCCCTTCGCCAATGTCTTCGCGCTGATGGGGCTGCCGCGCTATCTGGCGGTGTTCGGCGTCATCATCGCCTTCGCGCTGGTGTCGACCGTCATCGGCCTGTTGATGGCGCTGGGCCTGCTGAAGCTCGTCGGCGCGCGGCGCACGGAGATCGCCGCGCAGATCATCGGCGCGGTGTTCGGCGCGGCCGCCTTCCTGTTGTCGCAGGCGCGCGTGCTGCTGCCCGAGCAATTGCGCGAGACGCTGTGGCTCGCCTTGTTCGAGCGCGCCGCCTCGGTCGACAAGGGCGGCGATCCGGTCTGGATGTGGCCGGGGCAGGCGGCCTCGGCCGATCCGCGGGCGCTGGCGATCATTCTCGGCGGGGCGATCGTGTTCTTCGCGCTGTCGGTGCGGCTCGTCGCGCCCGCCGTCGCCTGGTGGGCGCGCGCCTCCTTCGGCGCGCCGGGGCCGATCGTCGGCGCGCAGCGCAAGCGCGCGCAGCGGCCGCTCGCCTTCCAGCCGGGCGTGACGCGGGCGCTGTTCGTCAAGGAATGGCGGCTGCTGGCGCGCAATCCGCTGACGGTGTTCCACACGCTGATGAAGAGCCTCTATCTCGCGCCGCTCGTCGTCGTGGCGCTGCGCGCCGACGATCCGCTGCTCGGCTCGGCCGCCGTCGCCGGGCTCGTCGTCGCCATCGCGCTGCAGCTTGCGTCGGCGCTCGCCTCGAACACGGTGAGCGGCGAGGACGCGCGCGATCTGATCGCCGCCGCGCCGGTGTCGCCGGCGCGGCTGCGGCTGGTCAAGCTCGCCGCGGCGATGACGCCGGTGCTGATCCTCGTCGCGCTGTCGAGCGCAGCGCTCGCCATCGTCTCGGTCAAGGCGGCGCTGTGGACGCTCGGCATGAGCGCGGCGGCGGCGGCCTCCGCCGGGCTGATGGAGCTCTGGCACGAGGAGCCGCCGAGCCGCACCGATCTGCGGCGGCGCACGCATGATCTGTCGGCGCTGACCTTCATCGAGACGGCGATGACGCTGGCCTTCGGCGGGGCGACCTTCTTTGCGGTCAACGGCTCGCCGCTCGCCTTCGCGCCGGCGGCGATCGCCGCCGCGCTGCTGGTCGCGCTGGCGCCGAAGTCGGCGCGCAAGGCGGCGGCCTGAGGCGCGTCGTCGTCGTCATGTTTTTTCGGCAGAATTATTTTCTTGACGAATACTGTAATATTTATCATGACTTGAAGTATCGAAGCGCATATGAAGAATAGGAGGCGCCAAATGGCGTCGGCCAACACAACTTTGTATGCTTGGGCGGCGCCGGCCTTTGTTTCAGGTGCGCCGGTCGATCACACTTGGGTCACTGACTACGACAACAGGTCAGTCGCCCATGGAAACGTAGGGCAGGTTGTCGCTGCGGGCGCACACTATTGGTTTTGCTGGGGTTCGTTCCACAGCACAGGCGGTACGCCGGCGATTGCGAATGGGCTGCTGCTGAGCCGAAAGGGCAATCTGCCTACGGCGATCTGCCTCGTCCTGCCGAATGCCGATTCGCGACTCGCTGCGCCGGCGCGGGGAACGATCTTTTCCTACGGAGTCGACGGCGTCTGCCATCAACTTGCCAATCAGGTGTTGTTTGCTTGCGGTGGTTCGCCGCCGATCGTGTCGTCCGCGCGCGGTTATGCGGCGAGCGCCTTCTTATATGGCGACTACGGGTTGCAGCATTCGGCATGGGCCGCCAAGATCGCTTCCTGTTCCGCGCCAAGACGGTCCGTCGCTGGCGGCAGGCGTGCGGCCGCCGGCATAGCTCGATCAACGCCAATGGGACCGGATATGCAGGATGAATTCGAGAAGCGGGCGCAGGCCGCGCTTGGCGGCAGCGAGCCGGAACGGTTGCAGCGGCTGCTGGCGCTCCGGGAGCGGGCTCAAGTGGGCATGCGATCGATGGTCGCGCAAAGAACGGGGCTCGACGTCGAAGGCCTCAACGCGCGCAATCAGGCGGTCTTGAATGAGGCCGCCCAACTGCTGACTGCCGCGCAGTTCCAAGAAATCTTCGGATTTGCTCCGGGCGAAAAAATCAATCTGGTGCTGGAGAGCGAGGCGCTTCGGCAAATCAAGAAGGCGTAAGAGCGCCTTCAGAACATCCGGCCGCCGTCGGGCGCCGGCAGGGTCGGGGCGAGCAGCACGACCTCGCCGTCGGCGTCGGGCACGCCGAGGGTCAGCACTTCCGACATGAAGGGGCCGATCTGGCGCGGCGGGAAATTCACCACCGCCATGACCTGCTTTCCGACGAGCGCCTCGGGCGCATAGAGCTTTGCAATCTGCGCCGAGGATTTCTTGCGGCCGATGACCGGGCCGAAATCGATGACGAGCTTCAGCGAGGGTTTTCGCGCCTGCGGGAAGGGCTGCGCCTCGACGATCGTGCCGACGCGGATGTCGACCTTCTGGAAATCGTCGAAGGCGATCACGGGCGAGAGAACGTCGGTCGAGTCCTTGTGCATGCGCGGGTCATCCGATGGGCAGGGGCTGAACGCCGAAGAGCCAGACGTGCAGCCCATAGACCATCGCGCCAAAGAAGGCGACGCCGACGAGCGCGACGAGGCCGGTGCGAGTCCAGTTCGCCGGCGGCGCCGGCGGCCCGCCGCGGCCCAGCGCCGAGACCAGCGTGACGAGCGACCAGACCAGCAGGCCGCCGAACAGCGCCAGATCGGCCGCCGTTCCGTTCGCCATCAGATGCGCGGCGGCGAACAGCGCCGCGCCGATCAGCATCGGATGCTTCAGCGCGGCGGCGATGTGATTGCCGCGGATCTGCGAGGCGGCGAAGACGACCGACGAAACCAGCATCAGCGTCGCGCCCAGATGCCGGCCCCAGACCGGCGGCGTCCAAATTTCCACCGGCGCCTGACGGGCGAGGCCATAGCCCCAGACGATCAGCGCCAGGCCGAGCAGCGAGACCAGCGAATAGACGCCCTTCCACGGCCCCTCGCCGATGCGCGCGATCGTCGCCGCGCGCCAGCCCGGCGCGGCGACGCGCGTCGTGTGAGCGCCGAGGAACAGGATCAGGCCGACGAGCAGGACCGTCATCGCGCAGCGCCCCGCGCCGTCAGGCCGGCTTGATCACCGGGCCTTCGTCGTCGCGCGGCCAGCCGCCGCGCATGCGGCGCGGCGCCGGCTCTTCGGCCTGCGTCTGCTCGCGCGCGGACTCGCGCCGGGCGGAGCGGGCGCGCCGGTCGCAGAGCGCGGCGGCGAAGGTGCGCAGCGGCGCCGACAGGCGGTGCAGATCGTCGAGCCGGGCGGCGACGCCGCCGCCGCGCGTCAGCATGCGGTCGAGCGCGGCCATGGTGCGCGACAGGTCGGGCTCGTCATCCTCGAACCAGACGTCGAGCACGCGCGTCCAGCCGATGACGAGGCCCTGCAGCTTGAGCGCGCCGGCCAAGCCCTCATGGTCGAGATCGGCCGCCTCCAGCATGAAGCGCATGGAATTGACCAGCACGCCGTTGAGGGCCAGCGCCGCGGCCGGATCGCGCCGCGCCCATTCGGTGACGCCCTGCAGCCCCGCCTTGTAGGGCGTCATGGCGTCGAGCCGGCGCATCAGCACGTCGAACAGGCGGTCCTTGCCGCCCTCGGCGGCCAGATCGTCGCTCTGGCCCTCCAGCACGGCGCGGTCGATCAGCCGCGAGAAGCCGGCCAGGACCGCGCCCTTGGAGGGGAAGGCGTCGCGGAAATCGGCAAGGCTGACGCCCGCCTCGCGGGCGATGTCGACGATGCGGATCTCCTCGAAAGGCTGGATCGCGGCGAGCCGCATCAGCGCCTCGACGATCGCCTTGCGCGGATCGGGTTTGGGGGCGGTCTTGCCGGCCATTGCGGCCTCCTCAGGTTCCGCTCTCAATCTAGGGGCGCGACCGGCGCGGGCCAAGGGCGGCGCTTGCAAGGCCGCTCCGTCGCGTATAAAGATATGTTTATATGTCGAGCTCCTTCCCCCCTCGCGCCGCCGGCGCGCCCTTTCCGGCCCTGCTCGCCGCGCTCGAAGCGGCGGGCGAGCCGACGCGCCTGCGTCTGCTGGCGCTGCTGGCCGAGGCGGAGCTGACGGTCAGCGAGCTCGTCACCATTCTCGGCCAGTCGCAGCCGCGCGTCTCGCGGCATCTGAAGCTGCTGGTCGAGGCCGGGCTGGTCGACCGGCATCGCGAAGGGGCCTGGGCCTTCTTCCGCCTCGCCGAGGCGGCGCCGCTGGCCGGACTCGCCCGCACGGCGCTGGCCGCGATCGACGGGGCCGACGCGACGCTCGCCGCCGACCGGGCGCGGCTCGCCGAGGTGCGGGCGGCGCGCGCCGACTCGGCGGCGCGCTATTTCGCGGCGCATGCGGCGGACTGGGCGCGGCTGCGCGCGCTGCACGTGCCGGAAGCGCGCGTCGAGGCGGCGCTCGATGCGATGATCGGGCCGGGGCCGTTCCACGCGCTGCTCGATCTCGGCGCCGGCTCGGGGCGGATGCTCGAACTGTTCGCCGGCCGGGCGGGCCGCGCCGTCGGCGTCGACCAGAGCCCGGCGATGCTCGCCGTGGCGCGCGCCCATCTCGAACGCGCCGGGCTGCGCGGCGTGCAATTGCGCCAGGGCGATCTTTACGCGCTTCCCGTCGAGCGCGACGGCTACGACGTCGTGATCATCCACCAGGTGCTGCACTATCTCGACGATCCGGCGCGGGCGCTGCGCGAGGCGGCGCGGGCGCTGAGGCCCGGCGGGCGGCTGCTGGTCGTCGATTTCGCGCCGCACGGCCTCGAGGCGCTGCGCGACGAACACGCCCATCGCCGGCTCGGCTTCGCGCCGCAGGAAATCGCCGAGGCGATGGCTGAGGCGGGCCTCGCGCCGGCGCGCCATCAGGATGTCGTCCCGCGCGAGGGCGAAGCCTCGAAACTCGTCGTCTCGATCTGGATGGGCGTCGACCGGCGGATCATGGCCGACGCGCCGCCCGCCGCGCGTCAGGAGGTTGCGTGATGTCGTCGAAACCGGAGCGGATCAGCCGCGGCGCGACGCCTGCGCTGCGCGTCTCCTTCGAGTTCTTTCCGCCGAAGACGGCGGAGATGGAGAGCGCGCTGTGGGAGTCGATCCAGCGGCTCGCCCCGCTCGGCCCGCATTTCGTCTCGGTGACCTACGGGGCCGGCGGCACGACGCGCGAGCGCACGCACGCCACCGTGGCTCGCCTCGTGCGCGAGACGACGCTGAAGCCGGCGGCGCATCTGACCTGCGTCGGGGCAACGCGGGCCGAGATCAACGAGGTGGCGCGCGCCTATCACGGCGCCGGCGTGCGCCATGTCGTGGCGCTGCGCGGCGATCCGCCGACCGGCATCGACCAGCCCTACATCGCCCATCCGCAGGGCTACCAGTCGACGCCTGAACTGATCACCGGGCTGAAGGCGATCGGCGATTTCGAGGTGTCGGTGTCGGCCTATCCGGAAAAGCATCCGCAGAGCCCGACGCTCTTGCACGACATCGACATCCTGAAGCGCAAGGTCGACGCCGGCGCCGATCGGGCGATCACGCAGTTCTTTTTCGACAACAGCGTGTTCTACCGCTATCGCGATCTCGCCGCGGCGGCCGGCCTGACGATCCCGATCGTGCCGGGCGTCGTGCCGGTGCAGAATTTCAAGCAGACCGCGGGCTTCGCGCGGCGCACCGGCGCGAGCGTGCCGGCCTGGCTCGCCGAACGCTTCGAGGGCCTGGAGAACGATCCGGCGACGCGCCGGCTGGTCGCGGCCGCGGTCTGCGCCGAGCAGGTGATCGATCTGATCGACCACGGTGTGACGGACCTGCATTTCTACACCATGAACAAGGCGGACCTCGTCTTCGCGATCTGTCATCTGATCGGATTGCGGGCGCAGGGCGCGATCGAACAGGCGGCCTGAAATGAGCGAGACACGCGGCGCGCGCGCCCGGCGCATCCTGAGCGAGACCGCGCGCCAGCGCATTCTCGTGCTCGACGGCGCGATGGGCACGATGATCCAGGATCGCGGCTTCACCGAGGCCGACTTCCGCGGCCCGCGCTTTGCCGACTGGCCGCGCGACCTGCGCGGCAACAACGACCTGCTGACGCTGACGCAGCCGCAGGCGATCATCGACATCCACCGCGCCTATTTCGAGGCGGGGGCCGACATCGTCGAGACCAACACCTTCTCCTCGACGACGATCGCGCAGGCCGATTACGGCATGGAGGGGCTCGCCTTCGAACTGAACCGCGAGGGCGCGCGGCTCGCCCGCGCGGCGGCGGACGCGGTGGCGCGCGCCGACGGACGACCGCGCTTCGTCGCCGGCGCGCTCGGCCCGACCAACCGCACCGCCTCGATCTCGCCGGACGTCAACAATCCCGGCTATCGCGCGGTGAGCTTCGACGATCTGCGCGCGGCCTATCGCGAGGCGGCGCTGGGGCTGATCGAGGGCGGCGCCGATCTTCTCCTCGTCGAAACGATCTTCGACACGCTGAACGCCAAGGCGGCGCTCTACGCCATCGACGAGGCGCTGGAAGAGAGCGGCGCCGAACTGCCGGTGATGATCTCGGGCACCATCACCGATCTTTCCGGCCGTACGCTGTCGGGGCAGACGGCGGAGGCGTTCTGGCATTCGCTGCGGCATGCGAGGCCCTTCTCGTTCGGCCTCAACTGCGCGCTCGGCGCGAAGGAGATGCGCGCGCACATCGCGGCGCTGTCGCGCATCTGCGACACGCTGGTCTGCGCCTATCCGAACGCCGGCCTGCCGAACGAATTCGGCCTCTACGACGAGAGCCCCGAAGCGATGGCGGCGCTGATCGGCGAATTCGCCGAGGCCGGCCTCGTCAACATCGTCGGCGGCTGCTGCGGCTCGACGCCGGCGCATATCCGCGCCATGGCCGAGCGGGTCGGCGCGCTGGCGCCGCGCGCGGTTCCTGCGATCGCGCCGCAGATGCGGCTTTCCGGACTCGAGCCGTTCACGCTGACGAAGGACATCACCTTCGTCAATGTCGGCGAGCGCACCAACGTCACCGGCTCGGCGAAGTTCCGCAAGCTGATCAAGAACGGCGACTACGCCGCCGCGCTCGACGTGGCGCGCGATCAGGTCGAGAACGGCGCGCAGATCATCGACGTCAACATGGACGAGGGCCTGCTCGATTCGCAGAAGGCGATGGTCGAGTTCCTCAACCTCGTCGCCTCGGAACCCGACATCGCGCGCGTGCCGGCGATGATCGACTCCTCGAAATTCGAGGTGATCGAGGCCGGCCTGAAATGCGTGCAGGGCAAGGCGGTGGTCAATTCGATCTCGCTGAAGGAAGGCGAGGAGAAGTTCATCCGCGACGCCCGCATCGTGCGCCGTCACGGCGCGGCGGTGGTGGTGATGGCCTTCGACGAGCAGGGCCAGGCCGACACGCGGGCGCGCAAGGTCGAGATCTGCGCGCGCGCCTATCGCGTGCTGACCGAAAAGGTCGGCTTCCCGCCCGAGGACATCATTTTCGACCCGAACATCTTCGCGGTGGCGACGGGCATCGAGGAGCACGACAACTACGGCGTCGACTTCATCGAGGCGACGCGCGAGATCCGCAACAGCCTGCCGCATGTCCATGTGTCGGGCGGCGTCTCCAACCTGTCCTTCTCGTTCCGCGGCAACGAGCCGGTGCGCGAGGCGATGCATTCTGTGTTCCTCTACCACGCCATCGGCGCGGGCATGGACATGGGCATCGTCAACGCCGGGCAGCTCGCGGTCTACGAGAAGATCGATCCCGAGCTGCGCGAGGCCTGCGAGGACGTGGTGCTGAACCGCCGGCGCGACGCGACCGAGCGGCTGCTCGCCATCGCCGAACGCGTCAAGAGCGGCGCGGCGAGCGAGGCCAAGGCCAAGGACATGTCCTGGCGTGAACAGCCGGTCGACAAGCGGCTCGAACATGCGCTGGTCAACGGCGTCACGGAATTCATCGAGACGGATGTCGAGGAGGCGCGGCTCGCCGCCGCGCGGCCGCTCGACGTGATCGAGGGCCCGCTGATGGCGGGCATGAACGTCGTCGGCGATCTGTTCGGCGCCGGCAAGATGTTCCTGCCGCAGGTCGTCAAGTCGGCGCGGGTGATGAAGCAGGCGGTGGCCTGGCTGATGCCCTTCATGGAGGCCGACAAGGCGGCGGGCGGCGACCAGCGCCAGGCGGCCGGCAAGGTGCTGATGGCGACCGTCAAGGGCGACGTCCACGACATCGGCAAGAACATCGTCGGCGTGGTGCTGGCCTGCAACAATTACGAGGTGATCGACCTCGGCGTGATGGTTCCGGCGGCGAAGATTCTGGAGACGGCGCGGCGCGAGAAGGTGGACGTCATCGGCCTGTCCGGACTGATCACGCCCTCGCTCGACGAGATGTGCTTCGTCGCCGCCGAGATGGAGCGCGAGGGCTTCGACATTCCGCTGATGATCGGCGGGGCGACGACGAGCCGCGTCCACACGGCGGTGAAGATTCATCCCAACTACGCGCGCGGGCAGGCGGTCTACGTGACCGACGCCAGCCGCGCGGTGAGCGTCGTCTCGTCGCTGCTGTCGCGCGAGGCGCGCGAGAATTACGTCGCGACGCTGCGCAGCGAATATCGCCGCGTCGCCGAGGCGCATCAGCGCGCCGAGGCGGACAAGCAGCGCCTGCCGCTGGCGAAGGCGCGGGCCAATGCGGTGAAGATCGACTGGGCGGCCTATGCGCCGCCGAAGCCGGGATTTCTGGGCACGCGCGTCTTCGCCGATTACGATGTCGCCGAGCTCGTCGACTACATCGACTGGACGCCGTTCTTCCAGACCTGGGAGATGAAGGGCCGCTATCCGGCGCTGCTCGACGATCCGCGCCAGGGCGCGGCGGCGCGCCAGCTGTTCGACGACGCGCAGGCGATGCTGAAGCGCATCGTCGAGGAGAAGTGGTTCCGGCCGCGAGCGGTGATCGGCTTCTGGCCGGCCAACGCGGTCGGCGACGACATCGCGGTGTATGGCGACGAGCGGCGGGCGGAACGGTCGGCGACGTTCTTCACGCTGCGCCAGCAGCTTTCGAAGCGCGACGGGCGCGCCAATGCGGCGCTCGCCGACTTCGTCGCGCCTGAGGCGAGCGGGCGCGGCGATTATGTCGGCGGCTTCGTCGTCACCGCGGGCGAGGAGGAAGAGGCGATCGCTGCGCGCGTCGCGCGCGCCAATGACGATTACGGCTCGATCATGGTGAAGGCGCTGGCC
>JAEULW010000154.1 GCA_016793505.1 Methylobacteriaceae bacterium | reverse complement strand
CCGCCGTCTGCCGCTCGCCGGGCGCGTGTCGATGGACCTGACGACGATCGACGTCACCGACGCGCCCGACGTCGCGGAGGGCGAGCGCGTCACGCTCATCGGCGAGGCGATCGGCGTCGACGATCTGGCGGCGCGGGCCGGCACGAACGGCTATGAAATCCTCACCCGTCTCGGAGCGCGCTACCGGCGCGTGCTGAAGGGCTGAACGTTCAGCCGATCCACAGGAACTCCGACGGCCGCATGCGCCAGCCCGGGCCCGGGCCGGCGAAGAGCTGCGGCTCGGTCTGCCAGCGGTTCAGCGCGTCCTCGGGCGAAACGCCGGCCTGAATGCGCACCTCGACGAGGGCGCGGGCGCGCATGCCGTTGGCGTCCTGCATCTCCCATTCCTTGGTGCGGATGATGACCAGCGCGCCGAGGCCGCGCTCGTGGATGGCGCGGATGGTGGCGGCGTGCGTCTCCTCGATCGCCTTGCGCACCTGACGCTCGATGCCGACGTCGCCGAGCGCCTGGATGGCGCCGCCGAGCAGAACGCCGAGCATCGCCCAGCCCGCCTGGGTGTTGTTGAGGCGGTTCTCGCGGCCGCGCAGATAGGTCTCGAAGCCGGCCGGATTGCCGGGGCCGGTCCCCGGGCGGAAGGTCAGGCGCGTGATGTCGAAGGTCTTCGCCGGCGCCGGGGCCGGCGAGCCTCCCTGGCCGGCCGGGCGCCAGCGCGCCTCGAGCGCCACGGCGACGGCCGAGGGCTTGCCGTTCTGATGGCGCACGCACAGCTGGTTGCCGCCGCGCACGAACTCCTCGGCGATGATCACGTCGTACTGGGCGAGGTTGATCTTCTCCACCGCGACGAAGGCGCCGAACAGTTTCGGATAGTTCTGCTGCGTCTTGATCGCGGCGCGGATGCCGGGCTGGTCGAGATAGGCGCGCCAGCGCGCGTCTCGGGTCAGATCGAGCACCCGGCCGAGCTCCTGCCGCTCGATCGTGACCTCGACCACCTGTTTCTGGCCGCCGGACTTGTAGACGCGCGTGTCGGCGTAGAGCTCGGCGACCTTCGGATCGTTGGTGTAATAGACGCCGTCGCCGAGATCGTGGCCGCCGACCTGCGAGCCGGTCACCGGCGGCGCCTGCGTCGATTGCCCGCGATACCACGTCTCGCCCATGTCGCGCCTCCTTCGAGTCGCGCCGAGGCTAGGGCGGCCGGCGGGCCGCGCAGGTGCGCGCCGTCACCCGACGCGGGCGCTTTCCTGCATCGGCGGGATCGCCTATGGCTGCGCAGCGCGCGGCCGCAGCGCGGAAGGCCGCGCCGCGCGCGGGCCTTCGAGACGCGGGTGCGCGGACGCACGGAGTGGACATGTCGCGGGCGCGGTCGAGCTTCGTCTGCCAGAACTGCGGCGCGGTCACGCAACGCTGGCAGGGCAAATGCGACTCCTGCGGCGAATGGAACACGATCGTCGAGGAGGCGACGGCCTCGGGCGTCGGCGCGGCGGCGGCGCGCAGCGCACGCAAGGGGCGGCTGATCGCGCTGGAGCGCCTGTCGGGGGCGAGCGCGCCCGCGCCGCGCCTGACGACCGGCCTCGCCGAGCTCGACCGCGTCGCCGGCGGCGGCCTCGTGCCGGGCTCGGTGGTTCTGCTCGGCGGCGAGCCGGGCATCGGCAAGTCGACGCTGCTGATCCAGGCCTGCGCGGCGCTGGCGCAGCGCGGCGAGCGCGTCGTCTACGTCTCGGGCGAGGAGGCGGTCGATCAGGTGCGGCTGCGCGCCGCCCGGCTCGGCCTGACCGCGGCGCCGGTGGAACTCGCCGCCGAGACGTCGGTCTCGGACATCGTGGCGACGCTCCAGGCGGGACGGCGGCCGGCGCTGGCGGTGATCGATTCGATCCAGACGATGTGGACCGACGCGGTCGAGTCGACGCCGGGCACGGTGACGCAGGTGCGCGCCAGCGCCCAGGCGCTGATCCGCTACGCCAAGACGACCGGCGCCTGCGTCATCCTCGTCGGCCACGTCACCAAGGACGGCCAGATTGCCGGGCCGCGCGTCGTCGAGCACATGGTCGACGCCGTTGTGAACTTCGAGGCCGACGGCGGCCACCATTTCCGCATCCTGCGCGCCTCCAAGAACCGTTTCGGCCCGACCGACGAGATCGGCGTGTTCGAGATGACCGGCGCAGGCCTTGCCGAAGTGACCAATCCGTCGGCGCTGTTCCTGTCCGGCCGCGAGGCCGGCGCGCCGGGCGCGGCGGTGCTCGCCTCGATGGAGGGAACGCGGCCGCTGCTGGTCGAGGTGCAGGCGCTGTGCGCGCCCTCGGCGCTCGGCATGCCGCGCCGCTCGGTGGTCGGCTGGGACGCCAATCGCCTCGCCATGGTGATCGCCGTGCTGGAGACGCATGCCGGCGTGCGGCTCGGCCAGCACGACGTCTATCTCAGCGTCGCCGGCGGCATGCGCATCGTCGAGCCGGCGGCCGACCTCGCCGCGGCGGCGGCGCTGGTCTCGTCGCTGACCGGCGCCGCGCCGCCGGCGGACTGTGTCTATTTCGGCGAGATCGGCCTGTCCGGCGCGGTGCGCCAGGTGCCGCATGCCGGGCTACGCCTCAAGGAAGCCGCGAAGCTGGGATTTTCCGCCGCCGTCTGCCCGCCGGCCGGGCGCGAGCCGCTCGACGTCGCCGGCGTGGCGGCCCGTTCGATCGCCCAGATCGCCGAACTCGTCGCCGACATCGCCGCCCGCGCCCAGGCGCGGCGCGGGCGCTGAGGCCCCGGTCAGGGGCGACGCGGCTTTTCCCCGGCGTGACGCTTCGCTATAAGCCCCGGGCGGCGGGCGGCGGCCCGGTGATTTTTTTACGTTCTTTCGGCGCGAGGCCCGTATGCCTGCTTATCTCGATCTCGGCCTCATCGCCGTGGTCCTCGTCTCGGCGCTCCTGTCGATGGTGCGCGGCTTCACCCGCGAGGTGCTGGCCATCGCCTCGTGGGGCGCGGCGGCGGTGGCCGCCTTCTATTTCTACCCGACGGTCGCCCCGCATCTGGCGGGCTACCCCTATATGGACAAGGAGTCGGTGCGCCAGGGCGTCGCCGCCGCGCTCGTCTTCATCGGCACGCTGATCGTCGTCTCGATCATCACCGTGAAGATTTCCGACATGATCCTCGACAGCAAGGTCGGCGCGCTCGACCGCTCGCTCGGCTTCCTGTTCGGGGCGGCGCGCGGCTTCCTTTTGTGTGTCGTCGCCTTCCTGTTCTTCGGCTGGCTGGTGCAGGGCAAGGAGCCGGACTGGTCGAAGAACGCGCGCATGCGGCCGTTCCTGCAGTCGGCCGGCGACCAGCTGAAGGCGCTGCTGCCGGACGACCCCGAATCGACCTTCCTGAAGCAGCTCAACCGCCGCAAGGCGCCGTCCGACGAGGCGCCGCCGGCCGAGGAGGAGCCCAAGCCCGAGCCGCAGCGCCGCTCGCAGGGCCCCGCCCCGGCGACGCCGGCCTCGGCGGCGCAGCCGATCCCGATCCAGCCCGCCGCCCAGCCCGGGCCCGCCCA
The DNA here is from genome assembly GCA_016793505.1 of Methylobacteriaceae bacterium. Taxonomy (GTDB): domain Bacteria; phylum Pseudomonadota; class Alphaproteobacteria; order Rhizobiales; family Beijerinckiaceae. The sequence continues at coordinate 4,372 of JAEULW010000154.1, read as the reverse complement.
GCAGGATCGCCGCGCCCTCGATTCGCTGATCCTGCGTCCGGCGGAGGGGCAGCCCCGCCGTCCGTGAACGCTGACAGGAATGCGGCGAGGGATTATGTCTGAGCCCGGCCGCGGGCCCCGGTTCGGGCCAGTCCGATTCTCACGTCAGACAGGACGCCTCGATGACGCCGACATCGCCCGAGATCGAGCGTCCTGATCAGGCCGAAGCCTGGTTCGACCCGGAGGCCGACCGGCTGCGCGAGGAATGCGGCGTGTTCGGCATCTTCGGCCATCCGGACGCGGCGGCGATCGTCGCGCTCGGCCTGCATGCGCTGCAACACCGCGGCCAGGAGGCGGCGGGCATCGTCTGCTTCGACGGGCGGCGGTTCCATTCGGAGCGCCGGCTCGGCCTCGTCGGCGATCACTTCTCGCGCGCCAGCACGATGGAGAAGCTGGTCGGCGCGGCCGCCATCGGCCATGTGCGCTATTCGACGACGGGCGAGACGATCCTGCGCAACGTGCAGCCGCTGTTCGCCGAGCTCGACGGCGGCGGCTTCGCCGTCGCCCACAACGGCAATCTGACCAACGGCATCACGCTGCGCCGCCAGTTGATCCGCGACGGGGCGATCTACCAGTCGACATCCGACACCGAAGTGGTGCTGCAGCTGGTGGCGCGCAGCCGCAGGCCGAAGCTGGTCGACCGCTTCGTCGAGGCGCTGCGGCAGATCGAGGGCGCCTACGCCTTCGTCTGCCTGTCGAACAAGAAGCTGATCGGGGCGCGCGATCCGCTCGGCATCCGGCCGCTGGTGCTGGGCGAACTCGACGGGCGCTACATCCTCGCCTCCGAGACCTGCGCGCTCGACATCATCGGCGCGCGCTTCGTGCGCGACATCGAGAATGGCGAGATCGTCGTCATCTCCGAAGAGGGCGTCGAGAGCCACAAGCCCTTCCCGCCGCAGCCGCAGCGCCCCTGCATCTTCGAGTTCATCTATTTCGCCCGGCCGGATTCGATCGTGCAAGGCAAGTCGGTCTATCAGGTGCGCAAGAAGATGGGGGCCGAGCTCGCCCGCGAGGCGGGCGTCGCCGCCGACGTCGTCGTGCCGGTGCCCGATTCCGGCGTGCCGGCGGCCATCGGCTACGCCCAGGCCTCGGGCGTGCCGTTCGAACTCGGCATCATCCGCAACCATTATGTCGGGCGCACCTTCATCCAGCCGACGCAATCGGTGCGCGAACTCGGCGTGCGGATGAAGCACAGCGCCAACCGCGCCGTGGTCGACGGCAAGCGGATCGTGCTGGTCGACGATTCGATCGTGCGCGGCACGACTTCGGTGAAGATCGTGCAGATGATGCGCGACGCGGGGGCGCGCGAGGTGCATTTCCGCATCTCCTCGCCGCCGATCCGGTTTCCCGACTTCTACGGCATCGACACGCCCGAGCGCGACAAGCTGCTCGCCGCGACGATGGACCTCGAAGGCATGCGCCGCTTCATCGGCTGCGACAGCCTCGCCTTCCTGTCGGTGGACGGCATCTACCGCGCCGTCGGCCTTTCCGGGCGCGACGCGGCGCGGCCGCAATTCACCGACCATTGCTTCACCGGCGACTATCCGACGCCGCTCGCCGACGTGACCGGCGAGAGCGCCGGCAAGCAGCAGATGTCGCTGCTGGCGGAAGTGGGCTGAAGGATCAGGCCAGTTCGATCTTCAGCTTGCGCCCGCAATTGGGGCATGCCGCGCCCTGCCCCGAGGAACCGCCCTTCGGCGGGGTCGGGTCGGGCGACGTCAGTTTGATGACGACGTCATGCAGGATTCGGGCGCGCAGCAATCGATCGCGATCGTCGCCGGTGGTGCGGAAGTCCGTCCGATCGCGCGCCATCTTCTGGATCGCCGCGAGGCTTTCGGCCAGCAGCGCGTCGGCTTCCCTTTCATCAGCGGACATGGTTCGCTCCACTCAAGCGGGCGAGGCGAGCTTCGCCAGCGCCGTCCACGACCTTCTGTAGGGTTCGAGATCGAAGCGCGGGACGGCCGCGTCGAGCTTGACGCGTGCAGCCTCGAACTCGACCCAGAACTCGTGGGCGGCGCGGTCCATCTCCAGCCGCCGGAGAAAGCCGACGTCGGCCATGTCCTCGCGCCAGCGCGTGGCCATCAGCTCCAGCCAGTTGCCGTAGGTGATGACCTTGTTGCGCACGCCGGGATCGTCCCTGATCGTCTCCGGCGCCTTGAGCAGCGCCCACCGCACGTCGCCGATCGTGTCGCGCAGGCCGATCCAGTCCTCGACGATCTTCAGCGCGGCCGCAAGATTCTCCTTCTGGCGGGCTTTCGCTTCTGAACGCTTGGCGAAGGCCCAGGTCGAAACGCCGCTGACGATCGCGCCGACGATCGCTCCGACGAGCGTGCTCAGCACGCCGGGCATCGAAAGGTTGGCGGGCGGCGCGGGAGGTTCGGCGAGCTTGCGCTCCACCGCCTGCAAACGCGTTTCGAGATCGGTTGCGCCCGGCCTCGTCGCAGCCGCCTGCGCGAAGGCCGCGCGCGGGAGGCCGAGCAGAAGGACGCCGGAGAGCAGAAAAATCGCGCCGAAACAAATCGCACGCAAGGAGAACACGCGCATTGCAGTCTCCTGACGTTGTCGATCCCATGATGATCGCATTGCAAAGACGGTCAAGCCGATCTTCCCAACCGCCCGCCTCGCTCCGTGTGTTGTGATCGCACATTCGCGCTCCGGGCGCCCTTCCCCGTCGGGCGGCCTTCCCGTAATGATCGGGTTCGAGCAATCCGGACCATTCCTATGTCGAGGCCCGCCGGCGCGAAGCGCCGTTTCGAGCGCATCGCCTTCATCGCCTCCTCGGCGCCGGAGGCGACGGCGGCGCGCGAGCGGCTGGTCCGGCGCTACGGCGACGCGGCCCCCGCCGAGGCCGATGTGATCGTCGCGCTCGGCGGCGACGGGCTGATGCTGCAGACGCTGCACGGCGCGCTCGACCGGCGCACGCCGATCTACGGCATGAATCGCGGCTCGGTCGGCTTCCTGATGAACGAGTATCGCGAATCCGGCCTGACGAAGCGGCTCGAGGAGGCGCAGGCCTCGCTGATCCATCCCCTGCTGATGCGCGCCACCGACGCGGGCGGCGCGCATGTCGTCGCCCATGCGATCAACGAGGTGTCGCTGCTGCGCCAGTCCTACCAGGCGGCCAAGCTCGCCGTCAGCGTCGACGGCAAGGAGCGCATGGCCGAGCTGATCGCCGACGGACTGCTGGTGGCGACGCCGGCCGGCTCGACCGCCTACAACCTGTCGGCGAACGGGCCGATCCTGCCTCTCGACGCGCCGCTGCTGGCGCTGACGCCGATCTCGCCGTTCCGGCCGAGGCGCTGGCGCGGCGCGCTGCTGCCCGACCACGCCAGTCTGACCATCGAGGTTCTGGAAGGCGACAAGCGGCCGGTCGCGGCGGTCGCCGACCATACGGAGATGCGCGACGTGCGCCGCGTCGACGTCAGCATGGATCGCGAGCGCACGCTGGTGCTGCTGCACGATCCCGGCCATTCGCTGGACGAGCGAATCCTGCGCGAGCAGTTCGGCTACTGAAGCTCAGGCGGCCCGGCGCGCGACGTCGGCCTCGGGCGCGGGGGACGCGCCGGCGTCCTGCTCGGCGATGGTCGAGGGATCGGGCGCGACGACCGGCGGCGCGGCCTCGGCCTCGATCGCTGCGGCCTCGTCGATGACCGGCGCGTCTTCGACGACCGGCGCCGGCGGCGCCAGCGCTTCCTGCGTCAGCCGTTCCGCCTCACGGCGCGCTTCTTCCCGCGCGGCCTCGACCTCGAAACGGCGCAGCAGGGCGAGCGCCTTGTCGAGGTCCTCGCCGGTCTCGCCTTCGCAGGCGTCGACGACGGCGGAGACGACGGCGAGCGACAGACGCCCGTCATGGGCGGCAAGGCCGCGCGCGGCGGCGACGGCGGCGCGGAAGGCGGGCGCGAGCGGCGCCGGCAGTCCGGCTTTGGCGCAGAGCGCGGCGAAGCCGGCGCCGCGCGGCTCGCGCATCAGGCCGAGCACGCGCGGCTGCGCAACGCCCGCCAGATCGGCGAGCGCTGCGGCGAAGAAGTTCGCGTCGCCGCTGAGCAGCGCGCGCAGCAGCAGCGCCGGCGTCAGCCGGCCGGCCTGACGCAGATGGCGGGCGAGATTGAGCTGCGCGGCGCCCGCCTCGGCGGCGATGATCACGGCGGCCTTGTCGCGCGACTCGCGGGCGAGGCGCTCGGCGCGCTCGCCCGGCAGCCAGCCGCGGCCGACGGCGAAGGCGGTGAGCGCGGCGGCGGCGGCGACCGCCAGATCATGGCGCAGGCCGAGCGGCAGGTCGTCGCGCGTCAGCAGCGCCTCGCGCAGCTCCCCGTCCTCGCCGAAGCGCTCGATC
>JAEULW010000136.1 GCA_016793505.1 Methylobacteriaceae bacterium | reverse complement strand
GCGCAAGGCCGGTCAGCACGGCGCTGCGGGCGGCGTGGTTCACATCGACGCGCAGAGGATAGGCCTGGGCCTGCGGAGCGCGCGCCAGCTCGGCGCGCAGCGTCGCCTCGATGCGGCGCTCGAGGCGCCAGTCGAGGAAGGCGCCGCCGAGCCACCAGAGCAGCGCCGCGGCCGCAGCCGCGCCGACGAGACGCAGCGTCCAGCGCCCTGCCGGACCGGCGGCGGCGGCGTCCTCGGCGGCGAGCGCGCCGGCGAGCGGCGCCAGATCGGCCGAGGCGAGCGCGCCCGCCCGCTCGTGCCGGGCGATCAGATCGAGAAAGGCGGCGTCGACGCGCTGCTCGTCATGAGGTTGCAGCACGCCTTCGCATTCGGCCGCGACGATGACCGTGGCGGAGGAGCGCAGCAGCACGTGCTGCGGGCCGAGATCGAGCGCCCGCAGCGCCCCGCCCTCGCGAGCGAAGGTCGTCGCGGCGAATTCGGTGATGGCGGCGATCATGCCGCTGACGAGATCGGAGCGGCCGTCGGTCTCGGCGTCCGGCCAGACCGCGATCAACGTGCCGCTGTGGCGCTCGAGGCAGAAGATGCGCACGATGCGGGCGCGCTGCGAGTCGGCGAGGGCGATCTCGCCGATCGGCCGGCCGGTGGCGAGCGCCTGCATCCGCCATTTCCAGCGCCGCGCCGAGATCAGCGCATCGATGCGACGGGCGAGGTCCTCGCTGAGCTGGCGGATCGAATTGGCGACCGCGGCCGAGACGAGCCGGCCCATCAGCGGATACAGGGCCTCGACGAGCGAGTCCTTCGAATTGCGGATTTCGGCCTGGATCGCCGCGACGATCAGCGGCGCCAGGGCGTCGGCGAGTTCGCGATGCCGCTCGACCTCGGCGCGGCGCAGCGCGCCGGCGAGAATCTCGGCGGTCGCCGTCAGCAGGTCGGCGCGATCGAGCTTGGCGAGGGCGAGACGGCGCAGCTCGGTCTCGACATCGTCGAGACGGCGCGTCTCGCCGCCGAACAGCAGACTGCGAAGTTCGCCGAGCGCGTCTCCTGGCCCGACGCCCGGACGCATCACCGCCTCGGCTTTTCGACGCCCATGTTCTGGATCGAGGCGCCGAGTTCGGAAATCGCCCGGCCGATGTCGCTGATCGCCTCGAGGCGGCGCTTCTCGCCGGCGCGCTCGAGATCGAGAATGCGGTTGGTCAGCGCATCCACCTGATGCTGCAGCTCGGAGCGCATGTCCGAAAAGGACTTGTGCATCTCCGCCTGCAGCGAGGCCAGGGTCTGCTCCGTGCGGCGCTTTTCCTGGCCGAAAAGGAGTTCGCGGACCTGATCGATCACCTCGGGCGACTGGTCGCGCGCCACATCCTTGAGCGCCGGCTCTTTCGCCTGGCCTTCCTTGACCACGGCCTGAGCCGCCGGACCGTTACGCATGTTCGCTCACCTTCGTGCGGGCCCCACGGCCCCGCCGGCCAGGCCGGCGGGGCGCGCCGGCGCCCTCCCCCGTTCAGTCTGCAACGGATCGCAGATTTGGCGCGGCTTGTCACCTGACGATACGCCGCTGACCCCTCGGCCGGGCGGCGCGGATGGTTGCCAGCGCGATCGGGCGCCCCTAAACCAGCCGCTCCCGACCCACAGGCAGCGACGATGAGCGCCCCGTTCAAATCCGACTTCCTGCGCACGCTCGATGAGCGCGGCTTCATTCATCAGGGCTCGGACCTCGCCGGGCTGGACGCTCTCGCCGCGAAGGGCGAGGCGATCGGCTATGTCGGCTACGACTGCACCGCCCCCTCGCTGCACATCGGCAATTTCCTGACGATGATGATGCTCTACTGGCTGCAACAGTCGGGCAACAAGCCGATCACGCTGATGGGCGGGGGCACGACCATGGTCGGCGACCCCTCGGGCAAGGACGAGACGCGGGCGCTGCGCACGGTCGCCGAGATCGAGGCGAACAAGGCTTCGATCAAGGGCGTGTTCGGAAAAATCCTGCGCTTCGGCGAGGGGCGGACCGACGCGATCATGATCGACAACGCCGACTGGCTGACCGAACTGAAATGGATCGGGATGCTGCGCGAGGTCGGCCGGCATTTCTCGGTCAACCGCATGCTGACGATGGACTCGGTGCGCCTCCGGCTCGAACGCGAGCAGGAAATGAGCTTCATCGAGTTCAACTACATGGTGGCGCAGTCCTACGATTTCGTGGAACTCGCGCGCCGCACGGGCTGCAATCTGCAGATGGGCGGCTCCGACCAGTGGGGCAACATCGTCAACGGCGTCGATCTCGGCCGGCGCATGGGAACCCACCAGCTCTTCGCGCTGACGACGCCGCTGCTCACCACCGCCTCGGGCGCCAAGATGGGCAAGACGGCACAGGGCGCGGTGTGGCTCAACGCCGAGAGCTTCAGCCCGTATGATTTCTGGCAGTACTGGCGCAACACGGAGGACGCCGACGTCGGCAAGTTCCTCAAGCTCTTCACCATCCTGCCGATGCACGAGATCCGCCGGCTGGAGGCGTTGCAGGGCGCCGAGATCAACGAGGCGAAGAAGGCGCTCGCCAACGCTGCGACGGAGCTGCTGCACGGAAGCGCCGCCGCCGAGGCCGCGGCGGAGACCGCGCGCAAGACGTTTGAAGAAGGCGCGCTCGCCGCCTCGCTGCCGACGGTCGAGGTCGCCCGGACCGAATTCGAGGGCATGGGCCTGCTCACCGCCTTCGTGCGCGCCGGCCTCGTCGCCTCGACCGGCGAGGCGCGCCGTCAGGTGAAGGCCGGCGGGCTGCGCCTCAACGACGCGCAGGTGAGCGACGAACGGGCGACGCTGTCACAGCGCGATCTCGTGGAGGGCGTCGTGAAACTCTCGCTCGGCAAGAAGAAGCATGTGCTGATCAGGCCGGCGTGAGGGGCGGCGGGCGCCGCGCCCGTCATTGCGAGGAGCGCAGCGACGAAGCAATCCCTGCCGGGCGTCGAGCGCGGCGGCAGGATGGATTGCTTCGCTTTGCTCGCAATGACGGCCGGGACGCCGCGCCCGTCATTGCGAGGAGCGCAGCGACGAAGCAAGCCATGCCCGGCGTCGAGCGCGGCGGCGGGATGGATTGCTTCGCTTTGCTCGCAATGACGGGCGCGGCGCCGCGTCTTGCGCCCGTCACGCGATGCGCAGCGGCTTCGCCTCGGCCAGCGCCTGCGCCTCGGCGACCGCGATCGCCGTCATGTTGACGACGCCGCGCGCGGTGACTGACGTCGAGAGGACGTGCGCGGGCCTGGCGACGCCGAGCAGGATCGGCCCGACGGGCAGCGCGTCGGCGAGCATGCGCGTCATCTGATAGGCGATGTTGGCGGCGTCGAGACTGGGCATCACCAGCACGTTGGCCTCGCCTTTGAGGCGCGAGCCGGGCAGCTTGCGGTCGCGCAGCACTTGCGACAGCGCGGTGTCGGCCTGCATCTCGCCGTCGACCTCGAGCTCCGGCGCGCGCGCCGAGATGATCGCCAGAGCATCGCGCATCTTCGAGGCCGAGGCGGAGTCCGAGGCGCCGAAATCGGAATGCGAGATCAGCGCGATCTTCGGCGGCATGCCGAAACGGCGCACATGCTCGGCGCACATGATCGTCGTGTCGGCGATCTCTTCGGCGCCGGGGTTCTGGCGCACATGCGTGTCGGCGAGAAAGAACGAGCCCTTGCCGGTGATCATCAGCGTCATCGAGGAGAGATCGCGCACGCCGGGGGCGAGACCCAAAATGTCCTTCAGATGCCGGATGCGCGTCTGGAACCGGCCTTCGAGGCCGCACAGCATGGCGTCGGCGTCGCCGCGGCGCACGGCGATCGCGGCGATGATCGTCGTATTGGTGCGCACCAGCGTGCGCGCGGCGTCCGGCGTGATGCCCTTGCGGCCGGCGGCCTCGACATAGGCGGCGACATAGTCGCGATAGCGCTCGTCCTGCTGCGGGTTGACGAGTTCGAAATCGCGCCCCTGTCGAATCGACAGGCCGAAGCGCTGCAGGCGCGTCTCGACCACCTGCGGGCGACCTATGAGGATGGGGCGGGCGATGCCCTCCTCGATGACGACCTGCGCGGCGCGCATGACGCGCTCGTCCTCGCCGTCGGCGTAGATGACGCGCCTGGGATCGGCCTTGGCCCGGGCGAAGACCGGCTTCATGATGAAGCCGGAGCGGAAGACGAAGCCCGAAAGCCGCGCCTCGTAGGCGACGAAATCCTCGATCGGGTGCTGGGCGACGCCGGTCTCCATCGCCGCGCGCGCCACGGCGGGCGCGACACGCAGGATGAGACGCGGATCGAAGGGCGAGGGAATGAGCGATTCCGCCCCAAACGTCTTGACCTCGCCGCCATAGGCGCGGGCCGCGACGTCCGACGGCGCCTCGCGCGACAACTGCGCGATGGCGCGCACCGCGGCGTGCTTCATCTCCTCGTTGATCTCACGCGCGCCGACATCGAGCGCGCCGCGGAAGATGTAGGGAAAGCACAGCACGTTGTTGACCTGGTTCGGATAGTCCGAACGGCCGGTACACAGCATCGCGTCGGGGCGAACCTCGAGCGCCTCCTCCGGCATGATCTCGGGATTGGGATTGGCGAGGGCGAGGATCAGCGGCTTGTCCGCCATCTTCGCCACCATCTCCTTTTTCAGAACGCCGCCGGCGGACAGGCCGAGGAAGACGTCGGCGCCGCCGATCACCTCGGCGAGCGTGCGGGCGCCCGTCATCTGCGCATAGACCGACTTCCAGCGGTCCATCAACGTCTCGCGGCCTTCATAGACGACGCCTTCAAGATCGGTGACCCAGACATTTTCGCGTTTGACGCCGAGCGAGACGAGCAGGTTGAGACAGGCGAGCGCGGCGGCGCCGGCGCCCGAGGCGACCACCTTCACCTTGCCGATGTCCTTGCCAGCAAGTTCGAGCGCGTTGGTCACCGCCGCGCCGACGATGATCGCCGTGCCGTGCTGATCGTCATGGAAGACGGGGATCGCCATCCGCTCCTTCAGCTTGCGCTCGACCTCGAAACATTCGGGCGCCTTGATGTCTTCGAGATTGATGCCGCCGAAGGTCGGCTCGAGGGCCGCCACGACGTCGACGAGGCGATCGACGTCCTTCTCGGCGACCTCGATGTCGAAGACGTCGATCCCGGCGAATTTCTTGAACAGGACCGCCTTGCCCTCCATCACCGGCTTGGAGGCGAGCGGGCCGATGTCGCCGAGGCCGAGCACCGCCGTGCCGTTGGAGACGACGGCGACGAGATTCTGGCGCGCCGTCAGTTCGGCCGCCTGCCCCGGCGCCTCGGCGATCGCCTCACAGGCGGCGGCCACGCCGGGTGAATAGGCCAGCGCCAGATCACGCTGATTCGCCAAAGGCTTGGTCGGAACGACCTCGAGTTTGCCGGGCTTCGGCAGACGATGATAGACGAGCGCCCCCGAGCGCAGGTCTTCGGACATTTTCGAGGCCATCGGCGCAGTTCCCGGACGTTTCCCCGTTCGAAACTCGCAAGCCGGGGCGGCGAATGCAATTGCGGGCGTCCGCAAGGGCGCGGTGGGGCTCGCCGCCCGGCCGTCATGGCGAGGAGCGCAGCGACGAAGCCATCCATGCGCGGCGCCGAGCCCTGTCGACGAGTGGATTGCTGCGCTTCGCTCGCAATGACGGAGAGGCGTGCGCCTCACCGCCCCATCAGGATGACCAGCCTGAGCCAGCGCATGAAGGCGAGGACAGTGGCCAGCTGCCAGCCATAGACGCCGCCGAAGACGTGGCCGCGGCCGAAATAATACTTCACGAACTGCAGCGGGAACTCGAAGGGCAGACGCAGCGCCAGGGCGAGGCGGCTCTTCTTCAGCTCCCGCTTCTGCTGGCGGTAGTAGTCCAGCTCCTTGCGCACGAGATGATCGAAGGAGCGGAAGCTCTGGTGATAGGCCGGCGCGCGGAACTGCGGACTGCCGGGCAGCGGCCTGACCTCGTCATGGGTCAGGCTCTCGGGAAAGCGGGCGGCGCGGCGATCGTAGAAGCGGACATAGTCGTGATAGTCGGCGAAGACGTGCGGACGCTCGCGATGCGGATGCACGAGAGTCATGCGCATGCGCCAGGTTTTCGCGGCCGGCGCGCCGGCCTCGAGCAGCGCGGCGAATTCGGCGCGCAACTCTTCGCTCAGCCATTCGTCGGCGTCGAGATTGAGAATCCAGTCGTGCGACGCGTTGTCCTCGGCGAAGCGCTTCTGCGGGCCGAAGCCGGGCCAGGGGTTTTCGATCACCCGCGCGCCGAGCGAGCGGCAATAGTCCTGCGTGCCGTCGCTCGAGCCGGAATCGACGACCAGCACTTCGGTCGCGAGATCGCGCACGCTTTCGATCGTGCGGCCGATGCGGTCCCGCTCGTTCTGCGCGATGATCGTGCAGGTGACGGGGAGCCGCGCCATGTCAGGCCCACAGGCTCTTGAGCTTCGCCTTCACCGCCTTGCGGAGGCGGCGCAGCGGCGAGGCCCTGTCGCGCCCGCCCTGCGGCACGGCGTCGACGACGTGGCGGCCGTCGCCGATATGCCGGGCGAGGCCCGGCACGCTGTAGGCGACGCGAAAGCCGTCGCGCTTGGCGATCCCGGAGAGTTCGTCGTGTCGGAAGCGCGAGACCGGCTCGTAGCGCGCCCAGAAGGCTTTGCGCAGCAGGCCGGGATTGGAGGTGTAGCCATACCATTCTGGATGGCTCGCCGGGTCCATGACGCGCAGGCCGGCGCCCAGCGCGGCGGAGCGGTCGCGATGCTTGCGCTTGAGTTCGTCGAAGGCGCGGACGCAGACGACGGAGATCGTCGGATCGGCGTCGAGCGCACGCTTGGCGGCCTCGAAATCGACCGGGCCGTCGAAGACCCAGTCGTCTTCGAGATGGAAGATGTAAGACGTCTCGACGGCGCGATGCAGCCGGTCGATCGAGGCCATGATGCCGGTGCGGTTTCCGGGCAGCACGGTCGCGTCGGGCACGTTGGCGGCGAGCCAGGCGCGCATGTCGTCGCTGCCGGAGTCTTCCGAGATCAGCAGGCGGCCGATGACGTGATGGGCGCGCAGCGAGGCGAGCGTTTCCGACAGCAGGTCGCGGCGGTCGCAGCTGGTGATGGTGACAGTGACGTCGGCTGGGATGGGAGCGGTCATGCCGGTCGGCCGTCGTCGCGCCATCTGCGGCGCCGCCCCCTCCCCGGCCCTCCCCCGCTCCGCGGGAGAGGGGGCGCCGATGACGATGCCGGC
>JAEULW010000103.1 GCA_016793505.1 Methylobacteriaceae bacterium | reverse complement strand
ACGACATGGCCAAGGCGATCGACCGCGGCATGGTCATCGAGGCCGTGCGGCTGACCGGGAAGTCCGGCGGCAAGTCGGGCGATTGGAAAGCCGCATGAGCGGAACCCGGCGATGAGCCTTCTGCCCGTCGACGAGGCGCTCCGCCGCATTCTCGCCGCCGCGCGGCCATTGCCCGCCGAGCGCGTCGCCCTCGCCGGGGCGCTCGGGCGCACCCTCGCCGCCGACCTTGCGGCGCGGCGCGACCAGCCGCCCGTCGCCGTCTCGGCCATGGACGGCTGGGCGGTGCGCGCCGCCGACGTCTCCGCCGCCCCCGCGCGCCTCAGGCAGGTCGGAACCAGCGCTGCCGGCCGCGGCTTTTCGGGCGCCGTGGCCGCCGGCGAGACCGCGCGGATCTTCACCGGCGCGCCGATGCCCGCCGGGGCCGACGCCGTCGTCATGCAGGAGAACGCCCGCGCCGACGGTGACGCGGTGACGATCGGCGAAGCCGTCCCCGTCGGCCGGCATGTGCGCGCCGCCGGCATCGACTTTCGCGCCGGCGACGCGCTGCTGCGCCGCGGCGACCGGCTGAACCCGCATCGCCTCGCCCTCGCCGCGGCGATGAATCACGGCCATGTCGAGGTCGCCCTCCAGCCGCGCGTCGCCATTCTGGCGACCGGCGACGAACTCGTGCCGCCCGGCGTCGAGCCCGGCCCCGACCAGATCGTCGCCTCCAATCATCTCGGCGTCGCCGGCGAGGTCGTCGAGGCGGGCGGCGAGCCGATCCTGCTCGGCATCGCCCGCGACGATCACCGCGAACTCGCCGCCGCCATCGCCCGCGCCGGCGACGCGCGCGCCGACGTGCTGGTGACGCTCGGCGGCGCCTCGGTCGGCGATCTCGATCTGGTGCAGGCCGCGCTCGGCCGCGCCGGTATGGAGCTCGGCTTCTGGAAGATCGCCATGCGGCCGGGCAAGCCGCTGATGCACGGGCGCATCGGCGACATGATCGTCCTCGGCCTGCCGGGCAATCCGGTCTCGGCGCTGGTCTGCGCCCGGCTGTTCCTGCGCCCGCTCGTGCGCGCCCTGCAGGGCGATCCGCTGGCCGGCGACGACCCGACGCAGCCGGGCCTTCTGGGCGCCGGCCTGCCCGCCAACGACCAGCGCCAGGACTATCTGCGCGCGACGCTGACCCGCGACGCGGCCGGCGCGCCGGTCGCCACGGCGCTCGGCCTGCAGGATTCCTCGGTGCTGCGCGTGCTCGCCGCCGCGCAGGCGCTGATCGTCCGCCCGCCGCATGCGCCGGCGGCAAGAGCCGGCGAGGCCTGCCGCTTCGTGGCGCTCTGAACGGCTGCCGACGGCAGTTCGCGCTTGCGGAACAAGCCGCGAACGGATAGTGTCCGTTCATGATTTGTTTAAGGCTGCAGCCAAATCTCGACGTCGACGCGCGGCGCCCTGATTCGCCGCTCCGCCCGACCTGTTCCAGCCCGCAAGGAGCCTCGCCGCCATGTTGACCCGCAAACAGAGCGAGCTGCTGCGCTTCATCAACGAGCGTCTGAAGGAGACCGGCGTGCCGCCCTCCTTCGACGAGATGAAGGACGCGCTCGACCTGCGGTCGAAATCGGGCATCCACCGGCTGATCATGGCGCTCGAGGAGCGCGGCTTCATCCGCCGCCTGCCCAACCGCGCCCGCGCGCTGGAGGTTCTGCGCCTGCCCGAATCCTCCTCCCCCTCGGCGCCGCGCGGACGGTTCGAGCCCTCCGTTATCGAGGGCAATCTCGGCCGCGTGCGGCGGCCCTCTCCGGCCCATGAGGACGACGGCCCCTCGATCGTCGCCATCCCGGTGATGGGCCGCATCGCCGCCGGCACGCCGATTTCGGCGATCCAGTCGCGCAGCCACACCATCGCCATGCCGCCCGACATGCTCGGCTCGGGCGATCACTACGCCCTCGAGGTGCGCGGCGATTCGATGATCGAGGCCGGCATTTTCGACGCCGACACGGTGATCATCCGCAAGCAGGACACGGCCGAGACCGGCGACATCGTCGTCGCGCTGATCGACGACGAGGAGGCGACGCTGAAACGCCTGCGCAGGCGCGGCGCCTCGATCGCGCTGGAAGCCGCCAATCCCGCCTACGAGACGCGAATCTTCGGCCCCGACCGGGTGCGCATCCAGGGCAAGCTGGTCAGCCTCTTGCGCCGCTACTGACCGTCGCGGCCGGCGATCCCGTCCTTCGACTTCGCTCGGCGACGAGGATTGCGGCAAGCTCGATCATTTCAGAAGCGCCTCACGCTGAGCGAAGTCGAAGCGCGAGGCGCGTCAGGCGCGATGTCGGACAACCCGGCGCTTAGGCCGCCTTGCCGACCTCCATCAGCAGCCGCTCGGTGCGCGCGTCCTCGACGCGGTTGACCAGTCGGGCCGCCTCGTGATTGTCGCGCAGCGTCTTGGTCATGGTGATGCAGGACTGGATCAGCAGCATGATCCCCATCGCCAGATAGCCCTTCGCCCACCAGTCGAGCGGCAGCCAGAACACGCCGAGGCCCAGCATGCCGAGCGCGCCGAAGAACGAGATGTAGGTGAAGCTGACCCAGCTCGCCGAATGCGGCTGGTTCGGGATCGTCGGACTCGAGAAAGGCGTAGCCATCTTTGGTCTCCCTTGGGTTCGCGTCAGGTTTGCGGGGAATGCGTCACGCGGCGTTCTTGCGCTGCGATTTCAGCCGGTCGAGCACGTCCTGGCCGGTCGTGCGCAGGCGCGGGCCGAAGCCGGCTTCGGCGAGTTTCTCGGCCGTCGTCTGCGGCGCGCGCTCGCGGCTCAGTTCGTCGAAAGCCGCTGCGGCGGCGTCCGCCTCGCTCTGGCGCTCCTGCAGACGCTTCAGCGTCGCCTCCGCCTCGGCCACCGTGGCGCGCGCCGTCGCGTCGTCGGTCTGGGAGCGCGTCTCCATCACCGCCGCGGCGGCGCGGGCCAGGCGTCGCCCGCGCTCGACCTCGAGCACGCGCGATTCAGTCTGGATGAGATGGGCGCGCAGCCGCGTCGTCTCGATCTTGTAGCGCTCGTGGGCGGCGATGGCGGCGTCGCGATCGGCCTCGAGCCGGGCGATCGCCTCGGCGCCTTCGAGCGCCAGCGCCTCGCGGCCGGCGTCGATCGCCTCGCCGACGCGGGCCTCGAGATCGGCGATCTGCGCCTGCGTGCGGGCGATGCGCTGGCTCTCGCCCTGCTCCTGCGCCATGGTCAGCGCCAGCGCCTTGCGGCCGCGCTCGAGAGAAGCGGTGACGTCGCGCAGCTGCTGGTCGAGAATGGCCAGCGCATGACGGTCGCCGAACGCCTGCTCGGCTTCGGCGGCGCGGCCGCGCAGCAGCGTCAGAAACATCTTGAACATGGGCGTCCTCCTGTTATGAACATCGTTCACAATCGCAGGATAGCATGTTTTGAACGGCGTTCAAGCACAAAATGAACGGCGTTCAAATTTGCCGCGGCAGCGTTAACGGAGCCATTGACCGATGACCGGACCGGATGCGCCGCCGACCCCGACCGAACGCCGGCGCGAGGCCCAGCGCGCCGCCCTGTTCGACGCCGCCGAGCGCGCCATCGCCGCCCAGGGTCTGGAAGCCCTGACCGCGCGCGATCTGGCCCGCGGGATCGGCGTCGCGCTCGGGGCGATCTACAATCTCGTCGAGGACATGGACGAGATCGTCCTGCGCGTCGCCGCCCGCACGCTCGACCGGCTAGACGCCGCGCTCGAGGCCGCCGCCGCCGCGGCTGCGCGCGACCGGCCCTGCGAGCGGCTGGTCGCCATCGCCCTCGCCTATCGCCGTTTCGCCGCCGAAAACGAATTGCTGTGGCGCGCCCTGTTCGATTTCCGCCGCGGCGCCGGCCGGCCGATCCCGGACTGGGCGGCGAGCGGCCAGCTCCGCCTGTTCCGCCACATCGCCGAACCGCTGCAAGCGCTCGCGCCCGAACGCGGCGAGGCCGAGCGCGCCGTCACGTCCGCGACGCTGTTCTCCGCCGTCCACGGCGTCGTCTGGCTGGCCTTTCAGAAGCGTCTGGTCGCGGTGCCGGAGGAGCGCCTCGACGACGAACTCG
The DNA here is from genome assembly GCA_016793505.1 of Methylobacteriaceae bacterium. Lineage (GTDB taxonomy): Bacteria > Pseudomonadota > Alphaproteobacteria > Rhizobiales > Beijerinckiaceae. The sequence continues at coordinate 7,712 of JAEULW010000103.1, read as the reverse complement.
CCAGCCTCGTCACGAATATCTGCCGCGGCATGGGCGCCGCGGCGCTCACGCCTGCTCCAGCTCGACCAGCGCGCCGTTGAAATCCTTCGGATGCAGGAACAGCACCGGCTTGCCATGCGCGCCGATTTTCGGCTGGCCGTCGCCGAGCACGCGCGCCCCTGTCGCCTTCAGCCGGTCCCGCGCCGCCAGGATGTCGTCGACCTCGTAACAGATGTGGTGGATGCCGCCCGCCGGGTTCTTGTCGAGAAAGCCGGCGATCGGCGAGCCGGCCCCGAGCGGCTCCAGCAGCTCGATCTTGGTGTTCGGCAATTCGATGAAGACGACGGTCACGCCATGCGCCGGCTCGGGCTGCGGCGCCGACACTTTCGCCCCCAGCGTGTCGCGATAGAGCGCGCTCGCCGCGGAAAGATCGCGGACGGCGATGGCGACATGGTTGAGACGGCCGATCATCTGTGAGCCTCCGTGCCTGGGCTTCCTGTTACCGGCGGCGGCCGACGCGCTCAACCCCGCCCTTCGTTCCGCGCCGGCGCGCCGAGGCCGGCCCCGAGCGCCGCCGCGGCGAGCAGCGCTAGACCGACGGCGGCCAGCAGCAGCGTCGAGATCGCATTGACCTCCGGCGTCACGCCGAGCCGCACCTGGCTGTAGATGCGCATCGGCAGCGTCGTCGCGCCCGGCCCCGAGGCGAAGCTGGCGATGACGAAATCGTCGAGCGACAGGGTGAAGGCGAGCAGGAACCCGGCCATGATCGCCGGCGCGGCCAGCGGCAGCGTCACCTTCAGGAGCGCCCGCCCCGGCGTCGCGCCGAGATCGATCGCCGCCTCCTCGAGCGAACGGTCGAGCCGGGCGAGCCGCGTCTTCACGATCACCGTCACGAAACACATTGTGAAGGTCGCGTGCGCCAGGATGATGGTCAGCAGGCCGCGCTCGATCCCGAGCGCGACGAACAGCAGCAGGAAGGCGAGGCCGAGGATCACCTCCGGCAGCACCAGCGGCGCATAGATCATCGCCGCCAGCAGCCCGCGCACGGCGCCGCCCGGTCGAGTCAGCGCCAGCGCGGCGAGCGTGCCGAGCGCCGTCGCCAGCGTCGCCGAGGCGAGCGCTGCGACGAGACTGACGCGCGCCGCCTCCATCAGCTGCGCGTTGCGCCACAACTCGCCATACCAGCGCGTCGAGAAGCCCGCCCACACCGTCACCAGCCGCGACTCGTTGAAGCTGTAGAGCACGACGAGCAGGATCGGCCCGTAGAGAAAGGCGAAGCCCGCCGCCAGCGCGAGACGATCGAAGGTCGCGCCCGCCCTCATCGGCCCGCCTCGCGCATCTGCAGGCGTTCATAGAGGACCAGCATCGGCGCCAGCATCGCCAGCATGACGATCGCCACCGCCGCCGCCGCCGGCCAGTCGCGATTGGAGAAGAACTCCGCCCACAGCGTGCGCCCGATCATCAGCGTGTCCGAACCGCCGAGCAGATCGGGAATGACGAACTCTCCGACCGCCGGAATGAACACCAGCAGCGAACCGGCCAGAACGCCGGGCAGCGACAGCGGCGCGGTGACGCGCCAGAAGACGCGCAACGGCGGCGCGCCGAGATCGGCCGCCGCCTCGCGCAGCGCCGCATCCTGCCCCTCGAGCGCCGCATAGAGCGGCATCACCATGAACGGCAGATAGGAATAGACGACGCCGATGACGACCGCCGCGTCGGTCGCGAAGATGCGCAACGGCTCGGCGACGAGGCCGCTCGCCATCAGCGCGTGATTGATCAGACCCTCGTCCTTGATCAGCATGATCCAGGCGTAGACGCGGATCAGGAAACTCGTCCAGAACGGCGCGATCGCCAGCATCAGCAAGCCCGCCCGTCGGCGCCTCGGCGCGCGCGCGATGGCGAGAGCCAGCGGATAGGCGACGAGCAGCGTCAGCGCGGTGGCGATCGCCGCCAGCCGCAGCGAGCCGAGATAGGAGGCGAGATAGAGATCGTCGTCGAGCAGCGCGCGATAGGCGGCGACGCCGAGTTCGCCGAACTTGTCGAGCGCTGCGGCCGCGCCCTCCGCGAGCGCGAAGACCGGCGCATAGGGCGGCTGCGACAGCGCCGGCGTCGACAGCGACACCTTGGCGACCAGCGCGAAGGGCGTCAGGAACAGCGCCGCCATCCAAAGGGTCGGAACGGCGAGCGCAAGCCGGCGGGCGAGGCTGCGATCGGACGGCGCGCTCATCGCGCCGTCTCCGGCGCCAGCGCCGTCAGACCGTCCGGATCGAGCGAGACGGTGATCGCCTGCGCCGGTCGCCACAGCTCGGCGCCGCCCGGCGCCAGCGCCCGCAGTTCGAGGCCGGAGGCGAGCCGCAGCCGCACCTGCGAGCGCCCGCCGAGATAGGTCGCGTCGATGACGACGGCCTCGCGCCGATTGGCAGCGTCGGGCGGCGGCGCCAGCGCGACGCGCTCGGGACGCAACGCCAGCGTGAGGGCGGACATCGCGCCGGCCCACTCCGGCGCGCGCCGCGCCAGCAACGGCCCGTCCGCCGTCTCGAAGCGCGCCTCTTCGCCCTGCCGCGCGACAAGGCGCGCCTCGATGAAATTGATCTCGCCGACGAAGCCGGCGACGAAGCGCGTCGCCGGCCGTTCATAGATCTCGGCCGGCGCGCCGATCTGCTCGATCCGCCCGGCGCGCATCACGGCGATGCGGTCGGCGGTCGCCATCGCCTCCTCCTGGTCATGCGTGACCATCATGAAGGCGGCGCCGAGCCGGCGCTGCACGGCGATCAGCTCCTGCCGCGTCGATTCGCGCAGCCGCCGGTCGAGCGCGGCCAGCGGCTCGTCGAGCAGCAGCAGCTTGGGCTGGCGCGCCAGCGCGCGGGCGAGCGCGACGCGCTGGCGCTGTCCGCCGGAGAGCTGGTCGGGCTTGCGCGCCCCCAGCCCCTCGAGCTGCGCGAGGCGCAACAGCTCCTCGACGCGCGCGGCGACGGCGGCGCGCGGCAGACCCTGCTCCACCAGCCCGAAGCCGATGTTGCGGGCGACGCTCAGATGCGGGAACAGCGCATAGGACTGGAACATCATGTTGACGGGACGGCGATGCGGCGGCGTCGCCGACACGTCCTCGCCGTCGAGGATCACCGCGCCCGCATCCGGCGTCTCGAAGCCGGCCAGGATGCGCATCAGCGTCGTCTTGCCGCAGCCCGATGGTCCGAGCAGCGCGAAGAACTCGCCGCGCGCGATCTCCAGAGACACGCCGTCGACCGCCGTCACGGCGCCGAACGACTTGCGCACGCCCTCCAGACGGACGAGCGGCGCCCCGCCCCCGGCCCCCGCCAATTCGCCTCAGCCCTCGTTGCGCATGGCTTCGGCGAGGCGCTGCTCCAGCGTCTCGGGCTTGAGGATCACCAGCGCGCCGCGCCGCTTGTCGATCAGCCCTTCCTGCGACATCGAGCTGAATTCGCGCGTCACCTGCTCGCGCCGGCAGCCGATTCGGGCGGCGATGACATGATGGAAGGGCGGCGGCGTGATCACCCGCTCCCCGCCATGTCCGGGGCGCGGCGTCGACAGACGCAGCAGCTCCGAATAGAGCCGGTGCTTCAGATCGAAGATCGAATGCTCGGTCAGCCGGGCGTTGAGATCGCGGATGCGCGCGGTCAAGAGCCGCATCACCTTCTCGCAGATGATCGAGGAGGCGAAGCACAATTCGCGGAACACGCTGGCCGGCATGATGCACAGCTCGGCCCGGGTCAGCGCCGTGACGTTGGCCGAGCGCTTCACCCCGTCGATCGCCGCCAGTTCGCCGAAGAACTGGCCGCCGCGCATCTCGGCCAGGATGATCTCCTTGCCCGCCGCCGTGCGGATCAGGATGCGCACCTCGCCCGTGGCGATGAAGTAGACGTCGGTCGACTGGTCCTCGAAGTCGACGACGACCTCGCCGTCATCATAGCGCTTCCAGATGCAGCGCCGGTCGAAGCGCTCGAAGTCGATGTCCGGCACGTCCTTGAAGAACGGGATTCTGGCGAGCGTCTGCTTTTCGGCCACGGTCGACTCCCGGCGCGCTGGAAGCGGATCGGACACAATGCCCGGCCCCCGGTCAAGCAAAACCCGATTTCACTCAGCGGACCGCCGCACGCTGCGCCGCGGTCAGCGTGTTGCGCATCAGCATGGCGATGGTCATCGGCCCGACGCCGCCCGGAACCGGCGTGATCGCCCCGGCGCGCGCCGCCGCGGCGGCGAAGGCGACGTCGCCGACCAGCCGAGTCTTCGGCCGGCCCGCCGCGTCGAGCCCCTTTTCGGGCGCGGCGATTCGGTTGATGCCGACGTCGATGACGATGGCTCCCGGCCTGATCCAGTCGCCCTGCACCATTTCCGGGCGCCCGACCGCGGCGACCACGAGATCGGCCCGACGCACCACCCCCGGCAGGTCCCGGCTCCTGGAGTGGGCGATGGTGACCGTGCAGTTTTCGGCGAGCAGCAGCTGCGCCATCGGCTTGCCGACGATGTTGGAGCGCCCGATCACCACCGCCTCGGCCCCGGCAAGGTCGCGCCCCAGCGCCGCCGCCGCCCGCCGGGCGAGAATCAGCGAACCGGCCGGCGTGCAGGGAACCAGCGCCCGCCCCGCATCGCCCGAGGCCAGGCGCCCGGCGTTGACCGGATGGAAGCCGTCCACATCCTTGGCCGGATCGACCGCCTCCAGCACCGTCGTCGCCGCGATATGGCCGGGCAGCGGCAGTTGCACGAGAATGCCGTGGATCGCCGGATCGGCGTTGAGCCGGCCGATCAGCGCCATCAGCTTGGCCTGCGGCGTGTCGGCGGGGAGCCTGTGCTGTTCGGAATGGAAGCCGGCGGCGGCCGCCGCTTTGCCCTTCGAGGCGACATAGACCTGACTCGCCGGATCGTCGCCGACGAGAATCGTCGCGATCCCTGGCCGCACGCCCCGGGCGGCGATGAGTTCGGCCGCTTCGCGCCCGACCGCTTCGCGCGTCTCGGCGGCGATCGCGACGCCGTCGATCCTCAGCGCGCCGCCCTCGATCCTCTGCATGGTCGCCTCCGCAGTCCGGCGCGACCTGTCCACGAGCGCGAAAGGAAAATCAACCCGGCCTTTCGCCGCTCAGCCCGGCACCAGCGCGACGCCGCGCGGGGCGAGCGTCACCCAGGCGTCGGCGCCATGCGCGATCGCCTCGGCATGCGCCGCGTCGATGGCGAACAGCTCGCCGGCCGGCGTCTCCAGCGTGTATTCGATATGCTTGCCGAGATAGGCCGCCTTGGCGACCCGCGCCTTGATGGCGGCGGCGGCGGGCGCCGTCTCGTGCACGCGAAACCCGTGCGGCCGGATCGCCAGCTTGATCGGCCCGGGCTTCGCCCCGCGCGAGGGCAGATCGACCTCGACCGCGTCGACCTTCACCCGCGCCCGTTCGCCCTCCACCGACAGCACCTGGCCGTCGACGATGGTGGCGTCGCCGATGAAATCGGCCACGAACAGATCCTTCGGCTCGTCATAGAGGCCGCGCGGCGTGCCGACCTGCGCGATGCGCGCGTTCGACATGACGATGATCTTGTCGGAGACGGCGAGCGCCTCCTCCTGGTCGTGCGTCACATAGGCGACAGTCAGCCGCAGCGTCTGCTGCAACTCGCGGATGTCCTCGCGCACCCGACGGCGCAGCTTGGCGTCGAGATTGGAAAGCGGCTCGTCGAACAGCAGCACTTCGGGTTCGAGCACCAGCGCGCGGGCGACCGCGACGCGTTGCTGCTGCCCGCCGGAGAGTTCGGACGGGGCGCGCTTCTCCATGCCCTGCAGGCCGATCAGCCGCAGCTTTTCGAGCGCCATCTCCTCCGCCTTCTGCCGCGCGACGCCCTGCACGCGCGGTCCGTAGGAGACGTTCTCCAGCACGTTCATGTGCGGAAACAGCGCGTAGGACTGGAACACCATCGACACGTCGCGGTCGGCTGCCGAAAGGCGCGTGACATCGACGCCACCGATCAGGATCTGGCCTTCGCTGGCGATCTCGAGGCCGGCGACCAGACGCAGCGTCGTCGTCTTGCCGCAACCCGACGGCCCGAGCAGCGTGACAAGCGTACCCGGTTCGACCGAGAACGATACGTCGTCGACTGCCACGACCGAGCCGTAACGCTTCACGACATTTCGGAATTCGACCGAAGCCGGTCCCTTCTTGAAGCTCTTGGTCATCGAAACCTCAATGTCCGCCGAATGCCGCGACCTGCTGGCCGCGACGGCCGAGCTGTCGCTTGCCGACGACAAGCTGGATGAGAACGATGGCAAGCGCCATCACGAGGATGAGGACGGTCGAATAGGCGATGGCAAGTGCGTATTCGCCCGCCTCGACGCGGTTCACGATATAGGCCGTCGCCATGTTGTAGCGCGCACTGACAAGGAAGATGATCGCGGAGACGGCCGTCATCGCGTGGACGAACGAGAAGACGAGGGTTGCGACGATCGCCGGCCGCAGCAGCGGCATCACCACGCGCCAGACCGTCTGCCCCGTGCGCGCACCCAGCGTGAACGATGCCTCGTCGAGGCTCTTGTCGATCTGCGCCAGCGCGGCCATGCCTGCGCGCACGCCCACCGGCATGTTGCGGAAGACAAAGCAGATCACGAGGATCAGGCCCGTACCGGTCATCTCGAGCGGCGGGATGTTGAACGCGAGGATGTAGGAAACACCGACGACGGTGCCGGGGATCGCGAATGAAAGCATCGTCAGGAATTCGAAGCTGCGCTGGCCCGCGAAGCGCTGGCGCGCGAGCAGATAGGCGACGAGCAGGCCGAGCGCGGCCGTGAGCGGGGCCGAGATCGCCGAGACCTGTACGGTCGTCGACAGCGAATCCCATGCCGAGCCGGAGAAGAACAGGCCGCGCTCGAGCTTTTCGACCCGGAAGGCGTCGAGATAGTGACGCCACGTGAACGTCATGTCGAAGCGGCCGATGTCATGGACGAAACCGCCCACGATGACGATGGCATAGGTGACGACCGTGAAGACCGCCCAGGGAATCGTGGTCCAGTAGAGGACGCGGCGCAGTGTGGGCGGCAGTTCGGCAGCGAGACCCGAATCGCCCTTGCCCGTCACGGTCACGTAGCTTTGCCTGCCGAGCCAGCGCATCTGGATCCAGAAGGCCCCGAGCGTGAGCGAGAGAAGCAGGATGGCGAGCACGGCCGCCCGGCCCGGGTCATGCTGCGCGCCGACGATGGCGAAGAAGATCTTCGTCGACAGGACGTCGTAGTTGCCCCCGAGAACCAGAGGATTGCCGAAATCGGCGAGGCTTTCGACGAAGCCCAGCAGGAACGCCGCCGCAAGGCCGGGACGCAGCAGCGGCCAGGTCACCGTCCGGAAGGTCTGCCAGCGGGAGGCGCCCAGCGTTTGCGAGGCTTCCTCGAGCGATGGACTGATACCTTCGACCACGCCGATCAGGACGAGGAAGGCGATCGGGATCTGGGCGAGTAGCTGGGAAAGCAGGATGCCGGGCAGCCCGTAGATCCAGCGCGACGGCGCGATCCCGAAATCGTGCTCGAGGAAGCCGGTTACGATCCCGGTCCGGCCGAAAAGGACGATGATGGCGAGCGAAATCACGAAAGGCGGCGTGATGATCGGCAGGATCGTCAGCGCACGCAGCGCCTTGCGGTAGGGAAGCTGCGTGCGGACCGCAACGAGCGCGAATGCGAGGCCCATCAGCGTCGACAGCACGCCCGTGAGCGCGCCCATCACGACGGTGTTGAACATCACGCCGCAGCGCGA
>JAEULW010000093.1 GCA_016793505.1 Methylobacteriaceae bacterium | reverse complement strand
CGGGGGCGCCGCTCGAAGCGCAGCCGCTGCCCGCGGGCTTCGCCTGGCGGCCGGACCCCACGCGCTCAGCGGCGACCGAGGCCTGTTCATGGCGCGGCCGCGTCATGCGCGGCGAGGTTCACGACGAGAACGCCTTCGCCTTCGGCGGGCCGTGCGGCCATGCCGGCCTGTTCGGAACCGCCGAGGCGCTGATCGATTTCGGCCTCGCGCTCCTCGACGGGCGGGCGCTGACGCGCGCCAGCCTCGCGGCGATCCTGACGCCGCAATCGGCGACGCGGCTTCTGGGCTGGGAGCGTCCGCATGACGGCTGGCATGGCGGGGCGCTCTGGTCGGACCGCACGATGGGCCACACCGGCTTCACCGGCGTCGCCTTCTATGTCGACGCCGGGCGCGGGCGCGTCGCCTGCCTCTTGACCAATCGCGTGCATCCCTCGCGCCACACCGACAGCGGCATTCTGGCGCTCAGGCAGGCGACCTGCGACGCGCTCAACGCGGCCTGGCCGGCATGACCGCGCCGGTGAAGCCGCCGCTGACCGCCAGCCGCTCGATCAGGCCGCTGATCGTCGCCACGCTCGGCATTCTGGTGCTGACGGTGATGGACGCGGCGGTGAAAGCGCTCGCGGCGCGCCATACCGTCGTCGAGATCGCGCTGGCGCGTTACCTCTTCGGCGCCGGCTTCGCGCTGGCGATCGCCGCCTATGTCGGCATGAAGCGGCCGAGCGCGGCGACGCTGCGCGCGCATCTGTTGCGGACCTCATTCGTCGTCTCGACCGCCATCCTGTTCTTCACCGCGCTGGCGCGGCTGCCGATGACCGAGGCGCTGACCATCAGCTTCATCGCGCCGGCGCTGGTGGCGGTGTTCGCGCGGTTCATTCTCGGCGAGGCGGTGAGCCGGCTGACCATCGTCTCCATCGCCGTCTGTTTTCTCGGCGTGCTGGTGATCGCGCGCGAGGACATGGCGCATTGGAAGAATCCGGCGGAGGACGCGATCGGCCTGTTCGCGGCGATCGGCGCCGCCTTCACCTATGCGATGGCGCTGGTGCTCCTGCGCCAGCGGGCGCAGGCGGACGGGCTCGTCACGACGGTGACGATGCAGAACCTCATCGCCATCGCCTATCTGACGCCGATCGCCGCGGCGTGGACAGGACGCGTCCCGCTCGACGGCCTCATCGCCGAATGGCCGACCCTGATCGTCATCGGCGGGCTCGGCACCATGGGCCATCTGATGCTCGCCTACGCCTATTCGCAGGCGGTGGCGGCGCGCATCGGCGCAGTGGAATATTCCGGCCTGATCTGGGCGGTGATCATCGGCTTCTTCTGGTTCGGCGAATGGCCGACGCCCTCGACGCTCGCCGGCGCGGCGCTGATCGTCGGCGGCTCGAGCCTGCTGCTCTATCGCGGCAAGTGAGCGGCGCCGTTCAGCACCCGTCATCCTCCGGCTCGGTTCCCCAGGAGGCGTCGGCGAGGGCGTCGCGGATATTGCCGCCGGCGCGCTCCAGCACCATGCGGGCGCGGGCCGGCGTCAGATCATTGGCGACGAGCAGCGCGATCTTGACGTCGCCGCCCGAGGCCTCGAAGGCGCGCCTCGCCGTCTCGGCGTCGCAGCCGACGATGCGCTCGACCATGCGCTCGCCGCGCAGGCGCAGCTTGGCGTTGGTGGCGCGCATATGCACCATCATGCCGCGATAGACGCGGCCGAGGCGGATCATCGTCATCGTCGAGAACAGGTTGAGCGCGACCTTCTGCGCCGTGCCGGCCTTCATCCGCGTCGAGCCGGCGACGACCTCGGCGCCGGTGTCGATCGTCACGCCGATCTCGGCGGCGGCGATCAGCGGCGCGCCGGGATTGTTGGCGACGCCGATGGTCAGCGCGCCGGCCTCGCGCGCCGCCTCGACCGCCGCCACGGTGAAGGGCGTCGCGCCGCTGGCGGCCACGCCGATGACCACGTCGGCGCCGGTCAGCGCCAGCACGGCGATGCGCTCGCGCGCCCCTGCCGCGTCGTCCTCGGCGTTCTCGACGCTGCGCAGCAGCGCGCCGTCGCCGCCGGCCATCAGATAGGCGACGCGGGCCGGATCCCAGTTGAAGGTCGGGGTCAGCTCGACGCCGTCCTGCACGCCGATGCGGCCGGAGGTGCCGGCGCCGACATAGACGAGCCGGCCGGAGGCGCCGAGGCGCAGGGCCGCCGCATCGGCGGCGCGGGCGAGATCGGCGAGGGCGGGCCGGATCGCGGCGACCGCCGCCATCTGCGCCTCGAGCATGGACTCGAGCGCCTCGAGGCTCGGCCAGGAATCGAGATCGACGTAACGCGGACTGACGGATTCGGTAGGCACGCTGGATTCCCCGATGCCGTCCGAGCATAGGAGGAACGCGCGCCGCCGCAACCGTCACGGCATCGATGCGCGGCATGGACAAGCCGCGCGTCAGCATCGACAATTCGCAGCGACAGGCGCGCCACACGGGAAACGTGCATGAGCATACGATTCGACGGACGCACGGCGATCGTCACCGGCGCGGGCGCGGGCCTCGGCCGCGCCTATGCGCTGGCGCTGGCGGCGCGCGGGGCGCGCGTCGTCGTCAACGATCTCGGCGTCGGCCGCGATGGCGCGGGCGGATCGAGCGAGGCGGCCGAGCGCGTCGTCGCCGAGATTCGCGCCGCCGGCGGCGAGGCGATCGCCGACGGGGCGGATGTTTCGGACGAGACGGCGGTCGAGGCGATGGTCGCGCGCGCGCTCGCCCGCTTCGAGCGCGTCGACGCGCTGATCTGCAACGCCGGCATCCTGCGCGACAAGAGTTTTGGCAAGATGACGCTCGCCGATTTCCGCGCCGTCCTCGACGTGCATCTGACCGGCGCCTTCGTCTGCTGCAAGGCGGTGTGGGAGACGATGCGCGCTCAAGGTTACGGGCGCATTCTCCTGACTTCGTCCGGCGTCGGCCTCTACGGCAATTTCGGCCAGGCCAACTACGCCGCGGCCAAGGCCGGCATGATCGGCCTGATGCACGCCCTGCACATCGAGGGAAAGAAGCACGACATCCGCGTCAACGCCCTCGCCCCGACGGCGGCGACGCGCATGACCGAAGGCCTGCTGCCGCCCGACGCGCTGGCGCTGATGGCCCCCGAGACGATCACGCCCGGCGTGCTCTATCTCGTCAGCGAACGCGCGCCGTCGCGCTTCATCATGGGCGCCGGCGCCGGCGCCTTCGCCCGCGCGCTGATCCTCGAGACGCAGGGGACGCATCTGTCGGGCGCGGCGCTGACGCCGGAGGGCGTCGAGGCGGCTTTCGGCCGGATCGCCGATCCGGCCGGCGCGCTCGCCTTCAACGACACCTACGAGCAGACCGAACGCTATGTGCGCGCCGCCGCGGCGGCGCGCGGGGAGAGCTGAGCATGACCGCCGCCGACGGCGCGCCCGACATCCAGACGCTCGACGTCGCCGCGCTCGACCGCTGGGCCGGCGCGCATGTTCCGGGATGGCGCGGCCCCTGCACGGCGCGCAAATTCGCGCAGGGGCAATCCAACCCGACCTATCTCGTCGAGGCGGCGAGCGGGCGCTACGTGCTGCGCCGCAAGCCGCCGGGCCAGCTGCTGAAATCGGCGCATGCGGTGGATCGCGAGTTCCGCGTGCTCGGCGCCCTCGGCGGGGCCGGCTTTCCCGTCCCGCGCGTCCATGCGCTGTGCGAGGACGAGGGCGTGATCGGCTCGGCCTTCTATCTGATGGATTTCGTCGAGGGCCGCATCTTCTGGGATCCGCGGCTGATCGAGCTGCCGCGCGACGACCGCGCGGCGATCTACGACGCGATGAATGCGGGCCTCGCGCAGCTGCACAGCGTCGATCCGGCCGCCGTCGGCCTCGCCGAGTTCGGCCGGCCCGGGAATTACTTCGCCCGCCAGTTCGG
>JAEULW010000088.1 GCA_016793505.1 Methylobacteriaceae bacterium | reverse complement strand
CCGGCTCGACGCGGCGGTCAACAATGCCGGGATCGCCCATCCCTTCGCCAAGCTGGTCGACACCGATCCGGCGACGATGCAGCGGATGCTGGCGGTCAACGTCATGGGCGTGTTCCACGCGCTGAGGGCGCAGATCCCGGTGATGGAGCGGCAGGGCGGCGGGGCGATCCTCAACGTCGCCTCGGTCGCCGGCGTCGTCGGGGCGCCGCTGCTCGGCGCCTACGCCGCCGCCAAGCATGCCGTGATCGGGCTGACGAAGAGCGCCGCCGGCGAGACGGCGCGGCGGGGGGTGCGGGTCAACGCGCTGTGCCCGGCCTTCGCCGCCACCGACATGGTGGAGGGCATGGTCGCGGCGATGCGCGGCGGGCCGGAGGAGGCGACGGCGCGGATCGTCGCCAACCTGCCGATGCGCCGCCTCGCCCGGCCGGAGGAGGTGGTCGAGGCCATGCTGTTCGCCTGCGACCCGGCCAACGGCTTCATGACCGGCCATGCGCTGGTCATCGACGGCGGGCTTTCGGCGGTCTAGACTTCCGCCGAAATGGCAGAGGGCGCGTTCTGAAAATGGCGGGCGGTTCGTCCGGTCCCGGCGGTCCGAGCCGGCGGGCGCTGCTCAGCGGCGCGGCGGCGGCCGGCGCAGCCTGGCTCGCGCCCGGCCGCGCCTTCGCGGTCGATCCGCGCGAAGCGCCGCCGATCGTCTTCGCCCATGGCAACGGCGATCATGCGGCGCTGTGGATGACGCAGCTCTGGCGCTTCGAATCCAACGGCTGGCCGCGCGACCGGCTCACCGCCTTCAATTTCAGCGATCCGCTGGCGCGATCGGACGACAGCGTTCCGCAGCCCGGCCGCTCCTCGACCGAGGACCAGCGACGCGAGCTGGCCGAGGCGATCCGCCAGACGCAGGAGCGCACCGGGGCCGAGAAGGTCGCCGTCGTCGCCGCCTCGCGCGGGGCGAATGCGGCGCGCTCCTACGCCGCCGATCCGGCGGGGGCGGCGGCGCTCAGCCATCTGGTGCTGTGCGGCGGACCGAACCATGGCGTCTTCGCCACCGACGCCAATCTCGGCAGCGAGTTCAACGGCCGGTCGCTGTTCCTGTCCCGGCTCAACGCCGGCGAGGTCGAGACGCCGCGCGGCGTGCCGACGCTGACGCTGCGCAGCGAGGGCTACGACAAATTCGCCCAGCCCGACGGGGCGACGTTCGGCCGGCCGGGGCTCGTCACCGGCGTCGACGAATTCGGCCCGGCGCTGCGCGGGGCGACCAACATCGCGCTCGGCCGGCTCGACCATCGCGAGGTCGCCTTCCACGCCCGCGCCTTCCGCGAGATCTTCCGCTTCGTCACAGCGCAGGAGCCGGCGCGGCTGTCGGTGGTTCCCGAGGCGCAGCCCGTGCTCGACGGGCTCGTCACCGGCTTCCCGAAGGCGACGCCGACCAACCGGCCGCTCGCCGACGCGACGGTGGAGATCTGGCGCACCGATCCCGACACCGGCGGGCGGCGCGGCGACCCGATCCATCAGAAGATCACCGGCCCGGACGGGCGCTGGGGACCGGTGACGGTCAAGCCGGACTGGACGCTCGAATTCGTCATCACCGCGCCCGGCCATCCGGCGACGCATATCTACCGCTCGCCCTTCCTGCGTTCGACCGGCGTGCTGCACCTGCGGCCGGGCCGCCCGATCGACAAGAAAGACGCGGGGGCGGCGGCGATCGTCACGATGTCGCGCCCGCGCGGCTATTTCGGCCGGCCGCGCGACGTGGTGCTGCTCGACGGGCGCGAGCCCGGCGACGTGACGCCCGGCGTGCCGACCGACTCGGTCGCCACCGTGCGGCTCGGCGCGCAGGACATGGAGCGGCCGATCGTCGCTGTGTTCAACGACGAGCGCATCGTCGGCCGCGGCTGGCCGGCGGCGGAGGCGCGCATCACCATCCTCGAACTGACCTGGTGAGGCCGGCGGTTTACTTCCCGACGGACGCGCCTAGGATCGGGCCACACGCTCTCGAGAAGCGGACAGGGAGGCCCGGGCCATGTGTCGCATTTTCTCGGAAATGCCGACCGAAACCTACGACCAGCAGACGCGGTCGGTGCGGCTCGGCGGACATGTCACCTCGATCCGGCTCGAGGCCGCGTTCTGGCGCATTCTCGAGGATATCGCAGCGCAGCAGGACGTGTCGTTCGGGCGATTCCTGTCGAAGCTGCACGACGAGGTGCTGGAGTTCCGCGGCGGCGCGCCGAATTTCGCCTCGCTGCTGCGCTGCGCCTGCCTGACCTATGTGGGCGAGGTGCGCAGCGCGCCGGACGCTGCGGCGGCGCTCGCCGAGGACGCGCACAAGAGCTTTGCGGCGCCCCCACGGATCGCCGCGCGCGCGTAGTAGCGCAATACTACCACCGGACGCAGACGCTCCTCTAACGTGCCTCGCCAGCGGGCGAGGGCACGGAGGCCGGCGTCTTTGCAGATCAGATGGAACCGGAGCGCGCCGCGCGCCATGTTCGCATTGGCGGCGCTCGGCTGCGGAGCGGCGCAAGCGCAGGACCTCGCCGCGGCGAAGAAGCAGTTCATCGCCAGCTGCGGCGTGTGCCACGCCATCGAACCCGGCGCTCCGCCGCGCCAGGGGCCCAACCTCCTCGGCGTCTATGGCGCGAAAGCGGCGAACGTCGAAGGCTTCAAGTATTCGCCGGGACTGCAACAGGCGGACTGGGTGTGGGACGGCGCGCGACTCGACGCCTGGCTCGCCGATCCCAATGCGGTGATCCCCGACACGGTGATGATCTACCGCCAGGCCGATCCGGCCAGGCGCGCGCTGGTCATCGCCTTCCTCAAATCCATCGGCAAACAGGACTGACGCGCCATGGCCAAAGCCATTCACATGATGGTCCGCGTTCTCGACGAGGCGCGCTCCGTCGCGTTCTACGACGCGGCGTTCGGGCTGAAGGTCGCCGAGAAACTTGTCTTCGACGGCTTCACGCTGATCTATCTGCGCAACGCCGAGGCGGATTTCGAGGTCGAGCTGACGGTCAATCACGGCCGCGCCGAGCCTTACGTTCTCGGCGACGGCTACGGGCATCTCGCCGTCTGCGTCGACGATCTCGACGCCGAGCATGCGCGCTTCACATCGGCCGGACTTGCGCCCAACCCGGTGCGCGACATGGCCCACCAGGGCAAGCCGCTGGCGCGCTTCTTCTTCGTGCAGGATCCCGACGGCTACAAGATCGAAGTTCTGCAAAAGCGCGGACGTTACGTCTGAACCAACGCCGACGCGCGGCGAAGCACCGCAATGGAGGAGACGACCATGCAGCAGCACACGCAACCGCAAGGCGGGCGCCCGCACATCGACCGACGCCTGTTCCTCACCGGCGCGGCCGGGGCGACCATCGTCGTCCTGTCCGGCGCCATCTTCCACCCGGCCGAGGCCTGGGCGCTGGAGACGAAGAATCTCAAGCCGGAGACGATGCGCACGCTGATCAAGATGGCGCGCGACATCTATCCGCATGATCGTCTCGCCGACAAGTTCTACGCCGTCGCCGTGAAGGGCTACGACGAAAAGGCCGCAGACGCCGCGCTGCGCAGCACGATCGAGTCCGCCGTCGCCGAACTCGACGCGATGGCGAAGACCGCCTATTCGGCGGCCTACGCCAATGTCGGCTGGGAGTGGGAGCGCACGCGGCTGCTCGAGAAGATCGCCGCGACGCCGTTCTTCCAGAGCCTGCGCGGCGGCCTCGTCGTCAGCCTCTACAACCAGCCGGAAGTGTGGCCGGCCTTCGGCTACGAGGGCGAGAGCGCCTCGAAGGGCGGCTACATCAATCGCGGCTTCAACGACATCGCCTGGCTCTGAGGGAGGATCGATCATGGCTGGCAAATTCGACCAGAACGACGCCTCCGTCGTGGTGGTGGTGGGCTCGGGCGCAGGCGGCGGCACGCTCGCTACGGAACTGGCGCTGAAAGGCGTCAAGGTGGTGTGTCTCGAAGCCGGGGGACGGCACGAGATCGAGGATTTCATCAACGACGAATGGGCCTCCTTCTCGCAGCTCGCCTGGACCGACATGCGCACGACCTCCGGCTCGTGGCGCGTGGCGCGCGACTTCGCCAATCTGCCGGCGTGGATCGTGAAAGCGGTCGGCGGCTCGACGACGCACTGGGCGGGCGCCTCATTGCGCTTCCAGGATCACGAATGGAAGGCGCGCACGACCTATGGCGAACTCGCCGGCGCGAGCCTGCTCGACTGGCCGATCGACTCGGCCGAGATGGCGCCGTGGTATACGAAGGCCGAAGACCGGATGGGCGTGACGCGCACCCACGGCATCGCCGGCCTGCCGGGCAACAACAACTACAAGGTGCTGGAAGCGGGCGCGAAGAAGCTCGGCTACAAGGAGGTGTCGACCGGCCGCATGGCGATCAATTCGGCGGCGCGCGACGGTCGCGGCGCCTGCCAGCAGATCGGCTTCTGCTTCCAGGGCTGCAAGTCGGGCGCGAAATGGTCGACGCTCTACGCGGAAATCCCGAAGGGCGAGGCGACCAACAATCTCGAGGTCAGGCCGAACTCCTATGTCGTGCGCATCGAGCACGACGCGAGCGGCAAGGTCACCGGCGTCGTCTATTTCGACAAGGAGGGACGCGAGCAGCGCCAGAAGGCGCGGATCGTGGCGGTCGCCGGCAACTCGATCGAGAGCCCGCGCCTGCTGCTCAACTCGGCCTCGAACATGTTCCCGCAGGGCCTCGCCAATTCCTCCGGACAGGTCGGGCGCAACTACATGCGGCACATGACCGGTTCGGTCTATGGCGTGTTCCAGAAGCCAGTGAAGATGTGGCGCGGCACGACGATGGCGGGCATCGTCTCGGACGAGGCCAGGCACGATCCCAAGCGCGGATTCGTCGGCGGCTATGAGCTCGAGACGCTGTCGATCGGCCTGCCGTTCATGGCCGCCTTCCTCGATCCCGGCGGCTGGGGCCGCTCCTTCACCTCGGCGATGGACGGCTATGAGAACATGGCCGGGATGTGGATCGTCGGCGAGGACATGCCGCGCGCCGACAACCGGGTGACGCTGAGCAACGCCCGGGACAAGCACGGCTATCCCGTCGCCAACGTGCATTTCGACGATCACCCCAACGACGTCGCGATGCGCAGCCACGCCTACAATGTCGGCGCGGCGATCTACGAGGCGGTGGGCGCGACGCGCACCTTCCCGACGACGCCCTATCCCTCGACGCACAATCTGGGCACCAACCGGATGTCGGAGAACGCGCGCGACGGCGTCGTCAACCGCTGGGGCCAGACGCACGACGTGAAGAACCTGTTCGTCTCGGACGGCTCGCAGTTCACGACGGGCGCGGCGGAAAATCCGACGCTGACGATCGTCGCGCTGGCGCTGCGGCAGGCCGACTACATCGTCAACCAGATGTCGAAGAACGTCATCTGACGCGGACGCGGCGCGCGGCGTTTCAGGCGCCGCGCGCGGCGAACTGCGCGTCGATGAGGCGGGCGAGGCGGAAATCGCGCTCGGTGACTTTGCCGGCCTCGTGCGTCGTCAGCTTCACCACGAGGCGATCGTAGACATTGGTCCAGTCCGGATGATGGTCGAGCGCGTCGATCGCCGGGGCGCAATCGGCCATGAAGGCGAGCGCGGCGCGAAAACTCGCGAAACGGAACGTCTTGGTCAGCGCTTCGGCGCCGACGCTCCAGCCGGCGGCGGCGGCGTCTTCGGGCGTATAGGCGCGCGGCATCGGCGGCCCCCTCTGCGTCAGCGGAACGGCGGTTCGTCGAAAGAGCGCAGCTTGCGCGAATGCAGCGAGTCGCGGCGGCTGCGCAACAGGTCGAGCGCGGCGAGGCCGATGCGCAGGTGCTCGCTGACGGCGCGCTCGTAGAAGGCGTTGGCCGCGCCCGGCAGCTTGATCTCGCCATGCAGCGGCTTGTCGGAGACGCAGAGCAACGTGCCATAGGGCACGCGCAGGCGAAAACCCTGCGCGGCGATGGTGCCGGACTCCATGTCCACCGCGATGGCGCGCGACTGATTGATGCGGCGACGCTCCTGCGTCCAGCGCAGCTCCCAGTTGCGATCGTCGTTGGTGACGACGGTGCCGGTGCGCAGGCGCCGCTTGAGCGCCTCGCCGCGATCGCCGGTGACGATCTGCGCGGCCTCCTGCAACGCCACCTGCACCTCGGCCAGCGCCGGGATCGGCACGGCGAGCGGCACCAGCTCGTCGAGGATGCGGTCCTGCCTGAGATAGGCGTGGGCCAGCACATAGTCGCCGATCGCCTGCGCCTGCCTGAGGCCGCCGCAATGGCCGACCATCAGCCAGCAATGCGGGCGCAGAACGGCGAGATGATCGGTGATGTTCTTGGCGTTGGACGGGCCGACGCCGATGTTGACCAGCGTCACGCCCATGCCGCCGCCGGCGACGTGATAGGCCGGCATCTGGTAGCGGTGCCAGGCGACGCCGGCGGCGAGCGCAACCGCCTCATCGCGCGCCATGCCGCGGCGGATGACGACGTCGCCGGGCAAGGTCATCGTCTCGAGCGGGCCATCGCAGAGCACCTGATCGAGGCCCCAGTCGATGAACTGGTCGACATAGCGATGATAGTTGGTGAGCAGGATCCAGGGCTGGATCGCGCGCCAGTCGGAGCCGGTGTAGTGGACGAGGCGGCGCAGCGAATAATCGACGCGCACCGCATCGAACAGGGCGAGCGGGCGCGGCTCGCCGGGCACGAAATCGAACAGCCCGTCGGCGATCTCGTCGCCCACCGCCGAAAGCAGCGGCGTCGGGAAATGGCGGGCGAGTTCGGCGGCGGTGGCGTCGCCGCGGCCGAGTTCGTCGCCGCGTTCGAAGACGTAAGGATAGGGAATTTCCTGCGTGCCCGGGCCGACCTCGAGGGAAGCGCCGAAATCGGCGACGAGCGGACGCAGCTGCTCGAGCAGATAGGCGCGGAAGGCGGCGGGTTGCGTCACCGTCGTCGCGTAGACGCCCGGTTCGGGAAACTTGGCGAAGGCGCGCGCCGCCGAGGGCTGCACCCCGCCCGGCCGATACTCGACGCGCAGCAGCGGGTAGCAGAAGCGGGCGCGGGCCGCCGCGTCCGGCGGCCGGCGCGTCGCCAGATAGGCCTCGACCGCCTCGCGCAACCCGGCGCAGGCCTGCGCGTGCAGGACCGCGAGCCGGTCGACAGCCTCTTCCGGGCTGGCGCAGGCGAGGAAGCGGGGCGTCGACTCGGGCATGGCGATTCTCCCTCAGCCGCAGACTAGCAGGCCGGCGGGGCGGACGGGCGCGAGACGACGCGAGTCCGTCATTCCCGACGCCGGCGCAGCCGGCGCGCGGGAACCCGGACAAGGCCCGGCGCTGCGCTCCATGCCGCAGACCTGGGTCCCGGCTCTCCGCTGCGCTCCGGCCGGGATGACAGCGGCCCCGCTCCGGCCGGGATGACCGCCGGTGCGCTCCGGCCGGGGATGGCCGGAAGGCGCGGTTGACAGGCGCGGCGGCTTCGCACACGAGTGCGCGCGCAGACAGCCTCGCCATGACGCACACGCTCCGCCTCGCCGCCGGAAGCCTCGTGGTAGGCTTCATCGTTCTCGCCCTCAAGGCGCTCGCCTGGCGCATGACGGGCTCCGTCGCGCTGCTCTCCGACGCGCTCGAGAGCACGGTCAACGTCGCCACGGCTGTCGCCGCGCTGATCGCCATCCGCATCGCCGCCCGGCCGGCCGACGCCAATCACCCCTACGGCCATCACAAGGCGGAATTCTTCAGCGCCGTGCTGGAAGGCGTGATGATCATCGTCGCGGCGCTGCTGATCCTGCGCGAGGCGTATCACGGGTTGCTCGCGCCGAGGGCGCTGGAGGCGCCGCTCGAGGGCCTGCTCGTCAACGGCCTCGCCAGCGTGATCAACGGCGGCTGGTGCTGGACGCTGATCCGTCGCGGCCGGGCGCTGCGCTCGCCGGCGCTGGTGGCCGACGGCTGGCACCTGTTCTCCGACGTCGTGTCGTCGATCGGCGTCACCTTCGGCGTGCTGATCGCCATCGTCACGGGCTGGGCGATCCTCGATCCGGCGCTGGCCTGCCTCGTCGCGCTCAACATCCTGTGGTCGGGCTGGAAAGTCATGACGCAGTCGCTGAGCGGGCTGCTCGACGAGGCGGTCGACGACGAGATGCTGGGGCGCATCCGCGGCCTGATCTCGGCCGAGGCGACCGGCGCCCTCGAGGCGCACGACCTGCGCACGCGCCATGCCGGGCGCGCCACCTTCGTCGAGTTCCATCTCGTCGTGCCGGGCGCGATGACGGTGAGCGACGCGCACGACATCTGCGACCGCATCGAGAAGGCGATCAAGGCGGAGGTCGAGGGCGCGGTCATCACCATCCATGTCGAACCGGAGGCGAAGGCCAAGCAGCACGGCGTGGTGGTGCTGTAGGCGGGCTTGCGCCCCCTCAGAACGCCGTGCGCTGGCGCAGCGCGGCGGCGAGCGTGCCCTCGTCGAGATAATCGAGTTCGCCGCCGACCGGCACGCCATGGGCGAGGCGCGTCACCTTCACGCCGGTCGGGGCGACGAGATCGGTGACGTAGTGGGCGGTGGTCTGGCCGTCGACGGTGGCGTTGACGGCGATGATCACCTCGCGCACGCCCTCGGCGGCGATGCGGCCGGGCAGCGCATCGAGATTGAGCTCGCCCGGGCCGACGCCGTCGAGCGGCGACAGCACGCCGCCGAGCACGTGATAGCGGCCCGACACCGCGCCGGAGCGCTCCAGCGCCCACAGATCGGCGACCGTCTCGACGATCACCAGAGTCGCCGGATCGCGGCGCGCGTCGGCGCAGACCGAACAGGGTTGCGTCGTGTCGATGTTGCCGCAGGTCTCGCAGGTGACGATGCGCTCGCGGGCGACGCGCATCGCCTCGGCGAGCGGGCCGAGCAGCTCCTCGCGCTTGCGCACCAGATGCAGCGCGGCGCGGCGGGCCGAACGCGGCCCGAGGCCGGGCAGGCGCGCCAGCAGCTGGATCAGCCGCTCGATCTCGGGGCCGGCGACGCGCTCCGCCATCGGCCGCTCAGAACGGCAGCTTCATGCCGGGGGGCAGCGGCAGGCCGGCGGTGACCGCCTTCATCTTCTCCTCGACCGCGCGCTCGCCTTTCTTGCGCGCGTCCTCGAGGGCGGTGACGAGCAGATCCTCGAGGATCTCCTTCTCGTCCTCTTTCATCAGCGAGGCGTCGATCGCGACGTTCTTCACCTGGCCCTTGGCGGTGGCGGTGACGCGCACCAAGCCGCCGCCGGACTGGCCCTCGACCTCGAGGCGCTCGAGCTCGGCCTGCACGTCCTGCATCTTCGCCTGCATGGCCTGCGCCTTCTTCATCAGGCCGGTGATGTCCATCGCATCGCACTCCGTGTTGCAAGGTTCAGAGATCGTCCTCGGTGACGCTCTCCTCGACATAGGCGACGTCCTCGTCCGCCGCCTCGTCGGGCGCGACGGATTCGGGCTCGTCCCGAGGCTTGCGCACCTCGACGATCTCGGCGCCGGGAAAGGCGGCGAGCAGGCTGCGCACGGCCGGCTCGTCGGCGACGGCGTCGAAGGCGCGGCGGCGCTGCGACTCGCGCGTCTCGGCGAGGGTCGGGGCGCCGGGCTGCTGCGACAGCGCCACCATCCAGCGCTCGCCGGTCCATTCCTGCAGGCGGCGCGACAGCAGCTGCGGCAGCTGGTTGGAGCCGCCGGGGGCGAGCGCGAACTCCATGCGGCCGCGCTCGAAGGAGACGAGGCGCACGTCACGCTCCAGCGCCAGCTTCAGCTGGATGTCGCGCTGGCGCTCGACGAAGGCGACGAACTCGGCAAAGGTGGCGAAGGGAAGCGGCGCGGGTTCGGCGCGCAGCTGCGGGGCGGGCTCGGCCGGCGAACGGGCGAGCGCCATGACCGGGCCGCGCGGCGGCTCGGGCCGCGCCTCGACGAAGGACGGGGCGGCGGCGAGCAGCGCCGACGGCGTCGGACCGGACGGGGCGGCGGCGGGGCGCGGGCCGGCGCCGCCGGCAGGCGCGGACTCCTCCAGCCGCCGCAGCGCCTCGTCGAGCGTCGGCAGATCGGCGGCGTGGGCGATGCGCACCAGCACCATGTCGGCGGCGGCGAGCGGGCGCGGCGCCTCGCGCACCTCCTGCAGGCCCTTGAGCAGCATCTGCCAGGCGCGGGTGAGCACGCGCACGCCGAGAGCGCGCGACAGCTCGGCGCCGCGGCGCGCCTCCTCCGGCGTCACCGAGGGATCGCGGGCGGCCTCCGGCACGATCTTCAGGCGCGTGACGAAATGCACGAAGCCGGCGAGATCGGCGAGGATCTGCGCCGGATCGGCGCCATGATCATACTGCTCCTTGAGCAGGTCGAGCGCGCCGGCGACTTCGCCGCGCATCAGCTGCTCGAACAGGTCGATGACGCGGGCGCGATCGGCGAGGCCGAGCATGCGGCGCACTTCCTCGGCCTCGATGCGGGCGCCGCGCGCGCCATGCGAGCCGGAATGGGCGATCGCCTGATCGAGCAGCGACAGCGCGTCGCGCGCCGAGCCTTCGGCGGCGCGGGCGATCAGCGCCAGCGCCTCGTCGGCGACGGCGACGCCCTCCTTGCCGCAGATGCCGGCGAGATGGCGCGTCAGCGCGTCGGCCTCGATGCGGCGCAGATCGAAACGCTGGCAGCGCGAGCGCACGGTGACCGGCACCTTGTCGATCTCGGTCGTCGCGAACAGGAACTTCACATGCTCGGGCGGCTCCTCGAGCGTCTTCAGAAGGCCGTTGAAGGCGGCCTTCGAGAGCATGTGCACCTCGTCGATGATGTACA
Source organism: Methylobacteriaceae bacterium (assembly GCA_016793505.1). GTDB lineage: Bacteria > Pseudomonadota > Alphaproteobacteria > Rhizobiales > Beijerinckiaceae. Next base: position 4,400 of record JAEULW010000088.1, on the reverse strand, counting down.
CCTTGGTGCGCGCCATCACCGGCTTGTAGCGGGCGTTGTCGATGATCTCGCGGACGTCGTCGATGCCGGTGTGGGAGGCGGCGTCCATCTCGATCACGTCGACATGGCGCGACTCGATGATCGCCTGACAATGCACGCCGGGCTCGGGCATGTGGACCGTCGGCGCGTCGACCTTGCCCGGCAGCTCGTAATTGAAGGCGCGGGCGAGGATGCGGGCGGTGGTCGTCTTGCCGACGCCGCGCACGCCGGTGAGGATGTAGGCCTGATGGATGCGCCCCGCCGCAAAGGCGTTGGAGAGGGTGCGCACCATCGGCTCCTGGCCGATCAGATCGTCGAAAGTCGAGGGCCGGTATTTGCGCGCCAGCACCCGATAGGGCGCGGCGGCGGCGGCCGGCGGATCGAGCGCCAGGCCCGGCAGGGCGCCGGTCTCGCCGGCGGGATCGGGACGATCGGACATTCCGCTCGGGCTCGCTGATCGGCGGGGCGACGGCGGCGCCGTCGACCGCTCAGCATCGCTGCAGCCGGCGGCGTCGGTAGGAGGTTGGACGAAGACCCGCCCGGTCTCGTTAGGGCTGCTTCCTTCCGGACCTGACCCGGTTGGCGAGTGGAACGTCCAACGCCAACCTCCCGGCGCCTATGTGGACCATCGGCGCGCCCGGTTCAAGCCCGGACCGGCCGCGCCGGGGCGCGGCCGGGCGCGACGCGGCTCAGCGGCGGTAGCCGCGGATCTCCTGATCGGTCGGCATGCGGCCCTGCGGCGTCAGATTGTCGACGAGGCCGGGCAGGACCTGCGACAGCTGGGCCAGCAACTCCTGCTCGCTCATGCCGGATTTGCGGGCGAGGTCGGAAATCGTCGTGCGGCCGAGCGCCTGTTCGAGCGCCGGCGGCTGGATCGGCTTGTTCTGGCCGGAGCCGACCCAGGAATCGATCACATCGCCCTGGCCGGCGTTGCGGAACTTGTCGATCAGGCCGCCGAGGCCGCCGATGAGGCCGCCGTCGACATCGGCGGGCGCGGGCGCGCCGGCCGGGGCCTGCTGCGGCGCATCCTTGCCGCCGAACATGCGCGCGGCGAGCAGGGCCGCCGCGGCGATCATCAGGGGCTTGGCGATGCTGCCGCCGGGAACAGCCTTGCCCAAGGCGTCGTCGAACAATCCCATCTCGTCCTCCACTGTCGCGTCCGTCGCGTCGGCGTTGCGCCTGCCGGCGTTCAACGCCGCACAGATGTCGTCGTTCCCGCGCCGCCGCGCAAGGGGCGCGGCCGGCGGCGCGCTTGAACTTGCGCCGCAATCGACCCATCTTGCGCGAAGGTTCGGCCGGATGGGCGGACGACCGAAGGAGGGCGGACCGTCATGGGCGTCATCGCTTGGATCATTCTGGGAGCCATTTCCGGCTTCATCGCCAGCAAGATCTTCGAGGGAGCCGGCAAGGGCTTCCTGATGAACACGGCGCTCGGCATCGTCGGCGCCGTCGTCGGCGGCGTTCTCGCCAACCTGATCGGCTTCGGCGGCGTCAGCGGCGTCAACATCTGGAGCATGATCGTCTCGGTGATCGGCGCCATCGCCGTGCTGTGGGGCTACAACAAGGTCACCGGCCAGAAGTTGTGAGCGCCGCGCCGGCGTGACACTGTGCCGTCATGACGACTCCTGCTCATGGCGGCGCAAGCGCCCGCGTCGACGACCGATTTCCCGGCCTCGCGTTTCACGGCAATCCGCTCGACCGGCGCTCGGAGCGGCGTGACGACGCGGCCTTCCTCGACGCGCTGTTCACCCGCGCCGACGCGCAGACGGTGCTGATCGCCGGCGACGTTCCGGCGCTGGGCGGCGGCGGGACGCCGACGCCCTTCCACGCCGTGTCGCAGGCGCGCGCCCTGCCCTGCGCCGAGGTGGCGCTGCTCGGCCTGCGCGAATCCGGCGCGCCGGTGTTCGCGACGCTGCTCGCCGACGAGGCGATCGCCGTCGAGGGCGAGAAGGAGGCGACGGTCTCCTGGGACACGCGTCGCGTCGTGGTGCGCGGACGGCCCGACATCGCGCTGCGCGATCTGCGCTCGCTCGCCGCCGAAGGCGTGTTCGGGCCCGAGGACACCGCCATCCTGGCGCAGGCCAAGGCGCTGATGCACTGGCATGCGCGCCATCGCTTCTGTTCGAATTGCGGGGCGAAGACCCGGCTCGCCGCCGCCGGATGGCGACGCGAATGCGACGGCTGCCGGGCGCAGCATTTTCCGCGCACCGATCCGGTGGCGATCATGCTCGCCACCGACGGCGAGCGCTGCCTGCTCGGCCGGCAGGCGCGTTTTCCGCGCGGCATGTATTCGGCGCTGGCCGGCTTCGTCGAGTCGGGCGAGACGATCGAGGAGGCGGCGCGGCGCGAATTGTTCGAGGAAGCGGGCGTGCGCGTCTCGAGCGTCGCCTATCTCGCCTCGCAGCCCTGGCCGTTCCCGATGACGCTGATGATCGGCTGCATCGCCCGCGCCGAAACGCGCGAGCTGACGATCGACAGGACCGAACTCGAGGACGCGCGCTGGTTCTCGCGCGAGGAGATTCGCGCCGTGCTGGAGAAACGTCATCCCGACGGCGTCACCGCGCCGCAGCCGATCGCCATCGCCCATCATCTCATCACCGCCTGGGCGCTGCACGGGGCCTCGGCGTGAGCGGCGCGCGCGTGAGCGCGGCGCTGATCGCGGCGCTGAAGACGCGTTTCGACGCGCGCGTCTCGACCGCGGCGGCGGTGCGCGAGCAGCACGGGCGCGGCGAGGCCTATCATCCGACGAAGGCGCCGGACGTCGTCGTCTTCGCGACCTCGACGCAAGAGGTTTCGGAGATCGTCAGGATGTGCGCGGCCGAGGGCGCGCCGATCGTCGCCTTCGGCGCCGGCACCTCGCTCGAGGGGCATGTCTGCGCGCTGCAGGGCGGAGTGTGCATCGACCTGTCGCGGATGAACGAGATCGTCGAGCTCAATGTCGAGGATCTCGACGTGACCGTGCAGGCCGGCGTGACGCGCAAGCAGCTCAACGCCTATCTGCGCGATCAGGGCCTGTTCTTCCCCGTCGATCCGGGCGCCGACGCGACGATCGGCGGCATGGCGGCGACGCGCGCCTCGGGCACCAATGCGGTGCGCTACGGAACGATGCGCGAGAACGTGCTGTCGCTGACCGTCGTGCTGGCCGACGGGCGGATCATCCGCACGCGCTCGCGGGCGCGCAAGTCTTCGGCGGGCTACGACCTGACCGCGCTGTTCGTCGGCGCGGAAGGCACGCTCGGGATCATCACCGAGGTGACGCTGCGCCTGCAGGGCATTCCGGAGAACATGACCTCGGCGGTGTGTCCCTATCCGAGCGTCGAGGCGGCGATCGAGGCGGTGATCGAGACGATCCAGACCGGCATTCCGGTGGCGCGCATCGAGATCATGGACGCGGTGACGGTGGCCGCCGTCAACGCCTATTCCAAGCTCAATCTCGAGGCGCGGCCGACGCTGTTCTACGAGTTCCACGGCAGCGCGGCGGGCGCGGCCGAGCAGGCGCAGCGGGCGCAGGAAATCGCCGCCGGCCATGGCGGCGAGGATTTCCGCTGGGCGAGCGATCCGGCCGAGCGGGCGCGGCTGTGGGAGGCGCGGCACAACATCCACTACGCGACGCTGGCGATGCGGCCGGGCGCGAAGTCCTGGGGCACGGATGTCTGCGTGCCGATCTCGAAACTCGCCGAGATGCTGCGCGAATCGCGCAAGGACAACGAGGGCGCCTCGTTCCCGGTGACGCTCGTCGGGCATGTCGGCGACGGCAATTTCCATCACGGCTACATCATCGATCCCGACAATGCGGCCGAGATGGCGGAGGCCGAGCGGCTGAACAAGCGGCTCGTCGAACGCGCCATCGCGCTCGGCGGCACCTGCACCGGCGAACACGGCGTCGGCTACGGCAAGATCAAGTTCATGCGCGCCGAGCACGGCGAGGCGATCGAGGTGATGAAGACGATCAAGCGGGCGCTCGACCCGCAGGGCCTGATGAATCCGGGCAAGGTGCTGCCGGACTGAGCGGCGCTCAGGCGGCCGTCATGCCGATGCGGCCGAGGCCGGGCAGCTCGATCGCCGGGCGGCGCCAGTCGAGCGCGACGACGGCGCCGAGCAGCTGGATCTCCATCCCGCGCGGGCCGACGGCGGCGCCGAGATAGCCGCCGAGCGTGGCGCGCAGGCCTTGTGCGTCGATGATCAGCCAGCGCCCGTCATGGGGAAAGTCGCGGCCGATCGCCGTGCCCGGCAGGCGCGCGCCGAGCTCGGGCGCGGCGGCGAGCGCGGCGGCGACGAAAGTGTTGGAGTTCGGGCCCGGCCAGGCGCGATAAGCGCCGATGGCGCGATGCGGATAGGCGGCGATGGCGGCGGCGATCTTCGGGATGGCGCGCGCCGCCGCC
>JAEULW010000077.1 GCA_016793505.1 Methylobacteriaceae bacterium | reverse complement strand
AGCGGCCGCCGCCCATCCTCTGCACTTCCGAATAGAACTGGTCGACGAGGTCGGCGACCTGAAGATGAGCGCCGTATCGGCGCGCCTCCTCGAGGCAGATCGCAAGATCCTTGCGCATCCAGTCGACGGCGAAGCCGAAATCGAACTTGCCCGCCGCCATGGTCTTGTAGCGGTTCTCCATCTGCCAGCTTTGCGCGGCGCCCTTGGAGATGACCTCGACGACGGCGAGCGGATCGAGCCCGGCCTTCATGGCGAAGTGCAGGCCTTCGGACAGGCCCTGAACCAGCCCGGCGATGCAGAGCTGGTTGACCATCTTGGTGAGCTGGCCGGCGCCGGACGGCCCCATCAGGCGGCAGGCGCGGGCGAAGGCCATGATGACGGGCTCGGCGGTCGCATAGGCCGCCGTCTCGCCGCCGCACATGACGGTGAGCTGGCCGTTCTCGGCCCCCGCCTGGCCGCCTGAGACCGGCGCGTCGATGAAGGCGACGCCGCGTTTTTCGCCCGCGGCGGAAAGTTCGCGGGCGACGCCGGCGGAGGCGGTGGTGTTGTCGACGAAGATCGCGCCGGCGGCCATGCCGGCGAAGGCGCCGTCGGGGCCGAGAACGACCGAGCGCAGATCATCGTCATTGCCGACGCAGCAGAAGACGATCTCGGCGCCCTTCGCCGCCTCGCGCGGCGTCGCGGCGCTCGCGCCCTTGTGCTTGTTCCTCCACGCTTCGGCCTTGGCGGGATTACGATTGTAGACGGTGACGTCGTGACCCTTGGCGGCGAGATGCCCCGCCATCGGGAAGCCCATCACGCCGAGACCCAGAAATGCGACCTTCGCCATCGCGCGCCCCTCATGCGGCGGGCGCGCCGGCCGCGCCCTGTCGGCGCGGAAGTCCCACAGATGGGCGCGCGGGGCAAGGCGGGGATGGGCCTGTCATCCCGGCCGGAGCGCAGCGCCGAGCCGGGAGCCAGCCGGCGGCGTCGGGCGCGACGCCGGGCGGCCGGGTTCCCGCTCGCCCGCTGCGCCGGCGTCGGGAAGGACAGTCGCTGTCATCCCGGCCGGAGCGAAGCGGAGAGCCGGGACCCAGTTCTTTGGCGTCGAGCGCAGCGCCCGGCAGACTCTGGGTTCCCGCTCGCCCGCTGCGCGGGCGTCGGGAATGACAGACGCTGTCATCCCGGCCGGAGCGGAGCGGAGAGCCGGGACCCAGTTCTTTGGCGTCGGGAATGACAGGGGCGAGCGTCAGGTCAGTAGATCGGCCAGGCGAAATACTTCTTGCGGATCGCCTCGTAGCTTCCATCCGCCAGCGCCTCGGCCAGCGCCTTGTCGAATCTGGCGCGCAGGGCGGCGTCGGTCTTGCGGAAGGCCATGGCGAAGGCTTCGCCGCGATAGGCGGGGTCGCGCGGGGCGTCGCCGAGGATGCGGCAGCAGCGCGCCTCCTTGCGGGTGTCGATGAAGGCGGCGAGCGCGTCCTTCGGCCCGGCGACGAATTCGATCCGGCCGGCCGCGAGGTCGAGCATCGCCTCCTCGAGCGAGGCGTAGCGGCGGACGTCGGCGTCCTTGTAGACGCGCTCGATCCACTCCTCCTGCGCCCCGCCCTGCTCGACGCCGACGGCGCGACCGGCGAGCGCGGCCGGGTCGAAGGGGCGCGGCGTGCGGCCGCGGGCGGCGGCGAAGGCGAGCGGCATGCGCAGGTAGGGCGCGCCGAAATCGACGCCGGCGCGGCGCTCCTCGGTCGGCGTCAGCGCCGACATGACGACGTCGTGCGAGCCGGCGCTCAGGCCGGGCAGCAGCTGGTCCCAGTCCTGCTGCACGAACTGGCAGGTGAGCGCGAGGCGCAGGCACAGCGCGCGGGCGAGCTCGACCTCGAAGCCGGCGAGTTCGCCGCGCGCGTCGAGCATGTTCCAGGGCGGGCGCGCGCCTTCGAAAGCGATGCGCACGCGGTCGCCGGTCTCGGCCACAGACGCGTCGCCGAGGACGAGGGCGAGAGCGGCCGCGACGAGGAGGCGGCGCGCGGGGGCGAAGACAGCGCGCATCCGCCCTCCTACGCCGCGCCGGCGCGGGCGCGCAAGGGCGCGTCGCGGCGTCAGCAGGCGGTCGTCGTCGAGGCGCCGCAGTCGCGCTCGATGCGGTGGCGCTGCGAGCGCTGCAGCACGCCGCGCTCATCGACGAAGAAGACGTCGAGGCTGATGCGGCCGGGCTTGTCGGGAATGTTCAGCTTCGTTTCGAGCGGGGCGTTGGTCGGCGGGCAGTCGTCGCCGGTCTTGCGGATCGCCACGGTGACGTAGAGGTGACGCTCGTTCGGCTCGGCGGTGGCGCGATCGGGCACGCCCTCGCGCGCGTTTTCGATGCGCCAGCACGCGCCCATGGCGAGATACTGGACCTTGACCGCGACCTCGCCATGGCCGTCGGCGATGGCCCAGGAGCCGGGATAGTCGGAGTCGACATGGCGATGGCCGGCGGCCGCCGCTGCGGCTGTCAACCCGAGAGCGAAAAGCCCCGCCAGAGCGCGTGCAATCATGATCGGACTCCGTCGCCGCGGCGCGCCGGCGCGCCGCAGGTCGGGCGATGATCGCCGCCGGCGCGCGCCATGGCAACCCGCCCGGAGTCTCGCTTGACCGGTCCGGGAGCGCCCTATATCGGGCGACGGCCGCGCCGCGCGCGCACGGAGGACAGCGCCTTGATCACCCGCGACGACATCATGAAGGCGCTGGCCGGAGTGAAGGCGCCGGACGGCGTCACGCCGCTGTCGAAATCGCCGGCGCTCGCCGGCGTCACCACCAAGGACGACAAGGTCTATGCGGCGATCGTCGTCGAGCCGGCCGAGGCGCAGGCCGCCGAGCGGGTGCGCCAGCAGGCCGAGGACGTGTTGCGCAAACTGCCGGGCGTCGGCGCGGCGTTGGTGACGCTCACCGCCGACCGGCCGGTCGCCTCCGGGCCCGGCTCGACGCCGCGCGCGCCGGTCGCCAAGGCCGGATCGCCGCTGCCCGACGTGCGTCACATCATCGCGGTGGCGTCCGGCAAGGGCGGCGTCGGCAAGTCGACGACGGCGGCCAATCTCGCTCTCGGCCTCGCCGCGCTCGGACTGAAGGTCGGCGTGCTCGACGCCGACATCTACGGCCCGTCGATGCCGCGGCTGTTCGCGCTGCGCGGCAAGCCGCAGGTCGCCTATGGGCGCCAGATGATCCCGCTCGAGGCGCATGGGCTGAAGATCATGTCGATCGGCTTCCTCGTCGAGGAGGACACGGCGATGATCTGGCGCGGACCGATGGTGATGTCGGCGCTGTCGCAGATGCTGAAGGAGGTCGCCTGGGGGCCGCTCGACGTGATGGTCGTCGACATGCCGCCGGGCACAGGCGACGCGCAGCTGACCATGGCGCAGACCGTGCCGCTCAGCGGCGCGGTGATCGTCTCGACGCCGCAGGACCTGTCGCTGATCGACGCGCGGCGGGGCGTGGCGATGTTCGAGAAGGTCGACGTGCCGATCCTCGGCATCGTCGAGAACATGAGCTACTTCCTGTGCCCGCATTGCGGCGAGCGCAGCGACATCTTCGCCCATGGCGGGGCGCGGCACGAGGCCGAGCGGCTCGGCGCGCCGTTCCTCGGCGAGGTGCCGCTGCACATGACGATCCGCGAGACATCGGACGCCGGCCGGCCGGTGGTGGCGACCCAGCCGGACGGCCCGCACGCGGCGATCTACAAGGCGATCGCGCGGCAGGTGTGGGAGGGGCTCGAGGGCGCGCGGCGCGCCGCGCCGCGCATCGTCGTCGAGTAGGCGTCAGCCCGCCTGCCGCATCGCCTTCAGCGCGGCGAGGCGCTCGGCGATCTTGGCGTGGCGGCCGAGACGATCGAGCTCGGCGAGCTTGCCGGCGGTGTCGCGGTCGGCGCGGGTCGGTCCGCCGGCGCCGTCCTGCGCCTTCATGGCGCGGTCGAAGGCGCCTTCGGCGGCGGCGACGCGCTTCTCGACGCCCTTGTCGCGCTCGGGCGCGCATTCCTCGAAAATGGCGCTGCGACGGGCGGATTCGAAGGCGGCGAGATCGGCCTCCATTTCGGCCTTGCGGGCGACGAGCGCGGCGACGCAGGATTCGAGCTTGGCCTCCTCGGCCTCGGCTTCGGCCCGGGTCGCCTCGAGCAGCGGGATCTGCGCCTCGAGATCGACCTGGCGCGACAGCGCCGCCTCGGCGAGATCATCGCGCTCCTGTCCGAGGGCGAACTGCGCCTTCTCGGTGAGCTGCTGCAGATGCTGGCCGGT
>JAEULW010000072.1 GCA_016793505.1 Methylobacteriaceae bacterium | reverse complement strand
GGTCGACATCGACGAGTCGCGCGTCGGCCTGCGGATTCTCGCCATAGGTGATGACGCGCCGGTCCTCGATGCGCCCCACCAGCTCCTGCACCGTGGGATGATCGAGGCACATCACCGCGAAGCCGTAGAAGGGCAGATTCTCGACCAGCGTGTAGAACGCCTGCTTGATCGCCTCGAACGTCTTGAAATGATCGAGATGCTCGGGATCGATATTGGTGACGATGGCGACGTCGGCCGGCAGCTTGAGGAAGGTGCCGTCGCTCTCGTCGGCCTCCACCACCATCCAGTCGCCGCCGCCGAGGCGCGCATTGGTGCCATAGGCGTTGATGATGCCGCCATTGATCACCGTCGGATCGAGCCCGCCCGCCTCGAGCAGCGTCGCCACCAGCGAGGTCGTCGTCGTCTTGCCATGCGTGCCGGCGATGGCCACGCAGCGTTTCAGCCGCATCAGTTCGGCCAGCATCTCGGCGCGCCGCACCACCGGCACGCGCCGCTCGCGCGCGGCGGCGAGCTCGGGATTGTCGCGGCGGATCGCCGTCGAGACGACGATCACCGCGGCCTCGCCGAGATTTTCGGCGCGATGGCCGATGAACACCCGCGCGCCCTTGTCGCGCAGGCGCTTGACGTTGGCGTTGTCGGCGGCGTCCGAGCCTTGCACCTGATAGCCCAGATTGATCAGCACCTCGGCGATGCCGGACATGCCGATGCCGCCGATGCCGACGAAATGAATGGGGCCGAGATCCTGCGGCAGCTTCATGATGACGAACGAACTCCGGATGGGGACGGGGCGATCTCGAGCACGAGATCGGCGAGACGGTCGGCCGCGTCGAGGACGGCGACGGCGCGCGCCGCGTCGGCGCGCAGCTTCAGCGTGGCGGGATCCTCCAGCGCCTCGACGAGGTCCTGCGCCAGACGCTGCGGCGAAAAATCGCTCTGCGGAATGACCGTCGCGGCGCCCGCCTGTTCGAGCGCGCGCGCATTGGCCGCCTGATCCTGATCGAGCGCATGTGGAAACGGCACGAGCACGCAGGCCCGGCCGATCGCCGCCAGCTCCGACACGGTGGAGGCGCCGGCGCGCGCCACGACCAGATGCGCCCCCGCCATGCGCGCCGGCAGATCGGCGAAGAACGGCGCGATCTCGGCGGCAAAGCCGAGCTTCGCATAGGCCTCGCGCACGCGCGCCTCGTCCTCGCCGCGCGCCTGCTGCGTCAGCTTCACGCGCGCGCGTTGCTCGGCCGAAAGCAAGGCGATCGCCGCCGGCGCGACGTCCGACATCACCCGCGCGCCCTGCGAGCCGCCGGTGACGACGACGCAGAGCGAAGAATCGTCCGGATAGGGCGCCGCCGCCGCCGCCAGCACCGCCGGGCGCAGCGGATTGCCGACGTGCCGCAGCTTGCCGCGCGCCGCCTCGGCGACGCCCGACAGCGTCGGAAAGCCGGTCGCGATGGCGTCCACCGCGCCCGAAAGAAAGCGGTTGGCGCGGCCCATCACCGCATTCTGCTCGTGCAGGATCGACGGGATTTTCAGCTGCCGCGCCGCCAGCATCGGCGGCACCGTCGGATAGCCGCCGAAGCCGACGACGGCGCGCGGCCGGACGCGCGCCACGAGCCTGCGCGCCGCGATCGTGCCGCGCATCAGCTTGAGCACAGCGAGCGCCTTCGAGATCAGCGAGCCGCCGGTCGGCGTCGCCGCGGCGATGGTGTGGAAGGCGCGCGCGGGAAACTCGCCGCCATATTTCAACGCGCGCTCGTCGGTGACGAGTTCGACCGGCACGCCGCGCGCCGCGAGCGCGACGGCGAGCGCCTGCGCCGGGAACAGATGGCCGCCGGTGCCGCCCGCGGCGAGCAGGACGGGACGATCCTCGCTCATGGCGCGCTCCATCCCTTGTCCGGCGGCGCGTAACTCTCCGCGCGCGGCCGATCGCGCGTCACAGCGATGAGAAAGCCCATGCCGATCGCCAGCGAGATCAGCGACGAGCCGCCATAGGAGATGAAGGGCAGCGTCATGCCCTTGGCCGGCATCAGATGCAGATTGACCGCCATGTTGATGACGCTCTGCAGGCCGAACAGCATCACGAGGCCCGCCGCCGCGAAGCGGCAGAAGGGATCGCCGCTGCGATTGGCGAGCCAAAGCCCGCGCAGCACGATGGCGCAGAACAGCCCCGCCAGCATGAGGCAGGCGATGAGGCCGAACTCCTCGCCCGTCACGGCGAAGATGAAGTCGGTGTGCCCGTCCGGCAGGATGCGCTTGATGCGCCCCTCGCCCGGCCCGCGCCCGAGCCAGCCGCCGGCGGCGAAACTTTCGAGCGCGGTGTCGACCTGGAACGTGTCGCCGGCCGAGCCGCCGCCGTCGAGAAAGCGCGTGATGCGGCCGCGCACATGCGGCATGAACCTGTAGGCGCCCAGTATGCCGGCCGCGGCCGCGCCGCCGATTCCGACGACCCACAGCCCGTGCAATCCCGCCATGAAGAACAGCGACGCCCAGACGATCGAGACCAGCATCGTCTGGCCGAAATCAGGCTGCAGGACGAGCGGCGCGATGGTCATCGGCAACAGCGCCATGGCGACCAGATTGCCCGGCAGGCCGCGTCGCTTGGCCCCTTCCGAAAACGCCCAGGCCGCCAGCACGACGAAGGCCGGCTTGAGGAACTCGGAGGGCTGCACGCCGAAAATCCAGCGCCGCGAGCCCTTCACCTCGACGCCGAACAGCAGCGCCGCGAAGATCAGCGCCATGGCGATCACATAGACGAGGAGCGCGGCGCGCCGCACATGTCGCGGCGACAGGAAGGAGGTCGCCGCCATCAGCGCGATCGCCGGCGCCAGATAGAAGAACTGGCGATGCACGAAATGGAAGGTCGGCAGGCCGAGCCTCTCGGCGACCGGCGGACTGCCCGCCATGGTCAGCACCAGGCCGACGACGATCAGCGCGCCGATTCCGGCCAGCAGCCAGCGGTCGATCGTCCACCACCAGGCGGCGAAGGGCGAACGGACAGCGCGCGAGACCATGCTCGATCCTCCTTCAGCCTTGCGCGATCAGCGCGCGCGCGAGAGCGCGGAACCGGTCGCCGCGCACCTCGAAATTCGGAAACTGGTCATAGGAAGCGCAGGCCGGCGACAGCAGCACCACCGGCTCGCGCGCATCGCTCGCGGCGGCGGCGCGCGCCGCCTGCTGGAGCGCGACGTCGAGCGTTCCGCAGCGCTCGTAAGGGGCGGCGCCCTCCAGCGTCGCGGCGAAATCCTCGCTCGCCGCGCCGATCAGGAAGGCGCGCGCGATGCGTGGAAAATAGCGCCGCAAAGGCTCGATGCCCTCTTCCTTGCGCTTGCCGCCGACGATCCAGAAGATGTCGCCGCCAAACGAGGCCAGCGCCTTTTCCGCGGCGTCTGCGTTTGTCGCTTTGGAATCGTTGATGAACAGCGCGCGGCCGAGCCGGCCGACCTCCTCCATGCGATGCGGCAGGCCGGGAAAGACGGCGAGCGCCGCCTGCAGCGCCGCCGCATCGTCAGCGAGATCGCCGATCGCTGCGATCGCCGCGCAGGCGTTCTGCGCATTGTGCGCGCCGCGCAGCGAGGCGATTGCGGAAAGGTCGGCGAGCTCGCGCGCCGCGCCGGCCGCAGCGCGAAACAGCTTCGAGCCGCGCGCAAACACGCCGTCGGCGAGCGGCGCGCCGGCCGCCGAGATCGGCGTGACGGGCTTGCCCGCCGCCGCGAGCCGCGCGGCGATGGCGCGCGCATGCGCATCGTCGACGCCGATCACCACGCGCCCGGCCATCGCGACGAGCCGCTCCTTCACCGCCGCGTAAATCTCCATCGTCCCGTGCCGGTCGATATGGTCGGGCGCCAGGTTGAGCAGCACGCCGACGCTGGCGTCGAGCGAGGGCGCCAGATCGATCTGGAAGGACGAGCATTCGATCACATGCGTGCGCCTCGCCGCCGGCGGCGGCAGCGCCAGGATCGCCGTGCCGATATTGCCGCCGAGCGCGACGTCGCGGCCGAAGGCGCGCAGCAGATGCGCGATCAGCGCCGTCGTCGTCGATTTGCCGTTGGTGCCGGTGATGGCGATGAACGGCGCGCCGGGCGCGCGCGCGCGGCGCTCGCGGCAGAACAGCTCGATGTCGCCGATGATCTCGATCCCCGCCGCGCGCGCCTTCGCCGCGCTCCAGTGCGGCGCCGGATGCGTCAGCGGCGCGCCGGGCGTCAGGATCAGCGCGGCGAAGCGGCTGAATTCGGCGGCGGCGAGATCCTCGATCGCAAGGCCCGCCGCGGCCGCCTTGTCGCGCTGCGCCGCCGAGTCGTCCCAGCACGCGACGCGCGCGCCGCCGGCGACGAGCGCCTGCGCCGTCGTCAGACCCGATCCGCCGAGTCCGAACAGCGCGACGTCGCGTCCTGCGAATGCCGAGACCGGCGTCATCTCATCGCACCTTCAGCGTCGCGAGGCCGATCATCGCCAGCACGAAGGCGATGATCCAGAAGCGGATGACGACCTGCGGCTCCGACCAGCCCTTCTGCTCGTAGTGATGATGGATCGGCGCCATGCGGAACACGCGCTTGCCGGTCAGCTTGAACGAGGCGACCTGCACGATCACGCTCAGCGCCTCGAGCACGAACAGGCCGCCGACGATGCCGAGCACCACCTCGTGCTTGGTCGCCACCGCCACCGCGCCGAGCAGACCGCCGAGCGCCAGCGAACCCGTGTCGCCCATGAAGATCGCCGCCGGCGGCGCGTTGAACCACAGGAAGCCGATGCCGGCGCCGATCACCGCGCCGAGCATCACCGCGAGCTCGCCGGTGCCCGGCACGTAGTTGATGCCGAGATAGACGGCGTAGACCGCGTTGCCGGCGAGATAGGCGATCAGCGCGAAAGTGCCGGAAGCCACCATCACCGGCACGATGGCGAGGCCGTCGAGGCCGTCGGTCAGATTGACGGCGTTGCCCGCCGCGGTGATGACGAAGGCGCCGAAGACGACGAAGAAGATGCCGAAATCGGCGATGAAGCCGTTGACGAAGGGCACGGCCAGCGAGGTCGCCGCCGGCGTCGCGCCGAGCCGCGTCAGCGCCCAGCAGGCGAGGCCCGCGATCAGCGCCTCGAGCGCAAGGCGCGCCTTGCCGGAAAAGCCCTTGTGCGACTGCTTCGTCACTTTCAGATAGTCGTCATAGAAGCCGATCAGACCGAAGCCGATCGTCACCAGCAGCACCACCCACACATAGCCGTTGCGCAGATTGGCCCACAGCAGCGTCGAGACGATGAGTCCGGACAGGATCATCAGCCCGCCCATCGTCGGCGTGCCCTTCTTGGTCAAGAGATGCGACTGCGGCCCGTCCGAGCGGATCGGCTGGCCCTTGCCCTGTTTGAGGCGCAGCGCCGCGATGATCGAGGGGCCGAACAGGAACACGAAGGCGAGCGCCGTCACCGTCGCGGCCATGGTGCGGAAGGTGATGTAGCGGAACAGGTTCAGCGGTCCCGCATAGCCCGCGATTTCGGCCAGCCAGTAGAGCATTCCTCACCCCTCGCCCTGCGCCGCGGCGCCGAAGCGGCGCTGCAGCGCGGCCACGATCGGCCCCATGCGGCTGCCGTTCGAGCCCTTGATCATCACCACGTCGCCGCCGCGCAGCGCCGCCGCGAGCGGCGCTTCGAGCTCGGCGGCGGAAGCCGCCCATTGCGCGCGCATCTCTTCCGGCGCCGCGTCGAACAGATGCCTCGACAGCGGGCCTGCGGCGAACAGGAGATCGACCTGCGCCGCCTCCAGCGCCTCGGCGAGTTCGGCATGCATCTGCGCGCCGTCCGGCCCGAGTTCGAGCATGTCGCCGATCGCCGCGATGCGCCGCCCGCCGGCGCCCGGCGTCGTGTCGCCGAGCAGCGCCAGCGCCGCGCGCATCGAGGCGGGATTGGCGTTGTAGGCCTCGTCGATCAGCGTCGCCGGCGCGCCTTCGACGGTCAGCGTCTCGCGCGCGCCGCGGCCCTTCGCGGGTTTTGCCTGCGCCAGCGCCGCCGCCGCTTCGCTGAGCGGGCAGCCGGTGGCGCGCGCCGCCACCAGCACGGCGAGCGAGTTGACCGCCATGTGCCGGCCCGGCGCGCCGAGCCGATAGACGATCGGCTGGCCGAGAATGCGCGCATGGATCAGCGAGCCCTCGCCGTCCGGCGTGCAGCTTTCCAGCCGCGCGTCGGCCTGCTCGTGCTCGCCGAAGCTGACGACATGGCCGATCGGCGAGCGCGCCGCAGCTTCCGCCAGTCGCTCGAACAGCGGCGCGTCGCGCGGAATGACCGCGGCGCCGCCGCGCGCCACGCCGGAGAAAATCTCCGCCTTGGCGTCAACGATCGCCTCGAGCGAACCCATGTGTTCGAGATGCACCGGCGCGATCGCGGTGACGACGGCGAGGTGCGGCTTCACCATGGCGACGAGCGGCGTGATCTCGCCGGGATGGTTCATGCCGATCTCGAACACGCCGAATTCCGCCGCGCGCGGCAGGCGCGCCAGCGTCAGCGGCACGCCCCAGTGATTGTTGTAGGAGGCGACCGAGGCGTGCGTCGGGCCGAAGGCCGCGAACACGGTGCGCAGCGTCTCCTTGGTGCTCGTCTTGCCGACCGATCCGGTCACCGCGACGATGCGCGCCGCGCTGCGCGCCCGCGCCGCCATGCCGAGACCTTCGAGCGCGCGCAAGGCGTCGCGCACCACATAGAGCGGCCCCGCCCCGCGCAAGTCGTCGGCGCGGCGCTCCTCGATGACGGCGGCGGCCGCGCCCTTGTCGAAGGCCGCCTTCACATAGTCGTGGCCGTCATGCGTGTCGCCCCTGATGGCGACGAACAGATCGCCCGGCGCCAGCGTGCGCGTGTCGATCGACACGCCGCCGACGCGCGCCGGCAACGGCCCGGAAAGTCGCGCCTCGAGCGGGCCGATCAGGCCGAGCCCGCTCCACAATTCCTGCGCGTCCTCGCTCATGCCGCAGCGTCCTTCAGCGCCGTCGCGACGGCTTCGTGATCGGAGAAGGGCAGCGTCGTCGCGCCGACGATCTGGCCTTCCTCATGTCCCTTGCCGGCGACGAGGAACACGTCGCCCTCCTCCAGCATGGCGACGCCGGCGGCGATCGCCGCGCGCCGGTCGCCGATCTCGCGCGCGCCGGGCGCCGCGGCGAGAATCTGCGCGCGGATCGCGGCGGGGTCCTCGCTGCGCGGATTGTCGTCGGTGACGATGACGATGTCGGCGAGGCGCGCCGCGATCGCCCCCATCATCGGCCGCTTGCCGGGATCGCGGTCGCCGCCGCAGCCGAAGGCGACGATGAGGCGCCGCCGCGCATAGGGGCGCAGCGCCGCGAGCGCCTTGTCGAGCGCGTCGGGCTTGTGCGCGTAGTCGACGATGACGATGCCGCCGGCCCGTTCGCCGACGCGTTCGAGCCGGCCCGGCGCGCCGGCGAGGCGCTCCAGCGCGGCGAAGACATCGTCCGCCGGCGCGCCGGTGACGAGCGCCAGCCCCGCCGCGACCAGCGCGTTCGAGGCCTGGAAGTCGCCGGCGAGCGGCAGGCGCACGGCGCGCTCGCGGCCCGCATGCGCGATCGTCAGCAGCGTCGAAAAGCCCTCGCGCTGCGCCGCCAGAAGCTTCAGCCCCTCGCCGCGCGCGCCGACCGTGAAGACGCTGAGCCCGCGCGTCCTGCACGCGGCGATCACGTCCGCCGCATGATCGCCGTCCGCCTCGATCACGGCGGGCTGTCCCGGCGCCAGCAGCTCGCGGAACAGCCGCAGCTTGGCTTCGAGATAGGCGGCGAGATCGGGATGATAGTCGAGATGATCGCGCGACAGATTGGTGAAGGCGCCCGCCGCCAGCCGCACGCCGTCGAGCCTGTGCTGGTCGAGCCCGTGCGAGGAGGCCTCCATGGCGAGGTGCGTCACGCCCTCGCCGGCGAGCCGGTCGAGCGTCGCATGCAGGCTCGCCGGATCGGGCGTCGTCAGCGAGCCGTAGATCGCGCCGGAGGGCGCGACGACGCCGATCGTGCCGAGCGAGGCGGCGGCGTGACCTGTATGGAGCCAGATCTGCCGCAGGAAGGCGGCGACCGACGTCTTGCCGCTGGTCCCCGTGACGGCGGCGATCGTCGCGGGCTGACGCGGATAGAGGCGCGACGCCGCGCGCGACAGGGCGCGCCGCACATTGGGCGCGACGACGAGCGGCGCGACGTCGAGCGCCCGCTCGGCGACGACGACGGCCGCGCCTTTTGCGAGCGCGCTCGCGGCGAATTGCGCGCCGTCGGCGCGCGCGCCGGGAATGGCGAAGAAGGCGGCGCCGGGGCCGGCGGCGCGGCTGTCGGCGGTGACGGCGCCGATGCGCGTCGCCGCGAGGGCGGGCGGCACATCGGCTTCGCCCGCCAGCGCCTCGCCGAGCGTCAGAGCGGCGTTCATCGCTTGACGATGCTCCCGGTCTTGTCGGTCGAGCCGACGCCGTAGCGCGCCAGCAGCGGGAACGGCGTCGCCGGCAGATCGAGCCGCGGCGCCAGGCCGAGGATCGGCGTCACGCGCTCGATGATGCGCCCCGTCACCGGCGCGCCGTTCCAGCCCGCAGTGGCGTAGCCATGCGTCTCGGGCAGGCCCTGCGGCTCGTCGAAGATCGTCAGGAACAGATATTTCGGCTTGTCCGAAGGCAGGATCGCCATGAACGTCGTGAACAGCCGGTTCTTGGCGTAGCGGCCGTTGATCACCTTCTCGGCCGTGCCGGTCTTGCCGCCGACATAGTAGCCCGGAATGTTGGCGCGCGTCGCCGTGCCGCGTTCGGCGTTGTTGCGCAAGACGTAGCGCATCGCCTCCGACACGTCCGGCCTGACGACGCGCGGCGCGCCCTCGCGCGCGCTCGCCTCGTCGCGCTTCAGGAAGGTCGGCTTGATCATGAAGCCGCCATTGACCAGCGCGCCGACCGCCATCAGCGCCTGCAGCGGCGCGACGGCCAGGCCGTGGCCGAAGGCGATCGTCATCGTGTTCAGTTCGCCCCAGTTCTTCGGCACGATCGGCTCGGCGCTTTCCGGCAGCTCGGTGCGCATCCGGTCGAGCTGGCCCATGCGGCGCAGGAACTCCTTGTGGCCGGAGACGCCGACCATCAGCGCCATCCGCGCCGTGCCGACGTTCGAGGAGTACTGGAACACTTCGGTGACGCTGAGCGCCCGGTTCTCGGCGTGATAATCCTTGATGGTGAAGCGCCCGTAGCGCAGCGCGCCGCGCGCGTCGATGCGCGTGTTGACGTTGACCTTGCCCGATTCCAGCGCCATCGCCGTGGTGATCGCCTTGAAGGTCGAGCCCATCTCGTAGACGCCGACGGCGAGGCGATTGATGTGGTTGGGGTCGAGCGCGTCGGCCGGCTGGTTGGGGTCGTAGTCGGGCAGCGAGACGAGCGCGATCACTTCCCCGGTGTTGACGTCGAGGATGGCGCCGGCCGAGGCCTTGGCGCGGAATTTCGCCTGCGCCTGCACCAGTTCGTCGCGCAGCGCATGCGTCGCCTTGAGGTCGATCGACAGCTGCACCGGCTTGAAGTCGGCGGCGGCGACGTTGAAGCCGGCGCCATGCAGCGCCGCCAGCCCCTGCCCGTCGATGTATTTCTCGATTCCCGCGATGCCGTTGTTGTCGACATTGGTGAAGCCGAGAATATGCGCGGCGATCGGCCCGTTCGGATAGACGCGCCGGTTCTCGGTGAGGAAGCCGACGCCCGGCAGGCCGAGGCGATGCACCTCCTCGCGCTGCTGCGGCGTCACCCCGCGCTTCACCCAAACGAAGCCGCGCCGCGTGCCGAGCTTGTCGCGCAGCTCCTTGGCGTCGAGATCGGGAATGACGGCGGTCAGGAGTTCGACCGCCTCGTCCTTGTCGATGATGCGGTTCGGCTCGGCGAAGACCGATTGCGTCTTCACGTCGGTCGCCAGAATCTCGCCGTTGCGGTCGACGATGTCGGGCCGCGCGCCCGACACCATCTCGGCGGCTGTCGCCTTCAGCCCGCGCGAGGCCTCGGGCTTCAGGCCGAGCTGGATCAGCCGCCCGCCGATCGCCGCATAGACGATGACGAAGCCGACCGCCGCGAGGCGGATGCGCGAGGCGCTCTTGTCGAGCCGCGTCCCCCACATGGCGGAGAGGATGCGTTTCAGCCGCGAGCGCGGCGCGGGATCGATGGGCGCAGTCTCGCTCATCGCGTCGTCCTTCACCGTTTCGATGCGGCGGGCGTCGCGGACGAAGCCGCCCCCGCGCCCGGCGTGCTGGTCGGCTCGGCGAGGCCGAGCAATTCGAGCTTGCGGCCGATCGCGTCCACC
>JAEULW010000059.1 GCA_016793505.1 Methylobacteriaceae bacterium | reverse complement strand
CGATCGCGTGCATCTGCACGCCGAGGCGACCAAGGCCGCCTATCGCCGGCGCGACCTCATCGTCGCCGATCCGGCGCAGACGCCGGTCGACGTTTCGGCGGCGCTGTCGGACGCGGCGATCGACGCGCTCGCCGACGCGATCCGGCTCGATCACGCAGCGCCGGCCGCCGCCTTCGACATGCCGGAGCATCGCGACACGGTGTATGTCACGGTGGTCGATCGCGACCGCAACGCCGTGTCGCTCATCAATTCGGTGTTCTGGGCCTTCGGCTCGACGATCTATGCGCCGCAATCGGGCGTGCTGCTGCACAATCGCGGCCTCGGTTTCAAACTCGAGCGCGGCCATCCCAACGCCATCGCGCCGGGCAAGCGGCCGATGCACACGATCATTCCGGGCCTGATCGCCCGGGACGGCGCGCCGCTGATGCCCTTCGGCGTGATGGGCGGCCAGTATCAGGCCGCCGGCCATGCGCAGTTCCTCAGCCGCGTCGTCGATCATGGCGACGATCCGCAGCAGGCGTCCGACCGGCCGCGCAGCTTCTGGTTCGACGGGACGCTGACGCTGGAGCGCACGTTCCCCGAGTCGATCAAGGCCGATCTGGAGCGGCGCGGCCACAGGGTCGTCTGGTCGCAGGAGCCGATGGGCGGCTGCCAGGCGATCCTGATCGACCGGACGCGGGGCGTGCTGATCGGCGGTTCGGACCATCGCAAGGACGGCCTGGCGCTCGGCTACTGACGATGCGGGCCGTCGCCGACTGGGGCGAGTTCGCCCTCGCCTTCGCGCTGTTTCTCCTCACGCATGCGCTGCCGGCGCGGCCGAAGGCGCGGGCGGCGTTCGTCGCCGCGCTCGGCGCGCCGCTCTATGTGACGCTGTATTCGGCGGTCTCGCTCGCCCTGCTCTACTGGCTGATCGGCGCGACGGCGCGCGCCCCCTATGTCGAGCTATGGGGCTTTGCGCGCTGGCAGATGTTGGTCCCGCAGCTCGCGATGCTCGTCGCCTGCGCGCTCGCGGCGCTGGCGATCGGGCGACCCAATCCGCTGTCCTTCGGCGGGGCGCGGAACGCGGCGTTCGATCCGGCGCGGCCCGGAATCGTCGGGCTGACGCGCCATCCGATCCTCGCGGCGCTGGCGCTGTGGGCGGGGGCGCATCTCGTCCCGAACGGCGATCTGGCGCATGTCGTGCTGTTCGGCCTGTTCCTCGCCATGGCGCTGATCGGCATGAGGGCGCTCGATGCGCGCCAGCGCCGGGCGATGGGCGCCGAGGCCTGGGCGCGCGCGGCGGCGGCGCGTCTGCGACCGAGCGAGTTCCTGACGGCCGCGACAGCGGCGCGCCTGGCGGCGGGCCTCGCCGTCTATGCGCTGCTCGTGCTGACGCATCGCTGGTTCGCCGGCGTCGCGGCGATGGGCTGAGTCCGGCTCAGCGCCGGCGCCAGGCCTGCAGGCGCCCGAGCAGGGCGCGGTCGATCGCCAGATGGGCGAGCTTCACCGCGATCGCGGTGGCCATGACGATCGCCCCCATCGCCGCGGCCGAGGCGATCGCCCCGGCCTCGTCGAGATGCACGATGGCGATCGAGGCGAGCTTCGACTCCGAGCCGTAGAGGAAGATCACCGCCGACACCGTGGTCAGCGCGTTGACGAACATGTAGACGCCGATGTCGAGGATCGCCGGCAGGCAGATCGGCGCCGTGACGCGCCGCGCATGGCGCCAGAACGGCACCTTGAGGGAAGCGGCGACCGACTCGAATTCGGGGTCGATCTGACCCAGCGCCGTCGTCGCGGTGATGTGCGCCACGGTGTAGAAATGCGCGACGGTGTTGACCACCAGCACGGCGAGCGAGCCGTAGAAGACGCCGAGCGGATTCCACGTCGCATTGTAGAAGAAGACGTAGCCGAGGCCGAGGACGAGGCCGGGCACCGCCATCGGCAGCATGGCGAGAAACTGCGCGAAGGCGCGGCCGAACGGAGCGAGTTTCAGTTTCTCGATCAGATAGGCGCCGAAGAAGACGAAGGTCGCGCCGATGACGGCGCTCGCCGCCGCCATCTTCAGCGAATTGAAGTAAGGCGACCAGCCGCTGGCGTCGAAACTGGCGAAGTCGTAATTGGCCAGCGTCAGCGACAGGTTGTAGGGCCAGTATTTGATGAACGAGGCCCAGACCGCGACGGTGTAGGTCGCCACGATCATCGCGCCGATGACATAGGCCGCCACGCCGAAGGCGAGGTCGCGGGCCCGGCGCGGCTTTGCGACATAGGGCACGGCGCGGGCCGAGAGCAGCGCCACCTGCCGGCTGCGCACGCTGCGGTCGACGAAGAAGGCGAGCACCGCGGGCACGAGCAGCAGCAGGCCGACGACCGCGCCCATCGGAAAATTCTGCTGGCCGACGACCTGCTTGTAGGCGTCGGTGGCGAGCACGGCGTATTGGCCGCCGATGACTTTCGGAATGCCGAAATCGGTGATGACGATGGTGAAGACGACGAAGACGGCGCTGATCAGACCGTAGCGCGCGCCGGGCAGAGTCACCGTGCGGAAGATGCGGGCGCGCGTCGTCCCCATCGCCTCGGCGGCCTCGTAGAGCCGTCCGTCGGCCAGCGCCAGCGCCGTGGTCAGGATCAGCAGCGCATGCGGAAAGGCGTAGAGCGACTCGGCGATGACGATGCCGACCGGGCCATAGAGCGAGGCGCCGAACAGCGCGCCCTTGAGAAAACCCTGATTGCCGAAGACATAGACCAGCGCCAGCGCCGACAGCAGCGAAGGCGCGAAGATCGGCAGCAGCGCGGCGGCGTAGAGGACGCCCTTGCCCGGGACGCAACTCCTTTGCAGCGCATAGGCGTAGACGAAGGCGAGCGGCACGACGATCGCGGTGGACAGGCTCGCCACGAACAGGCTGTTGAGCAGCGCGGCGACGAGCGTCGGCGTCGTCGCATAGACGGCGAAATTGGCGAGGCCGACAAAGGCGCCGTCGACCGACTGGACGCTCTTCGACAGGAGCATCCACAGCGGCGCGGCGATGATCAGCGTCAATACGGCGCCGAGCAGCCAGACGAGCGCGGCGCCGATGCGCGCCTCGGTCGAAGCGCGGGCGCCCGGGCCGGACGGGACAGGGCCGGCCCGCGTCGCGACCGGCGCCGCGGCGCTCATGAGGCGGCCGGCTCGGCTCGCGCCGGAAAGACGCGCAGCGTCGCCTCCGACAGGCCGAACAGGCGCTCCTGCCCGGTCGCAATGGCGAGATCGCGCATGGCGTTGGCTGAGAAATCGGCGGTGATCGCCGCGCCCGGCGACTGCACCGGCTCGACCCGGGCGCGACAGAAGGCGCCGAGAAAAGCGAGGGCGCCGACGCGCCCGCGGAACACATTCGCCTCGCCCTCGACGAGATCGCGCGTGCGCACCTCCTCGGGCCGCATGGCGAGGCGCACCGGCGCGCCGGCCGGCGCATTGGTCTCGCGCACATGCAGCTCCAGCCCGCCGATGCGCACGCCGCGCGGGCCGGTCGAGACCGCATCGAGAAACGTCATATGGCCGACGAAATCGGCGACGAAAGGCGTCGCGGGTTGACGATAGATTTCTTCCGGCGCGCCGATCTGCTCGATGACGCCGTGGTTCATCACCACGATGCGATCGGCCATCGCCAGCGCCTCCTCCTGATCATGCGTGACCATGATGGTGGTGACGCCGAGGCGCTTCTGCAGGCCGCGGATCTCGTCACGCAGGCGGATGCGCACGCGCGCGTCCAGCGCCGACAGCGGCTCGTCGAGCAGCAGGAGGCCGGGCGAGGTGGCGAGCGCCCGGGCGAGCGCGACGCGCTGCTGCTGGCCGCCGGAGAGCTGCACCGGATATTTGCGGCGCTGCTCGGGCAGGCCGACGAGCGCCAGCAACTCCTCGACGCGACGGTCGATCTCGGCGCGCGGCCGGCCGCGATTGACGAGGCCATAGGCGATGTTGTCGCCGATGGTGAGATTGGGAAACAGCGCGTAGGACTGGAAGACGATGCCGAAATCGCGCTCGGCCGGCGGGGCGCGCGAGACGTCGCGGCCGGCAAGTTCGATGACGCCCTCGTCCTGCGGGTCGAGGCCGGCGATGGCGCGCAAGAGAGTCGTCTTGCCGCAGCCCGAGGGTCCGAGAAAGCAGACGAATTCGCCGCGCGCGATCGACAGCTCGATGTCGCGCAACGCGGTGAAGGCGCCGAAACGCTTCGACAGGCGCGCGATGCGCAGCATCGGTTCGGGCGACGTCATCGCGAGGGCTCCGGGGCGCGGCGGGGCAGGCCCGCCGCGCAAGTCGCGGTCAGTTCTTCGGCGCCGCCTTGGACTCGTAGCGCCGCGACCATTCCTTGAGCACGCGATCGCGATTGTCGGCCATCCAGCCGAGATCGTTCTTGATCATGCCCGCTTCAGCGTTGGTCGGATAGTTCGGCGGATTGTTGACGACGCCGGGCAGCGCGACGATGGCGTAGGTCTTCGAATAGAGCTCGTTGGCCTCCTTCGTCGTCGACCAGTCGGCGATCTTCTTGGCCACGTCGCCGACCTTCGTGCCCTTGACGATGGCGGAGGCCTCCATCTCCCAGCCGACGCCCTCCTTCGGGATGATCACCTCGATCGGGGCGCCCTTGGTCTTCTCGGAGGCGCCGCGCATGTCGAGCGCGAGGCCGACCGTGCGTTCGCCGCGCGCCGCCTGCACGCAGGGCGCCGAGCCCGAATGAAGGTAGGCGGCGATGTTCTGGTGCAGGCCGTCCATGAACTTCCAGCCCGCCTCCTCGCCCATGCTCTGCAGCCAGCCGGCGACCATTAGGTAGCCGGTGCCGGACGAGGCGGGATGCGGCATGACGATCTTGTCCTTGAGCGCGGGCTGCAGCAGGTCCTGCCAGGAGGCCGGCGCCTTGGCGCCCGCCTTGCCGGCTTCCGCCGTATTGAAACAGACGACGCCGAGGAAGGCGTCCATGCCCGTCCAGGTGTAGGGCGCCGCGCCGTCTCGGAACGCCGGCTTCAGCGCCGAAGCGCCCTTGGGCTCGTAGGTCTCGAGCAGGCCTGCCTTCTCGAACAGCAGCAGCGAGGAGGCGGCGAGGCCCATCACCATGTCGGCGCGCGGATTGTCCTTTTCCGCAAGGAACCGGGCGGTGATGACGCCGGTGGAATCGCGCACCCAGACGACCTCGGCGTCCGGCACGGCCTTCTCGATCGAGGCCTTGAAGGGGCCGAGCTGGTCGTTCTCCAGCGCGGTGTAGATCGTGACCTTCGTCTTCTGCGCCAGCGCCTCGCCCGCGAAGACCGCCAGACCCATTCCGAGCGCCAAGCTCGCTGCATGCCGAAGTTTCATGATCCGCCCTCTCCCGTTATCGCCGCTCATTTGTTCTGAATGTGTGACACTCGCATGACGCCGCGCAAGCCCGTTGCGCCGGCGCCGGGGCGTCTTTTTTCGCCTCAGGCGCTCCAGGGCAGCGACCAGGTGCGCACATTGGTGAAGCTTTTCATCGCCTCGACCACGCCCTCCTTGTAGCCGAGGCCGGAATCCTTGATCCCGCCGAAGGGCGACATCTCGATGCGATAGCCCGGGACTTCCCAGATGTTGACCGTGCCGACCTCGAGCTCGGCGACGAACCGGGCGATGTAATCGAGCCGGTTGGTGCAGACGCCCGAGGACAGGCCATAGGCGGTCGAATTCGAGACGCGGATCACCTCGCCGATGTCGTCGCGGACACGCACGATCGGGATCACCGGGCCGAAGGTTTCCTCGTGGACGAGTTCGCAATCGTACGGCACGCGGTCGACCACCGACGGGTGGAACAGCGCGCCCTCGTTGCGCCGGCCGCAAAGAACCTGCGCGCCCTTCGCCGCGGCGTCGTCGACGCGGCGCTGGAAGAGATCGGCGGAGCGGGCGTTGATCACGGTTCCGACATCGGTCGCCGGGTCCATCGGATCGCCGCACTTAAGCTTCTTCGCCTTCTCGACGACGAGTTTGACGAAATTGTCGGCGACGCTTTCGACGCAGAGAATGCGCTTGACGGCCGTGCAACGCTGCCCGGAATTCTTGGTTGCGCCCTGCACGGCGAGTTCGGCCGCGTTGTCGAGATCGGCGTCCTCCATGACGATCAGCGGATCGTTGCCGCCGAGTTCGAGCACGAGGCGCTTGTAGCCGGCGACGTTGGCGATGTGCTTGCCGACGCGCACCGAGCCGGTGAAGGTGACGAGATCGGCGTCGGGATCGGTGATCATGGCGTCGCCCATCGTCGCCGGATTGCCGGTGACGACGGAGAGCATTTCGGGCGGCAGGCCGGCCTCGTAAAGCACGTCGCACAGCGCCAGCGCGGTGAGCGGGGTCAGCTCGGTCGGCTTGAGCACCAGCCGATTGTTGGTGGCGATCGCCGGGGCGAGCTTGTGGCTAACCATGTTGAGCGGATGGTTGAACGGCGTGATCGCCGAAATGACGCCGAGCAGCGGCGTGCGCGTCGTGAAAATCTTGCGCGCCTTGCCGTTCGGCGAGATGTCGCAGGAGAAAATCTCGCCGTCGTCCTTGATCGTGAGCTGCGCGGCGAAGGACCAGACGTCGTAGGCGCGGCTCGCCTCGTAGAGCGAATCCTTCCAGCACAGGCCGGATTCGGCGGTGATGAGCCGCGCGAACTGCTCCTTGCGGTCGCGCAGCGTCTCGGCCGTCTTCATCAGGATCTGCTGGCGCTCGTAACGCGTCAGCTTCGATTTGAAGGCGCGCGCCTTGGCGAAGGCATCGCGCACATGTTCGGGTCGCGCCGCGGGCACAGTTCCGACAAGCGCGCCATTGTAGGGGTTGCGCACCTCGACCGTCTGATCGGTCTCGACGCGTTGGCCGGCGATGCGCATCGCCTCGCGCAGCGGGGCTGCGACGTTGACGTTCATGATTGCACCAGATTGAGCGCGACGTCGAAGACGTCGAAATTGCGCAGGTCGTGACCGGCGCGCGGCGTCACTTTCCGATTGGCGATCATCGGCACCACCTGTTCGGTGAGCCCGCCATGCGAGCGCAAGGGCTCGGTGAGGCCGGTCAGATCGTGACGGGCGCGCGCCGTGCCGAGCGTGACGTGCTTTCCTGAAATCACGACGATGTCGCCGATGCGATCGGCCGGCAGTTCGAAGCGGGCGCAGGCTTCTTCCGCAGTCATCGCCTCGTCGACGCCGTCGAGCTTGCGGATCGTTGCGATCACTGCGGCGCGATCGGCGCCGTGCAGATAGATCGTCGCCCAGGAGCCGAGCGCGCCGTGATGGACGACGTAAGGATCGGTGATCGGCAGGATGACGCGCGTCGTCCCGGCGCCGAATTGCGCGTCGAGCGTCTCGGAGAGGAAGACGACCGACGGCTCGCCGTTCGGCAGATGCTTGTCGTTCATGCCGTGATCGGCTGTGAGGACGAGGACGGCGCCGAGCGCGTCGAGGCGGCCGACATAGCGGTCCATCATCGCGTAGAAGGAATCCGCCATCGGCGCGCCGGGGGCGGCCTTGTGCTGCACGAAATCGGTCGTCGACAGATACATGAGGTCAGGCCGGCGCGTCTCCAGCAGCTTCACTCCGGCGGCGAAAACGAACTCGGAGAGATCGGCGGAATAGACGTCGGGCAACTTCATGCCGACGAAGTTCAGAACGTCGCCGACGCCGTTTTTCTCGACTGTGGCCTGATCCGCCTTTTCGGAGGAAAAGGCCACGGCGCGGCCGCTCGCGCAGTCCAGCCCCTTGCCGAGCAGCGTGCGCAGCTTGTCCTTCGCGGTGACGACGGCGACCGAGGCGCCGGCGTCGTGGAAGGCCTTCATGATGGTGTCGGCGCGCATGAAGCGCACGTCGTTCATCATCACCTCTTCTTTCGCCTCGCGGTCGTAGAAGTAGTTGCCGGCGATGCCGTGAACCGCCGGTGGGCGGCCGGTGATGATCGAGATGTTGTTCGGGTTGGTGAAGCTCGGCATCGCCGATTTGGCGAGCAGGTTGGCGCCGGTCCTCATCAGGCGGTCGAGATTGGGCGCGAGGCCCTTGGCGATCGCCGCCTCGATATAGCCCGGCTCCGAGCCGTCCATGCAGACGACGATGGTCGGCGCCTTGGGCCAGGCGTAGCTGCGGCCATTGGCGAGGACGGGCGGTCTGGCTTGCGCATTCATGCGTCTCTCCGTCAGGCGGCGCGCGGAGCGGTCAGGCTGACGCCCATGACGGCGAGAACGTCCTCGACGGCTTTGACCGCGCCGCGCATCTCGCGCGCGGCGAGCGCGCCGATGCAGCCGATGCGGAAGGAGTTGGCCACCGTGAGTTTTCCGGGATAGATGACGTAGCCGCGCGCCTTCAACTCGTCATAGAAGCGCTGGAAGACGAAGGCCGGGTCCTTCGGCATATGGAAGGTGACGATGATCGGCGCCTGGAGATGGGGCTGCAGCAGCGGCGTGAAGCCGAGCGCTCCCATGCCCTCGATCAGAATGCGCGCATTGTCGGCGTAGCGCCAGCCGCGGCCGACGACGCCGCCCTCGGCGAGGAACTCCTGCAAAGCCTGATGGAAGGCGACGATGACGTGGATCGGCGGCGTGAAGCGATACTGGCCGGTGCGGGCGAGCGCGTCGGCCTGATCATGCAGATCGAGCACCAGCGTCGTCGCATTGCCTTTCGTTTCCGCCAGCGCCGACTTGCGACAGACGACGAAGCCGAGGCCCGGCACGCCCTGGATGCACTTGTTGGACGAGGCGGCCACCGCGTCGAAGGGCGTGACGCGCGCATCGAGCTCGAGCGCGCCGAAGGCGCTCATCGCGTCGATCAGCAGGCGGCGGCCGTGACGGGCGACCAGCGCAGCTGTCGCCTCGACCGGATTGCGGATGCCGCTCGTCGTCTCGCAGTGGACGGCGAAGACGTGGGTGATCGAGGGGTCGGCGGCGAGCAGCCGATCGACCTCGGCGAGATCGGGCGGCGCATCTTCCGCCGTCTCGTGGACGAGCGTCGCGCGGCCGGCGATGTCGAGAATTTTCTTCGCGCGGTGGCCATAGGCGCCGTTGATCAGCAGCAGGCACTTGCCCTGGCGCGGCACGAAGCTGGTGAGCATCGCCTCGACGGCGAAGGTGCCAGAACCCTGCATCGGCACGGCGACGAAATCGGCCTCGCCATGGATGATCTTCGGCAGCGTCTCGAGCACATCCCTGTTGATCCGGATGAAGGCGGCGTCACGCGAGCCCCAGTCGCGCACCATCGCGGACTTCACCTGTTTGCTGGTGGTCAGCGGCCCGGGGGTGAGCAGCAGCGGGTCGCCGGTTTCGGAGACGGCGGGCGTGAAGGACATGGCGAACCTCTGGACATGGTCGATGACGCCGTCGCGACGGCGGCTCGGAGGGAGGCTAGACGGCGGTTTTCCATAGGTCCAATATCGACTATCGATGCATTCCATAGAGTGGCTCTATAAATGTCGGCTTTTCTCTCCGGCCTTCGCGCCTTTCACTCCGTCGCCGCAGCCGGCAGTTTTACGCGCGCGGCGCGGGCGCGCGGGGTGAGCCAGCCGACCCTGTCGGCGCAAGTGCGCGCGCTCGAGCAGGCCCATGACGTGCGCCTGTTCGACCGCGTCGGCCGTGCGGCGCGGCTCACAGCGCTCGGCCAAAGCCTGTTTGTGGTGACGACCCGGCTGACCGCGGCCGAGGACGAGGCGGCCGACCTTCTCGCCGCGACGCGCACCCTGCGCCGCGGCCATCTGCGCATCGCAGCGGACAGCGCCAGCCATGTCATGCCGGGGCTGGCGCGCTTTCGCGCCGCCCATCCCGCTGTCACCTTCTCGCTGACGATCGGCAACTCGTCGGATGTGCTCGAACAGGTGACGAACTACGCCGCCGACGTCGCGGTGACCGCCAAGCGCCCGGCCGATCCACGCATGCATGCGATCCTGCTGAAGCGCGATCGGCTCGTCGGCTTCCTGCCGCAGCGCCATGCGCTGGGCAAGCGCCGGCGCGCGCCGATCGAAGCGCTTTCTGGTTGCGATCTGGTGCTGCGCGAGCGCGGCTCGGTGACGCGCGAGGTGTTCGAGGCGCGGCTCGCAGCCGCCTCGGTGAAGCCGGGCGCACTGTTCGAGGCGCAATCGCGCGAGGCGGTGACCGAGGCGGTGCGCGCCGGGCTCGGCGTCGGCGTCGTTTTCGACAGCGAGTTCAGGCCCGGCGACGGGTTGACGCGGCTCGTCATCGAGGGGGCCGATCTCGACGTGGCGGAGTATGCGGTGTGCCTCGAAGAGCGCCGGCGCATTCCTCTGCTGCGCGGCTTTCTGGAAACTCTCGCCGCGCCGGTCAGCCGAGGCGAATGAGCGCGACGCCGATCAGGATGATGATCGCCGCCGCGACGCGACCGGCCTGCAGCGGCTCCTTGAGGAAGACGACCGCGATGATCGCGGCGAACAGCACGCTCGATTCGCGCAGCGCCGCGACGAGGCCGATCGGCGCCACGGTCATCGCCCAGATCGCGATCCAGTAGGCGCCGAGCGACAGCGCGCCGCCGACGAAGCCGGGGACGAGATAGGTCTTCAACGGCGCGAGCCCCGCCCTGCCCCGCAGCCACAGGGCGACGAGCGGCAGCGGAATCCCGTCGACGACAAACAGCGTCGAAGCGTAGGCGTGCGGATCGCCGGCGGCGCGCGCGCCGATCCCGTCGACCAGCGTATAGGCGCAGATGATCGCGGCGGTGGCCAACGCAAAGGCGATGGCCCTGTGGTCGAACGGCGTTCCACGCCGGCGCCCGACGATCGACAGCGCCGCCACCGCGCTCGCCAGCAGCGCGACGCCGCCGAGCTGGGCGGCGCTGATGTCCTCGCCGAGCCAGAACATCGAGAGCAGCGCGGTGGCGAGCGGCGCGCCGCCGCGGGCGATCGGATAGATCTGGCTCATGTCGGCGCGCGCATAGGCGGCGCTCAGCACGAAATAGTAGCCCAGATGCAGGATCACCGAGGCGATCAGCCAGGGCCAGGCGGCGAATTTGGGCGCGCCGAACGCCAGCATCGCCGGCAGGCCGGCGAGGCCCGCCATGCCGGTCATCAGCGTCATCACGAGAAACGGTTCGAGCCGGAGCTTGAGCAGCGCGTTCCACGACGCATGCATGGCCGCCGCGGCGAGCACGGCGAAGAAGACGTGCGGCTCCATCGGGATTCCTCGCGTCAGCCGCGCAACCGCGCGCCGGACGGATCGTAGAGGGGGGACAGACTCGCGCTGACGGGCAGCTTCGAGCCGGCCAGATCGATCGTCAATGACTGCGTCGCCAGCCATTCGCCGGTGACAGGGCCGTCGGCGCGGCTCACCCAGCCGAGCGCGACGATCCCGCCGAGCGTGGCGCCGAAGGCGGCCGAAGTGACCTCGCCGATCGCCTGTTCGCCGGCATGGATCGCCTCGCCGCCCCAGGCCATCTGGTCGGCCGGGGCCGGGCCGAGCAGCGAGACGAGGCGACGGGTCAGCGGCTTCTTCTTCGCCGCGACCAGCGCGTCGCGGCCGAGAAAATCGCCCTTGTCGAGCTTCACCGCGAAACCGAGGCCGGCCTCATACGGGGTGCAGTCCGGCGTCAGCTCACGGCCCCAGGCGCGATAGCCTTTCTCGAGGCGCAGCGAGTCGACGGCGTAATATCCGGCGTCGACGAGGCCGTGGCTGGCGCCCGAATCGACAAGCGCGTCGTAGATGGTCGCAGCGAACTCGACCGGCGCGAAAATCTCCCAGCCGAGTTCGCCCATATAGGAGCGGCGCGAGGCGAGCGCGGTCGCGTGACCGATCGGGATGTCGCGCGCGGCATAGCGGGGAAAGGCGTCGTCGTCGAGCCTCGCCGAGGTGACGCGGGCGAGGATGTCGCGGGCGCGCGGGCCCATCAGCGCGAGCACGGCCATAGAAGCGGTGACGTCGGTCAGCGTGGCGCGGGCGCCGTTCATGTTGCGGGCGATCCAGTCGGCGTCGCGCACGGGCTGCGCCGAGCCGGTGACGAGGAGGAAGACGTCGGCGGCGAGGCGGATCGCGGTCAGATCGCTCTCGAAGCCGCCGCGCGCGTTCAGCATCGCGGTGTAGACGCTGCGGCCGACGGGCACGTCCATGTCGTTGGCGCAGAGCCGTTGCATGAGCGCCAGCGCATCCGGCCCTTCGAGCCTCAACTTCGCAAAGGATGTCATGTCGAACAGCGCCGCCGTCTGGCGACAGGCGCGATGTTCGGCGGCCGCGGTTTCGGCCCAGTTCTGCGGGCCGAAGGAATAGCGGATCGTCTTTTCGTCGGCGTTGCGGGCGAAATAGTTCGGCCGCTCCCAGCCCATCTTCGAGCCGAACACCGCGCCTTTGGCGGCGAGGCGATCATAGAGCGGCGAACGGCGGAAGGGGCGTGCGCTGGCCAGTTCCCGATTGGGCCAGGGCATGGCGTAGTGCAGGCCGAGCACCTCGACGACGCGATCCTTCAGCCATGACGGATTGGCGTTGAAGGGCGCGAACCGGCGGATGTCGACCGGCCAGAGATCGCGCGTCGGCGCGCCCGCGACGATCCATTCGGCGAGCGCCCTGCCGGCGCCGCCGGCCGAGGCGATGCCCATGGAATTGAATCCGGCGGCGACATGGACGCCGGCGCATTCGGGCGCGGCGC
>JAEULW010000048.1 GCA_016793505.1 Methylobacteriaceae bacterium | reverse complement strand
TCAGGGCGAAAAGTTCGATCCTGACGCAGCTTACGTGAAAAAGTGGATTCCGGAGCTGAAGTCGCTCGAACCGTCTCTGGCGCATCGGCCATGGACAGCGCCGGGCCGCCTCGCCTACCCCGCGCCGATCCTCGATCTGGTAGAGACGCGGCAACGCGCGCTGACGGCGCTGGCGACGCTCACGGGGTGAGTTGACGAGGGTCCGCCGGCCGGCGGGATGGCGCGCCGCCGGATCGGGCGATTTGACTTCCCCCCGCTTCATCCCCATTTTCCGCCGCCGCCGGCGAACCCTCCGCTTCGTCGCGCGCATCTGTCGGACGCCGGCCCTGACGCCGCATCCCCGGCCGCGTCGGCGGTCGCCCGAAGGAACCGTGCATGACCGTCGTCATCGTCGAATCGCCGGCCAAGGCCAAGACGATCAACAAATATCTCGGCCGCGGCTTCGAGGTGCTCGCCTCCTTCGGCCATGTCCGCGACCTGCCGGCCAAGGACGGCTCGGTCGACCCCGACAATGATTTTCACATGCTCTGGGAGGTCGACGCCAAATCGGCCAAGCGGCTCTCCGACATCGCCGCGGCGGTGAAGGAGACCGACCGCGTCATCCTGGCGACCGACCCGGACCGCGAGGGCGAGGCGATCTCCTGGCACGTCCTCGAGGTGCTGAAGAACAAGCGCGTCCTCAAGGACAAGAAGATTTCGCGCGTGGTCTTCAACGCCGTCACCAAGGACGCCGTGCTGGAGGCGATGGCCCATCCCCGTCAGATCGACGAGGCGCTGGTCGACGCCTACCTCGCCCGCCGGGCGCTCGACTATCTCGTCGGCTTCACCCTGTCGCCGGTGCTCTGGCGCAAGCTGCCGGGCGCGCGCTCGGCCGGGCGCGTCCAGTCGGTGGCGCTGCGCCTCGTCTGCGACCGCGAGCTCGAGATCGAGAAATTCGTGCCCCGCGAATACTGGTCGCTGGTCGCCCATCTGCGCACCAAGGACGGGGCCGCCTTCACCGCCCGCCTCGTCGGCGCCGACGGCAGGAAGATCACCCGTCTCGACATCGGCGCCGGCCAGGAGGCCGAGGATTTCAGGAACGCCCTGTCGATCGCGACCTTCACGGTCGCCTCGGTCGAAGCCAAGCCCGCCCGCCGCAACCCCGCCCCGCCCTTCACCACCTCGACGCTGCAGCAGGAGGCCAGCCGCAAGCTCGGCATGGCTCCCGAGCGCACCATGCGCCTCGCCCAGCGTCTCTACGAGGGCGTCGACATCGGCGGCGAAACGGTCGGCCTCATCACCTATATGCGCACCGACGGCGTCGACATGGCGCCCGAGGCGATCGCCGCCTGCCGCAAGGCGATCGGCAAGCTGCATGGCGAGAAGTACGTCCCCGCCGCGCCGCGCAAATATTCGGTGAAGACCAAGAACGCGCAGGAGGCGCACGAGGCGGTGCGTCCGACCGACATGTTCCGCTTGCCGAAGGACATGGCGCGCCATCTGGAGCCCGATCAGGCCCGCCTCTACGAACTGATCTGGACGCGCACCCTCGCCAGCCAGATGGAGTCGGCCGAACTCGAACGCACCACGGTCGACATCGCCGCCCGCGCCGGCGCCCGCAATCTCGAGCTGCGCGCCACCGGCCAGGTCGTCAAGTTCGACGGCTTCCTCGCTCTCTATCAGGAGGGCAAGGACGACGAGGAGGACGAGGAGGGCGGCCGCCTGCCGGCCATGCGCGCCGGCGACGCGTTGACCCGCGAGCGCATCGAGGCGACGCAGCATTTCACCGAGCCGCCGCCGCGCTTCACAGAGGCGACGCTGGTCAAGCGGATGGAGGAGCTCGGCATCGGCCGTCCCTCCACCTATGCGGCGACGCTCGCCGTGCTGCGCGACCGCGATTACGTGCGCATCGAAAAGAAGCGGCTGATTCCAGAGGACAAGGGACGCATCGTCATCGCCTTCCTCGAAAGCTTCTTCGCCCGCTACGTCGAATACGACTTCACCGCCAATCTGGAAGAGCAGCTCGACCGCATCGCCGATCGCGAGATCGACTGGAAGGCGGTGCTGCGCGACTTCTGGCGCGACTTCAACGCCGCCGTGCTCGGCACGAAGGATCTGCGCACCACCGAGATTCTCGACAATCTCAACGAGCTTCTCGGCCCGCACATCTTCCCGGCCAGGGCCGATGGCGGCGATCCGCGCGCCTGCCCGTCCTGCGGCGCCGGCCAGCTGTCGCTGAAGATCGGCAAGTTCGGCGCCTTCGTCGGCTGTTCGAACTATCCGGAATGCCGTTTCACCCGCCAGCTCGCCGCCGGCGCCGAGGGCGACGGAGCGAGCGACCGGCCGGGCGTGCGCGTCCTCGGCGTCGATCCCGAGAGCGGCGACGAGGTCAGCCTGCGCGATGGGCGCTTCGGCGCCTATCTGCAGCTCGGCGACGGCGACAAGCCGAAGCGCTCCTCCCTGCCCAAAGGGCTGAAACCGGAAGACCTGACGCTCGACAAGGCGCTGGCCCTGCTGTCGCTGCCGCGCGAGGTGGCCAGACACCCGACCAGCGGCGAGCCGATCCTGGCCGGCATCGGCCGCTATGGGCCTTACGTCCAGCACGCCAAGACCTACGCCAATATCGGCCGCGACGACGACATTCTGGAGATCGGCGCCAACCGCGCCATCGATCTGATCGTCGCCAAGGAGTCGGGCGCCTCCGGCCAGCGGCGCTTCGGCGCGCCGGGTCCGGGCCGCGACCTCGGCGAACATCCCAAGGGCGGCAAGGTCACGGTCAAGGACGGGCGCTACGGCGCTTACGTGAACTGGGGCAAGGTCAACGCCACCCTGCCGAAGGACGCCGACGTCGCCAGCTACACGCTCGATCAGGCGCTGGCGCTGATCGCGGCCAAGCAGAGCGGCGGGGCGACGGGCGGCGCAGGCCCCTCAGGCCGCCTGCTCGGCGACCACCCCGCCGGCGGGCCGATCACCGTGCGCGACGGACGCTTCGGCGCCTACGTCAATTGGGGCAAGGTCAACGCCACGCTGCCCAAGAGCGTCGGCAAGGACGAGATCACCCTGACCGAAGCGATCGAGCTGATCGAGGCGCGGGCCGAGGCGAGCCCCGGCGGGCGTGGAAAAGCCGGCGGAAAAGCTGCGGGCAAACCGTCGGCCAAGTCCGGGAAAACCGCCGGCGCGGCCGCTGCAAAGGCTGTGGACAAGCCTGTGGGCAAGTCGCCCGCGGCCGGCGCCGGAGCGTCGAAGAAGCCTGTGGGCAAGTCGGCGGCAAAGACAGGAAAACCTGTGTCCAAGTCTGTGGTCAGGTCTTCCGTCAAACCCGGGGCGAAGGCCGCGGCCGCCAAGGCGAAGCCGGAGAAGGCGGCGGGCAAGGCAGCTCCGCGCAAGCGCTGAGAGCGCTGCGGCCATTTGCCGTTGACGCTGCGACCCGGTCGTCGCGCGGCCATTCGCGCCGCGTGCTAGCCTGCGGCATTGCCCGCTCTCGAATTGCGAGTCGCCGTCTTTGACCGCCGGGGCCGCCCAGCCCTCGATCCTGATCATCCTGACCTGGTTCGGGCCATGGCCGGGCTGGATCAGGCCGTTCCTCGAATCCTGCCGCTGGAACGCCAGCGTCGACTGGCTGATCGCCGGCGACAGCGCGCCGCCCGACGACGCGCCGCCGAATGTGCGGTTCCTGACGCTGTCTTTCGAGGCCTGGCGGGCGATGGCGGCGCGCCGGCTCGGCGTCGGCCTCGACTGGCGCGAGCCCTACAAGCTCTGCGACCTCAAACCCGCCTATGCGGTGATCCATGCCGAGCATGTCTCGCCCTACGACGTCTGGGGTTTCGGCGATCTCGACGTCATCTATGGCGACATCCGCCGCCACTACGACGCCGCGACGCTCGCCCATGACCTCGTCACGACGCATGACGACGTCGTCGCCGGCCATTTCACGCTGCTGCGCAATGCCGAGCGCATGGTGCGCGCCTATGAGCGCATTCCCGGCTGGCGGAAAATGTTCGCCGATCCCGCGCATGTCAGCTTCGACGAGCAGGTGTTTTCGCGGCTCTTCCTGCCGCTGAAAGGCAAACAGAAGCTGCGCCGCCTGACGACGCCCTTCCTCGGCGGCGGGGTGTTCGTCGAGCGCTTCTCGACCGCCATCCCGCCGCGCCGCTGGATTGACGGAACGACCAATTGGCCGGAACGCTGGATCTGGCGCGAAGGAAGGCTGACGGCGCAGGGAGCGCCGGACCGCGATTTCCTCTATCTGCATTTTTCGCACTGGCAGTCGGCGCGCTGGACGCGCGGCGCGCCGGCGGCCTGGGCCGGGCTCGATCTACTCGATTCCCTGCCGCCGGGCCGGCCGACGCAATTCGCGATCTCGGCGCAGGGCTTCACGCCGGCCTGAGGCTCAGCGCGGCAGCGCGCCGAGCCGCTTCAGCCGGTCGATCAGCGCCGGGCGGATCGCGTCGAGGTCGATCTCGTCGGTCAGCGCGTCGATGCGTTCGCCGAGCCGACCGTCATCGGCCTCGAGACGGTCGAAGCGCTCATCGGCGTCGCGCGGATAGGGCGCGGGAAAGGCGACGACGGCGCGCAGCAGCACCCGCGCCGCCTCGCCGCAGCCGATGAGGCGCAGCGCAGCCGCCGTCTCCGGCGCGCAGTCGCCCGGCTCATGCGCGAAGAACTGCGACAGGCCGCCGTCGCCGACCTCGTGGTCGAAGCACAGAACGAGCCAGACCAGCCGCTGGCCTTCGTCGAGTCCCTCCAGCGCGTCGACGCCGTCGCGTTCGCCGACCTTTTCGCCGACCAGCGCGGCGGCGATGTCGAGACGATCCTGCTCGTCGAGGCCGGCGCGCATCGCGGCGACGCGCGCCGCCATCTCGCGATCCTTCGTCAACGCCGCGCGCAGATCGTCGCGATAGGCGCCCGGCGCGTCGAAGGCGAAGGACAGATCGTCGAGCCTGTCGCGCTCCGGCCCCTCGTCGGGCGTCGTCTCGAAATCGCGCGCGGCCGCGACGATCGCTTCGAAACGCGCCGCGGATTCGGCAAGCCCCGCCTCGGCCATCGCCGCGAGAATCGCCTCGGCCCGCTCCGGCCCGCCCTCGATGACGAAGGCGGCGGCGGAATCCGGCGTCGGCGCCTCCAGAATCCAGACCAGCAGATGCAGACGGCGATCGAGCGGCGTCTGTCCGGCGAGCCAGTCGAGAAAGGCGATCGAGGCGGCGCGCAAGGCGCCGCTCATCGCCGCATAGCTCGCTTCCTCGTCGCCGCGCTCCATCGCGGCCACCGCAGCCTCCGAGCCCGCCTGCATCGCCGCGCGCGTCTGTTCGCCGCGCGCCGCCCGCGCCCGCGCCTCGAGAATGAAGTCGGGCGGAATGTCCATCGCCATTGGGCGCATCCGGTCGACAGAGTCGCCGCAACGCTAGAAGCGCGGCGCCGCGCCGGCAAGCGCGGCCGTCGCCCCCGCCTTGACGCGCGGCGCCGCTTGCCTCTCTTTGCGAGCGCGCCGGCGGGCGGCGCCGGGGAGCCGCGCATGGCGAAGACCGCAGGGCCGAAGGCGACGCGCTCGCGCGCCGCGCGCAAGAGCGGCGACGCCCCGGCGCTCAGCCGCGAGTCGGTGCTCGACTTCATCACGCGCGAGGGCGGGCCGGGCGGCGCGGCGAACATCGGCAAGCGCGACATCGCCCGCGCCTTCGGCCTCGACGGCGCCGGCCGCATCGCGCTGAAGAAGATTCTGAAGGAGCTGGAGCGCGACGGCGCCATCGGCCGCCGCCGCAAGACGCTGCACAAGCCCGGCGAACTGCCCGCCGTCGTGCTCGCCGACATCACGGGGCGCGACGAGGACGGCGAACTGATCGCGACGCCCGTGGAATGGGACGAGGAGCACGGCGCCCCGCCCCGCATCCGCGTCAAGACGCCGCGTCGACCGCGCCCGGGCGAGCCGACGCCCGGCGTCGGCCAGCGCGCGCTGCTGCGCGTCGAGCCCGAGAGCGAGCCGGACGAGGCGCCCTATGCCGGCCGCGTCATCCGCATTCTCGAGCGCGCCCGCGCCCGCCTGCTCG
The DNA here is from genome assembly GCA_016793505.1 of Methylobacteriaceae bacterium. Taxonomy (GTDB): domain Bacteria; phylum Pseudomonadota; class Alphaproteobacteria; order Rhizobiales; family Beijerinckiaceae. Next base: position 3,410 of record JAEULW010000048.1, on the reverse strand, counting down.
GCGTCTATCGTCGCACCGCCTTCGGCGAAGGCCGCATCCTGCCCATCGACAAGAAGAACGCGCAGCGCGAGCTGGTCGTGCCCGAGGGGGCCGAACGTAACGCCGTCGACGGCGATCTCGTCGCCTATGACGCGCGGCGCGAGGGTCGCTTCGGTCCGCTCGCCGGCATCGTCACCGAGGTCGTCGGCGCGCTGAAGAGCGAGAAGGCGGTCAGCCTGATCGCCATCCGCAGCCACGGCCTGCCCGACGAGTTCCGCAGGAAGACGCTGCAGGAGGCCGAGGCCGCCCGCCCCGCTCCGCTGAAGGATCGCGAGGACTGGCGCAACCTGCCGCTCGTCACCATCGATCCCGCCGACGCCAAGGATCACGACGACGCCGTCCACGCCCGCCCCGACGACGATCCGCAGAACCCCGGCGGCCATGTCGTCACCGTCGCGATCGCCGACGTCGCCTGGTATGTGCGCCCCGGCGCCTCGCTCGACCGCGACGCGCTGGAGCGCGGCAATTCGGTCTACTTCCCTGATCGCGTCGTGCCGATGCTGCCCGAGCGCATCTCCAACGATCTGTGCTCGCTGCGCGGCGGCGAGGATCGGCCGGCCCTCGCCGTGCGCATGACGCTCGCCGCCGACGGCCGCAAGCTGCGTCACAGCTTTCATCGCGTCATGATGCGCTCCGCCGCAAAACTCGCCTATCCGCAGGCGCAGGCGGCGATCGACGGCCGGCCGGACGAGACCACGGCGCCGCTGCTCGAGAGCGTGCTGAAGCCGCTCTGGGCCGCCTACGCCTGCGCCGCCGCGGCGCGCGAGCGTCGCCAGCCGCTCGATCTCGATCTGCCCGAGCGCAAGCTCGTGTTGAAAGCCGACGGTTCGGTCGATCGCGTCGTCACGCCCGAGCGGCTCGCCGCGCATCGGTTGATCGAGGAGTTCATGATCCTCGCCAATGTCGCCGCGGCGGAGACGCTGGAGGCGAGCCGCCAGGCGCTGATCTATCGCGTGCATGACGAGCCCTCGGCCGAGAAGCTGACCGCGCTCGCCGAATTCCTCGCCTCGATCGACATCCGCCTGCCCAAGGGACAGACGATGCGGCCCTCGAACTTCAACGCCGTGCTGGCGCGCGTGAAGGGCGGCGAACACGAGGCGATCGTCAACGAGGTGGTGTTGCGCAGCCAGGCGCAGGCCGAATACGCGGCCGAGAATTACGGCCATTTCGGCCTGCATCTGAAACGCTACGCGCATTTCACCTCGCCGATCCGCCGCTATGCCGATCTGATCGTGCATCGCGCCCTGATCCGCGCCCTCGGCCTCGGCGAAGGCGGCCTGCCCGAGACCTCGCTCGAAGAGCTCGCCGAGATCGCCGCGCGCATCTCGGCGGCCGAGCGCCGCGCCATGGCCGCCGAGCGCGAGACCGTGGACCGACTGATCGCCGGCTTCCTCGCCGACCGCATCGGCGCTCAGTTTCCCGGGCGCATCGCCGGCGTCACCCGCGCCGGCCTGTTCGTCAAGCTGCGCGACACCGGCGCCGACGGTTTCGTGCCGGCGGCGACGCTCGGGCGCGACTACTACGCCTATGACGAGGCGGCGCACGCGCTGATCGGCTCGGCGACCGGCGAGACCTTCCGCCTCGGCGACGAGGTCGAGGTCAAGCTGGTCGAGGCCGCGCCTGTCGCCGGGGCGCTGCGCTTCGAGATGGTCTCGGAAGGACGCGCCGGCCCCTCGCGCGCCGCGCGAATGCGGCGTAAGCAGAAGCCGGACAAGAGCCCGGGAAAACGCGCCGGCAAGGCGCGCCCCGGCAAGAGCGGCGCGGGCCGGCGCCGCGGCGGCCGGTGACCGGGCGCAAGGAGACGGACATGAGCCATTTTGCAGCGACCGCCGCGCCGGCCCGGCGCGACTGGGGCGAGGCGGTCGGGCGCGGCCTCAGAATGCGCTGCCCCGCTTGCGGCGAGGGCCGCATGTTCCGCGCCTATCTGAAGGTCGCAGACGCCTGCCCCGCCTGCGGCGAGGCGCTGCATCATCACCGCGCCGACGACGCCCCGCCCTATGTGACGATCTCGGTCGTCGGCCATCTCGTCGTCGGCGCCCTGCTGATCGTCGAGCAGACCTGGCCGGATACGCCGCTCTGGCTGCATTTCGCCGTCTGGCCGGCGCTCGGCCTCGTGCTGTCCCTGCTCATGCTGCCGCCGATCAAGAGCGCGCTCGTCGCCCATCAATGGGCGCTGCGCATGCACGGCTTCGGCGCCGACGCGGGAGAGCGCTGACATGGCTCTGGACAAGGCGGCCCTGCTCGACGAGCTGACGCGCAACGCGCCGCGCAGCACATCGGGGCCGAAGCTGACGCCGCGCGACGCGGCGACCCTGATTGTCATCGACCGCTCGGGCCGTGAACCCGCGGTGCTGTTCGGCCGCCGTCATCCCGGCCTCAAATTCATGCCCGGTCAGTTCGTGTTTCCCGGCGGGCGCATCGAGCCCGGCGACCGGTCGATGACGGCGGGCGATGACCTCGATCCGCGAGTCGAGGCGCGGCTGCTGCGCCGCATGCGCCGGCCCACCGCCTCGCGCGCCCGCGCCCTGGCGCTGGCGGCGATCCGAGAGACCTTCGAGGAGACCGGCCTCGTCATCGGCGCGCGCGCCGGCGCCGGACCGGCGAAGCCGCCGCCCTCCGGCGCCTGGTCGGCTTTCGCCGCCCATGGCGTCGCGCCGGCGCTGGCGAGGCTGCATTTCGTCGCCCGCGCCATCACCCCGCCCGGCCGGCCGAAGCGCTTCGACACCCGCTTCTTCGCTGTCGATGCGGACGCCGTCGCCCACCGCGTCGAGGGCGTCGTCGGCCCCGACGCCGAGCTGGTCGAACTCGTCTGGAAGCCGCTTTCGCAAGTTCAGACGCTCGACCTGCCGGCGATCACCCGCGTCATCCTGAGGGAGCTCGACGAGCGCATCGCCGCCGGCTTCTCGGCGGATCTGGCGGCGCCCTTCTATCACGAGCGCTTCGGCCGGCGGCTGCGCGAGGAGCTGTGAGCGCGCCGGCGCCCTTCGCGCGCCTGCGCCTCGTGCTGTCGCCCGGAAATCTGATCGGGCCGGGCAAGGCCGATCTCTTACAGGGCGTCGCCGAGACCGGTTCGATCGCCGCGGCCGGCCGGCGCATGAACATGAGCTACAAGCGCGCCTGGCGCCTCGTCGATACGATGAACGCCTGTTTCGGCCGGCCGCTGGTGGCCTCGGCGAAGGGCGGCCGCGACGGCGGCGGCGCGCAGCTGACCGATCTCGGCCGCGAAGTGCTCGACCTCTACCGCCGGATGCAGGCGAACGCCGACGCCGCCATCGCCGCCGATCTGGCGCGCCTCGCCCGACTCGCCGGCCAGGACCCTGCGCCCATCGATTGACGGCCGCACGCTCGGCCCGTATCGATATTTCCATTCG
>JAEULW010000045.1 GCA_016793505.1 Methylobacteriaceae bacterium | reverse complement strand
CGCCAGGCGAAAGACCGCTTCGGGCGCGGCGCGCGCCTTCAGGCGGCGCTCGCCCAGCGATTCGAAGACGAAGGCGTGTCCGGCGAGGGCGCGCAGCGAGTCGGTGACCAGCGCCTCGCCGGGCGCGGCGGCGGCCTGCAGCTCGGCGGCGGCGTTGGGCGCCTCGCCGACGACGTCGGCCGACTGCGCGGCGCCGGCGGCGAGATCGCCGACGATCACAAATCCCGCGTCGAGCGCGATGCGCAGGGAGAGCGCATGCGGGCCGGACGGCGCGAAGGCGGCGCGGATCGCCAGCGCCGCGGCGAGCGCGCGCTGCGCATCGTCGTCGCGGGCGCGCGGATGGCCCCAACAGGCGAGCACGCCGTCGCCGACATAACGCGCGACGCGCCCGCCATGGCGCTCGACCGTCGCGGCGACGAGGCGGCGATAGGCGACGATGAGCGCGCCGAACGATTCGGCGTCCATCCGCGCGGCGAGCGCCGAGGATCCGGCGATGTCGCAGAACATCACCACCATCTGGCGACGTTCGGCCGTCGCGAGCGCCGGGCAAAGCGGATGAACGGTCATACAGGCCCCCTGTGACGCGGCGGGCGAGGCCAGGGGCGCTGGTCAGCGCGCCGTCGTCGTCCGCGCCAGCCACTAGACGCGGGCTGCGACAATGGCGCGTCAGCGCAGCGTCATCAGCGCTTTGACGTCAGCGCAGGCAGGCGACGGGTGCGAGCGCCGGCCGCGCGGCCTGCGCCAGTTCTCCGACGCTGCGACGCGTTTCGCCGCGCGCCGGAACCGCCGGCGGCGCAAAGCCCGCGCCGGACAGGAAGGCGGCGAGATCCTGGGCTGGCACGACCGGAAAGGCGCGCAGGGGCGAGACGCCGGCGACGAGCCGCGGCGCGTCAGGGATCGCCCCGATCAGTCCGGCGAGGCGGCCCTGCCGATCGAACACGGGGGCGCCGGTCCCGCCCGGCTGCAGGCCGACGGCGAGGCTCACCGCCCCGCCCTGCCCGCCGGACGCCGCGCCGGCGGCGACGGTGAGGACCGCCTTGGGCGGATCGAGCGGGCGGCCCGGATCGTTTTCGGCGGCGTAGCCCACCACCACGAGCTCGGCGCCGGGCTCGGCCGCGCCGGGGGCCAGCGGCAGCGGCGGGACCGCCGGTCCGCCCGCCGTCTCGAGCAGCGTCAGCCCGGAGCGGGCGTCGGCGCGCGCGATCTTCGCCTCCCGTCCGGCGATCGAGGGCTGGACGCAGCCGCGCTGCAGCACGGCGACGAAGCGGCCGCCGCCGAGCGACAGCGCCGTCGCCGACGGAATCGGGCGCGGCGGCGGCGGCGCGTCGGTCATCAACCTCGGCGGCGGGACCGGCGCCGCGCCGCCCGGCTGACCGGTTGCGGCGACCTGAGTCGCCGGCGCGGCGGCGCCGGGGAAGGGCTCGAAGCTGTTGGCGATGGCGATGACGATGCGCTCGAGATCGGCGCGCGCGGCGGGCACGTTGACGGTGAAGCCGCGCAGCGTCGGCTGGCCGGCGGCGTCGACGCCGCGGGCGAAGCGCGAGTAGAAGCGCTTGCCGGCGCTCTCGCCGCTGACCACGAACCAGTCGGGACGGGCGAGCTTGTAGGTGACCTTGCGGACAGGGGATTCGACCTTCATGCGGTCGAACAGGGCCGGCAGGTCGATTTCGGCGACCGGGATCGCCGTCGTCTCGAGACTGACCTGACCGTCGGCGGCGGCAAAGCGCATGCCCGTCTTGCCGACCGTCTTCTGCGTCATCACCGCCGCCGGCACGCCGATGCGCAGGCCCGACACGTCGTCCCTGACCACGGCGAACTTCGCCGCATCGCGCGCCTTCCTGCCGGCGGCGAGCAGCAGGGCGATCTCCTTCGGATCGACGATTCCGTCGGGATTGAGGCCGGCGCTCTTCTCGAAAGCGATCAGCGCGCCGCGCGTGCGGGCGCCGAAATTGCCCTCCGTGACGCCGAGATAATGACCGGTCCAGACCAGCGCGTCCTGGACGGCGCGGCGCTCGGCCTCGGGCAGCGCCTCGAAGGCGGCGCGCGAGGCCTCGAAGGCCGGATCGGGCGCGGCGGGCTGCGTCGCCGACGCAGCGGGCGGCGGCGTTGACGCAGCGGGAGCGGCGGGCTGGGCCGCAGCCGGCGCCGGCCGCGGCCGCGCGGGCTGCGGCTGCTGGGCGAGCGCGGCGCCCGTCGCGACGCCGATGGCGACGGCGAGCAGGCCGCAACGCAGACTGGCGGATGCACAGGCATTCATGACCCGACCCTCTCGTCGCCGCAGCCGCGCGGCGCGCCAAGCTGAGACTAACGCGAGCGACGCGGCGTGCGCCAGCGCACAGGCGGGGCGTGGGGCGCCATGCTCAGCTTCGCCGCCGCGACGCCTGTGCTAGGCTCGCGCCGTTGCGCCGCCGTGATCGCGCAGCGCGCCCGTCGACCTCGCCGGCCGACCTCGATGGAGAACATGATGCGCGGGTTCTTCCGCTCCCTCCTCGTCCTTTCGCTTCTCGCCTTCGCCGCGCCCGCCAGCGCGCAGAAGAGCTTCGTGCGCGAGGATCTCGCCAGCGACGTCGTGCGCCTCGAGGAGACGCTGAAGCGCGAGAGCCGCCGCTTCCTGCAACAGGGCAAGACCGCCGAGCAGCTGCGCGCCGAAGCGCAGGCCTCGGCCGCGGCGCGCAACTATGCCGGCGCGCTGACGCTGTGGGGCGCGGCGGTCGCCACCAATCCGAAGGACGCGCAGCTGTGGCTGAACTTCGCGCGCGCCTCGATCCCGGCGGAGAAGCCGGAGACCTACGCCAACTACGCGCTGCGCGAGCGGGCGACGCAGGCCGCCTACGCCGCCTATCAGCGCTTCACGCAGAAGAGCGACGAAGCCGCCGCTCTGGCGACGATGGCCGAGATCTATGCGCGCCGCGAAATCTGGCGGCCGGCGCTCGACGGCTATCGCGCCTCGCTGGCGCTGGCGGACGAGCCGCGCGTGCGGCAGACCTACGCCGAACTGCGCGAGAAGCACGGTTTCCGCATCCTCACCTACAATGTCGACAGCGACGCCGCCTCGCCGCGCGTGTGTTTCCAGTTCTCCGAATCGCTCGCCCGCAAGGCCGATTTCGCGCCCTACGTGTCGGTCGCCGGCACGGCCAACGCGGCGATCTCGGTCGAAGACCAGCAGCTCTGCGTCGAGGGTCTGAAGCATGGCGAACGCTATGCGATGGTCGTCCGCCAGGGCTTGCCGTCGAGCGTCGGCGAGTCGCTGCTGAAATCCGCCGATTACGACGTCTATGTGCGCGACCGCTCGCCGCAGGTGCGCTTCACCGGCAAGAACTACGTGCTGCCGCGCGTCGGCCAGGAGGGCATTCCGATCCTGTCGGTCAACACCGCCAAGGTGGCGATCGACATCCTGCGCATCGGCGATCGCTCGATCGCGCCGACGGTGCGCGGCGAGGACTTCCTCAAGCAGCTTTCTTCCTATCGCGCCGCCGAGATCGCCCGCAACGAGGGCGTCAAGGTGTGGAGCGGAACGCTCGACGTCAGACCCGAACAGAATCGCGACGTCGTCACCGCCTTCCCGATCCTCGAGGCGGCGCCGAAGCTCGAGGCCGGCGTCTATGTGATGCTGGCGCGCGCCGGCGAGCGCAAGGACGAGCCGGCGACAAGCAATGCAGACGCCGATTCTGACTTCGAGTCCGACGGCGAACGGCGCGTCACGCAATGGTTCATCGTCTCCGATCTCGGGCTCACCGCCTTCACCGGCGGCGACGGCGCGCATGTGCTGGTGCGCTCGCTGGCCTCGGCGCAGCCCAGGGCCGACGTCGAGGTGCGGCTCGTCGCACGCAACAACGAGATTCTCGGGACGACGAAGACGGACGCCGAGGGCCGCGCGCGCTTCGACCCCGGTCTGACGCGCGGGACGGGCGGCATGGCGCCGGGCGTCGTCGTGGCGAGCGACGCGTCGGGCGATTACGGTTTCCTCGATCTCGGCGTCGCCGCCTTCGACCTGACCGACCGGGGCGTCTCCGGCCGCGCCGCGCCGAAGGGGCTCGACGCCTTTCTCTACGCCGAGCGCGGCGTCTACCGCTCGAACGAGACCGTCTACGTCACCACGCTGCTGCGCGACGGCAAGGGCGCGGCGGTGACCGGGCTGCCGCTGACGCTGGTCGCCAAGCGGCCGGACGGCGTCGAGTTCAAACGCGCCGTCGTCGAGGACCAGGGCCTCGGCGGGCGGGCCTGGTCGGTGACGCTGATGTCGGGCGCCGCAACAGGCACTTGGCGCGTGCAGGCCTTCGCCGATCCCAAGGGACCGGCGATCGGCGAGGTCGCCTTCCTCGTCGAGGACTACATGCCCGAGCGGCTCGACGTGAAGGTCACGCCACGCCAGAAGGCGCTGCGGCCGGGCGAGCCGGCCGAGATCGACGTGCAGGCCGACTTCCTCTACGGCGCGCCGGGCGCCGGGCTCGAGGTGACGGGCGAGGTGATCGTGCAGGCGGCGGGCGACGGCTCGCTGCCGGGCTATGCCGGCTTCGTCGCCGGCGTCGCCGACGAGAGCTTCGAGAACGTCACCGGCGAATTGTCGGATGCGCCGCAGACCGACGCGCGCGGCCGTTCGCGCGTCGTCGCTTCGGTTCCGGAAGCGACGGCGGCGCGGCCGCTCGAAGCGAAGATCGTGTTGCGCGTCGGCGAGCCGGGCGGCCGCGCAGTCGAGCGCGTGACGACGATCCCGATCCGCGCGGCGGGCGCGCAGATCGGCGTCAAGAACGTTTCGGGCGACAACCTCGCCGAGGGCTCGACCGCGAATTTCGATCTCGTCGCCATAGGTTCGGGCGGCGAACGCGTGGCGCGGCGCGCGGCGCAATGGACGCTGTCGCGCATCGAGCGGCGCTATCAATGGTTCAACAGCGACGGCAAGTGGGGCTACGAGCCGGTCAAATCGTCGCGGCGCATCGCCGACGGGCAGGTCGACATCGGCGTCGACCAGTTCGCGCGCATTTCGGCGCAGGTCGGCTGGGGCGAGCACCGGCTCGACGTGAAGAGCGCCGACGGCGAGGCGACGACCAGCCTCGTCTTCCAGGTCGGCTGGTCGGGCGAGGCGACGGCGGAGACGCCGGACCTGCTCGAGGTGACGCTCGACAAGAAGGACTATCGCGTCGGCGAGACGGCGAAGCTGACCGTCAAGTCGCGCTTCTCGGGCCACGCCACGGCGGCGATCGTCGGCGACGGCGTGCGCGAATGGCGCAGCTTCGCCGTCGCCGCCGGCGAAACGCAGATCGAACTGCCGGTGAAGGCCGAGTGGGGCGCCGGCGCCTATGCGCTGGTCAGCGCGCATCGCCCGCTCGACAAGGCGGCCAACCGCATGCCGGGCCGGGCGCTCGGGCTCGCCTGGTTCGCCGTCGATCCGCAGACGCGGCGGCTCGACGTGGCGATCTCGACGCCGCCGCGCATCCGCCCGCGCAGCGAACTCGTCGTGCCGGTGAAAGTCTCGGGCCTCGAGCCGGGCGAGGAGGCGGCGATCACCATCGCCGCGGTCGATCTCGGCATTCTCAACCTGACGCGCTTCGAGACGCCGGCGCCGTCGAAATTCTACTTCGGCCAGCGGCAGATCGCGACCGAGGTGCGCGACCTCTACGGCTATCTGATCGACGGCATGCAAGGCGCGCGCGGCCAGATCCGCTCGGGCGGCGACGCCGGCGCCAAGGGTCTCGAAGGCGACCGGCCGACTCAAGAGCCGCTCGCCCGCTATTCGGGCGTGGTGCGCGTCGGGCCGGATGGAACCGCGCAGGCGACGTTCGAGATTCCGGCCTTCAACGGCGCTGTCCGCGTGATGGCCGTCGCCTGGTCGAAGGGCAAGGTCGGCTCGGCGCAGGCCGACGTGATCATCCGCGATCCGGTCGTCGTCGCCGGCACGCTGCCGCGCTTCCTGTCGCTCGGCGACCGTTCGCGCCTGCATCTGCAGATCGACAATGTCGAGGGTCAGGCCGGCGACTATGTCGTCGATCTCGATCTGCGCGGACCGCTGACGGCGAGCGCCGACGCGTTGCGCAAGACCGTGACGCTGGCGCGCGGCCAGCGCACGGCGGTGACGACGCCGGTGATCGCAACCGGCGTCGGCACGGCGATCGTCGACCTGCGATTGACCGGCCCCGGTCTCGACGTGACGCACAGCTACGCGCTGAAAGTGCAGCCCGGAACGTCCGACGTCTATCGCCGCACGGTGCGCTCCGTCGCGCCGGGCGAGAGCGTGACGATCGCCGGCGACATTCTCGCCGACTTCCTGCCGCGCACCGGCGCCGTCTCGGTGTCGATGTCGCCGTTCGGCTCGATCGACGTGCCGGGCCTGCTGAAGGCGCTCGATCGCTACCCGTATGGCTGTTCGGAGCAGATCGTCAGCCGCGCCATGCCGCTGCTCTATGTCAACCGGCTCGCCTCGATCGAGCATCTGGCGCTGGACGGCGCGGTCGAGGAGCGCGTCAAGGGCGCGATCGAGCGCGTGCTGACGCGGCAGGATTCGAACGGTGATTTCGGGCTGTGGTCGGCCGGCGGATCCGAGGACATGTGGCTCAACGCCTATGTCACCGACTTCCTGACGCGGGCGCGCGAGCAGGGTTACGCCGTGCCGCAGAAGAGCTTCGACCAGGCGCTCGACCGGCTGCGCAACTATGTCGCCAACACCTCAGACTCGGAACGCGGCGCCGGCGCGCCGCTCGCCTATGCGATCTACGTGCTGGCGCGCAACGGCCGGCCGGTGATGGGCGATCTGCGCTACCTCGCCGACACCAAGCTGGCGAGCTTCGACAGTCCGCTGTCGCGCGCCCAGCTCGGCGCGGCGCTGGCGATGCTCGGCGACAGGACGCGGGCCGGCGGGATTTTCCAGCAGGCCGTGGAGCAGCTCGCGCAAGTGCGCGAGGCGCGCGTCTCGCGCTCCGACTACGGTTCGAAGCTGCGCGACGGCGCCGGCGCGCTGGCGCTGATCGCCGAGGCCGGCGGCGAGGCGCAGCCGGGCGCAGCGTTGATGCGCGCCAACCAGATCGTCGAGGAGGCGACCGCCGACCAGCCCTACACCAGCACGCAGGAGAAGGTGTGGCTGGTGCTCGCCGCGCAAGCGCTCGCCAAGGCCTCGGGCGCGCTGCAGCTCACCGTCGACGGGCAGCCGCATCAGGGCCAGTTCGCCCGCGCGTATCGCGACGTCGATCTCGAGACGCGCAGCGTGACGCTGGTCAATCGCGGCGCGGCGCCGGCGCATCTCGTCGTCACAACATCGGGCAATCCGATCGTGCCGGAGCCGGCGGCCGAGCAGGGCTACAAGGTCGAGCGCAGCTTCTACCGCCTCGGCGGGCAGAAGCTCGAGGGACAGACGGTCAAGCAGAACGAGCGTCTCGTCGTCGTCCTCAAGGTGACCGAGAGCGAGGCGCGCTATGCGCGGCTGCTGCTGGTCGACAAGCTGCCGGCCGGGCTCGAGATCGACAATCCCAAGCTCGTCGAGGGCGGCTCGCTCGAAGGGCTGGACTGGCTGAAGCAGGAGGTCGATCCGGCGCATACGGAGTATCGCGACGATCGCTTCGTCGCCGCGTTCGACCGTCAGTCGCGCCAGTCCGCCTTCTTCAGCGTCGCCTATGTCGTGCGCGCCGTGGCGCCCGGGCGCTACGTGCTGCCGCCGGCGGTGGTGGAGGACATGTATCGCCCCGAGCGCTTCGGCCGCACGGCGTTCGGGACGTTCGAGGTCACCGCCGCGCCATGAGCGACCGGCCGCGCGCGCGCCGCAGACTGATCGCCGCCGCGGCCTTCACGGCGGCGGCCATGGCGCTCGCGGCGGGATGGCAGGCCTGGCTCGCCCATCTCGGGCCGCTCGATCTGACCGGCGTGCCGCGCGCCTCGCCGACCGTCGTCGACCGCCATGGCCGGCTGCTGCGCGCCTTCACGACTGAGGACGGGCGCTGGCGCCTGCCGGTGACGAGCGAGGATGTCGATCCGCGCATGCTCGCCCTGCTGCAGGCCTATGAGGACCGGCGCTTCGCCGCGCATGGCGGCGTCGACGCGCGGGCGATGGCGCGCGCGCTGTGGCAGATGGCGCTGAGCGGCCGCGTCGTCTCCGGCGGCTCGACGCTGACGATGCAGGCGGCGCGCCTGCTCGAGCCGCGCGAGGAGCGCACGCTTTTCGCCAAGGCGCGGCAGATCACGCGCGCCTGGCAGCTCGAGGCACGACTGTCGAAGCGCGAGATTCTCGACGTGTATCTGGCGCTCGCGCCCTATGGCGGCAATCTCGAGGGGTTGCGGGCGGCGAGCTTCGCCTGGTTCGGCAAGGAGCCGAAACGGCTGAGCCACGCCGAGGCGGCGCTGCTCGTCGCGCTGCCGCAATCGCCCGAGACGCGCCGGCCCGACCGCTTTCCCGAGGCCGCGCGGCGGGCGCGCGACCGCGTGCTCGACGTCGCCGTGGCGCGCGGCCTGCTGACGCCGCAGGAGGCGACTCAGGCGAAGGCCGAGCCCGTCCCACGCACGCGGCGCGGCGGGCCGATGCTGGCGGCGCATGCGGCCGAGTCGCTGCAGAAGGCCGCGCCGCAGGCGCTCGCCATCGCCACGACGATCGACGCGCGGCTGCAGGCGAGTCTCGAACAGCTGGCGCGCGAGACGACGGACCGGCTCGGCGACAAGCTCAACGCGGCGCTCCTCGTCGTCGACAACGCCACCGGCGAGGTGCGCGCGCATGTCGGCGGCGTCGACTATTTTTCCGACGCGCGCGCCGGCGCCATGGACATGACGCAGGCGGTGCGCTCGCCCGGCTCGGCGCTGAAGCCGTTCATCTACGCGATGGCGTTCGAGAACGGACTGGCGCATCCCGAGACGGTGGTCGACGACCGGCCGGCGCGTTACGGCGCCTGGCAGCCGGACAATTTCGACCTGTCGTTCCAGGGCACGGTGACGGCGCGCCGCGCCCTGCAGCTGTCGCTCAACGTGCCGGCGGTCGAACTGCTGGCGCTGATCGGCCCGTCGCACTTTCTGGCGCGGCTGCAGAGCGCCGGCGCGACGGTCGCCGTTTCGAAGGACGCCGCGCCGGGTCTCGCCGTCGGACTCGGCGGCGTCGGCGTGACGCTCGCCGATCTGACGCGCCTCTATGTCGGGCTGGCGCGCGGCGACGGCGCGCCGGCGCTGCGGCTGCGCGCCGACGCGCCGCGCGCCGAGCTGTCGCGGCCCGTCGCCGAGCGCGTCGCCGCCTGGTACGTCGCCGACGTGCTGCGCGGCGCGCCGCCGCCGGCCAATGCGGTGGGCGGGCGCATCGCCTACAAGACCGGCACGAGCTACGGCTATCGCGACGCGATCGCCATCGGCTTCGACCGGCGTTTCACCATCGGCGTGTGGTTCGGGCGGGCCGACAATGGCGCGGTTCCGGGCCTCGTGGCGCGGCAGGTGGCGGCGCCCGTGCTGTTCGACGCGTTTACGCGGGTCGCCGCCCTGCTCGGCGGCGAGATCGAG
>JAEULW010000043.1 GCA_016793505.1 Methylobacteriaceae bacterium | reverse complement strand
CTGCGGGCGGATCGCCGGCGTCGCGGCGATCGGCCTGCTGGCGCCGGTCGTCTCGGGCCGGGCCTATCGGCGCGAGCTCGTCGCCTTCGCCGGACTGACCGAGGGCGCCGCCGACGCCGACGGCGCGATCCGCATCGCCGGATTCGGCGAGACGGCGGCAACGCTGGCGGCGCTCGGCGAGATCGACGCGACGAAGATCGGCGAGGCGCCGGCGCATGTCTTCCTCGCCGCCGCGGCGAGCGAGGCGGCGGACAGGCTCGCGGGCAGGCTCGACGCGCTCGGCGCGCGGATCGAGCGTCGCGATTTCGCGGACTATGCGCCGTTCGTCGAGTCGCCGACCTTCGCGGCGCCGCCGCGCGAGACTTTTGCGGCGCTCATCGACTGGGTCGGCCGCGTCGCCGCGCCGCAGCCGCGCCGCGCGTCGGGCCGCATGCCGTCGGCGCTGCTGGAGGGCGGGCATTTCCGCGAGGAGGGCGTCGCCTTCGACGGGGGCCTGCTCGCCGGCGTCGTCTGTTCGCCGCGCGAGGGCGGACGCGGACGGGCGGTCGTGTTCCTCAACGCCGGCGCCAATCCGCGCATCGGCTGGGCGCGACAGACGGTCGATCAGGCGCGGTCGCTGGCGCGCGAGGGCTGGACGAGCCTGCGTTTCGACATCGCCGGACTGGGCGACAGCGCGCGGCGGGCCGACCGGCCGGCCGAGATCCCCTATTCCGACGCGCCGCAGGCCGACGTCGCCGCCGCGCTCGACTTCCTCGCCGAACGCGGCTTTGCCGAGGCGATCCTCGTCGGGCCGTGCAGCGGGGCGCATCTGGCTTTCCATTCGGCGCTGCGCGAGCGGCGCGTCGTCGGCCTCGTGATGAGCAATCTGCAGACGTTCGTGTGGACGCCGGGCCGCTCGCTGGCGATCGCGGCGCGGCAGGCGACGCGCTCGACCTCGTTCTACAGGCAGCAGATCTGGCGGCTCGAGACGTGGCGGCGGCTGGTCACCGGCGGCATCGATCTGCGCACGATCGGCCGGGCGCTGACGCGCCGCGCCGCGACGCGCGCCGCCGATCGCGTCAAGGCGATCGGCGCGGCGCCGACCGATACAGTGTCGCACAAATTCGCCCGGCTCTCGGCGCGCGGCGCGCGCGTCATGCTCGTCTACAGCGAGGAGGATGGCGGCCTCGACGAACTCGCCGCGCATCTGGGCGAGGGCGGGCGCGCCTTCCTGCGTCTGCCGCACACACGGCTGGAGATTCTGGCGGACGCCGACCACAACCTCACGTCACAGGCGGCGCGCGATCGCATGGGCGAACTGCTCGCCGCATTCCTGCGCGAAGGCGAGTTGGCGGAAGCGGCGGAGCGGCTCAGCGCAGCGACGCGTTGATCTTGGCGAGCGCGGCCTGACCGGGGACCAGCTCGGCGTCGCCGAGGCGGTTCAGCGGCGTCGCGACGGTGCCGAGATGGCCGTGCAGATCGCCCGGCTCGCTCTCCATGTAGACGAGGCCCGTGACGATCTCGCCGGAGCGTTCGCGCTCGTGCAGATAGGCCATTGCGGCGACGCGATCATGCACGTCATAGCCCGCGCCGATCTTGCGCAGACGCAGGATCGAGCCGTCATGCAGCTTAACCGACTGGACCTCGCCCGGCGCGTATTGCGTGGTGATCGGCGCGCGCTCGGTGACGAAGTCGAGCGCGTTGATCGCCTCGTTGTGCTCGCGCACATAGTCGAAGCTCTTGGTCGAGCCCTCGTGATTGTTGAAGGCGACGCAGGGCGAGATGCAATCGATGAAGGCCGGGCCGCGATGCTCGATGGCGGCGCGGATCAGCGGCACGAGCTGCTCCTTGTCGCCGGAGAAGGAGCGGGCGACGAAGGTGGCGCCGAGCTGCAGCGCCATGGCGACAAGATCGATCGGCGAATCGGAATTGATCGCGCCCTTCTTGGCCTTGGCCCCCTTGTCGGCGGTGGCCGAGAACTGGCCCTTGGTCAGTCCGTAAACGCCGTTGTTGGCGACGATGTAGACCATGTTGACGCCGCGCCGGATCGAATGGGCGAACTGGCCGAAGCCGATCGAGGCGGAATCGCCGTCGCCGGAGACGCCGAGATAGATCATCTCGCGATTGGCGAGGTTGGCGCCGGTGAGCACCGAGGGCATGCGCCCGTGCACGGAGTTGAAGCCGTGCGCATTGCCGAGGAAGTAAGTCGGCGTCTTCGACGAGCAGCCGATGCCCGACAGTTTGGCGATGCGGTGCGGCGGCAGGCTCAGCTCGAAACAGGCCTGCATGATGGCCGAGGAGATCGAGTCGTGGCCGCAACCGGCGCAGAGCGTCGAGATCGAGCCCTCGTAGTCGCGATGCGTCAGGCCGAGCGCATTGGTCTCGAGCGCGGGATGATGGAACTTGGGCTTGGCGAGATAGGTCATGACAGGGCCTTCTCCCGGACCTTGGCCTTGGGCTGGACGAGATCGCCGATGGCGCGGGCGATGAAGCGGGCGGTGATGGGCGAGCCGTCATAGTGAAGGACGGGCGTCAGCTTGTGCGGATCGAGGCCGTGCTCGATCAGCATCAGGCTGCGCAACTGGGCGTCGCGATTCTGCTCGACGACGAAGACGCGGTCATGCGCCTCGACGAAATCGACCACCTCGTCGCAGAAGGGGAAGCCGCGCACGCGCATCACGTCGACGTCGACGCCGCGTTCGGCGAGCATGACGGCGGCCTCGTCCATCGCCGCGGCGGTCGAGCCGTAATGGATGACGCCGAGCTTCGTCGCCTTGCGGGCGCGCTGCACGATCGGTCCGGGGACGTGCGACTTCGCCGTCTCGAACTTCTTCAGCAGCCGCTCCATGTTCTCGAAATAGGGCCGGCCTTCCTCGGTGTAGCGGGCGTAGGCGTCGCGCGAGGTGCCGCGGGTGAAGAAGGAGCCGCGCGTCGGATGCGTGCCGGGATAGGTGCGATAGGGGATGCCGTCGCCGTCGACGTCGAGATAGCGGCCGAAGTCGCGGCCCGAGTCGAGATCGGCCTCGGTCATCACCTTGCCGCGGTCGAGCTTGCGCGTTCCGTCCCAGGCGAAGGGCGCGGTGAGGCTCGAATTCATGCCGATGTCGAGATCCATCATCACGAAGATCGGCGTCTGCAGCCGGTCGGCGAGATCGAAGGCGCGGGCGCCGAATTCGAAGGCCTCGCCCGGATCGCGCGGGAAGATCAGCACATGCTTGGTGTCGCCATGCGAGGCGTAGGCGCAGGACATGACGTCCGACTGCTGCGTGCGCGTCGGCATGCCGGTCGACGGGCCGCCGCGCTGGATGTTGAAGATCACGCAAGGGATCTCGGCGAAATAGGCGAGGCCGAGAAATTCCTGCATCAACGAGACGCCGGGGCCGGAGGTGGCGGTGAAGGCGCGCGAACCGTTCCAGCCGGCGCCGACGACGACGCCGATCGAGGCGAGTTCGTCCTCGGCCTGGATGATCGCGTAGCGCTTGGCGCCGGTCTGCGGCTCGATGCGCAGCTTGCGGCACCAGGAGGTGAAGGCCTCGGCGAGCGAGGTCGAGGGGGTGAGCGGATACCAGGCGCAGACCGTCGCCCCGCCGTAGACCGCGCCGAGCGCGGCGGCGGAGTTGCCCTCGACATAGATGCGGTCGCCGATCGCGTCGGCGCGGCGCACGGTCAGGCCGATCGGGCATTTCAGATGCGTCTTCGCCCAGTCATGGCCGATGCGCAGCGCCTTGTGATTGGCGGCGATCAGCTTGTCCTTGCCGGCGAACTGCTCGGAGAGCAGCGTCTCGAAGACGGCGACCTCCATGTCGAGCAGCGCGCAGAGCGCGCCGACGCAGACGATGTTCTTGAACAGCTGGCGCTGGCGCGTGTCGGTGTATTCGCGGTTGCAGATCTCGGTGAGCGGCACGCCGATGACGACGATGTCGTCGCGGAACTTCGAGGCCGGGATGGCGCGCGAATTGTCGTAGAAGAGGTAGCCGCCCGGATCGATCGAGGCGACGTCCTTGTCGAAGGTCTGCGGGTTCATGGCGACGACGAGATCGGCGCCGCCGCGCGCGCCGAGCCAGCCATGGCCGGAGACGCGCACCTCGAACCAGGTCGGCAGTCCCTGGATATTCGAGGGGAAGATGTTGCGCGTCGCCACCGGCACGCCCATGCGCATCACGCCTCGGGCGAACATCTGGTTGGCGGAGGCCGAGCCCGATCCGTTGACGTTGGCGAACCGGACGACGAAATCGTTGACGCTCACGATCGGCATGAAGCACCTGCGCGCGGCAGAGAGAGGGCGAATTTCTGCATGTCCCAGGCGCCGGTGGGGCAGCGCTCGGCGCACAGGCCGCAATGCAGGCAGACGTCCTCGTCCTTGACCATGACGCGCCCGGTCTTGAGCGCGTCGGAGACGTAGAGATCCTGGTCGAGATTGCCGGCCGGCGCCTTGAGGCGCTTGCGCAGCTCGGCTTCCTCGCCGTCGCCCGTGAAGGTGATGCAATCCATCGGGCAGATGTCGACGCAGGCGTCGCATTCGATGCACAGCGGCCGCGTGAAGATGGTCTGCACGTCGCAATTGAGGCAGCGCTGCGCCTCTTCCCAGGCGCGCTGCACGTCGAAACCGAGTTCGACCTCGAGCTTGATGTTCTTCAGCGCCACGGCGTTGTCGAGCAGCGGCACCTTGAGCCGCGCCTGGGGCGAGATGGCGTTGTCGTACGTCCACTCGTGGATGCCCATCTTCTGGCTGACCAGCGTGTGGCCGGCGGGCGGGCGCTCGGCGACGTCGAGGCCATGGCACAGCCGGTCGATCGAGATCGCCGCGGCGTGGCCATGGGCGACGGCCCAGATGATGTTCTTCGGGCCGAAGGCGGCGTCGCCGCCGAAGAACACGTCGCGGCGCGTCGAGGCCATGCTGACCTTGTCGACGACCGGCATGTCCCATTTGTCGAAGGCGATGCCGAGATCGCGCTCGATCCAGGGATAGGCGTTCTCCTGGCCGACGGCGACCAGAACCTCGTCGCATTCGACGCGCTGGTCTGGCTCGCCTGAGGGCAGCAGCGAGCGCCGGCCCTTGTCGTCGTAGACGGCGCGCACCTTCTCGAACACCATCGCCACGAGCTTGCCGTTGTCGTGCTCGAAGCTCTTGGGCACCATGTAGTTGAGGATCGGGATGCCCTCGTGCATCGCGTCCTCCTTCTCCCAGGGCGAGGCCTTCATCTCCTCGAAGCCCGAGCG